>JBILUV010000034.1:0-19408 GCA_044370825.1 Burkholderiales bacterium | reverse complement strand
GGTTCGTCACCGACATCGAGTCGGACATGGCGCCCAAGGGGTTGAACGAGGACATCATCCGGCTGATTTCCCGGAAGAAGAACGAACCGGAGTGGCTGCTGGAGTTCCGGCTGTCCGCTTTCCGGCACTGGTGCACCATGACCGAGCCGACGTGGCCCAACGTGCACCACCCGAAGATCGACTTCCAGGACATCATCTACTACTCGGCGCCCAAGCCGAGGAAGAAGCTGGAGTCCATGGACGAGGTGGACCCGGAGCTCAAGCGCACCTTCGAGAAGCTGGGCGTGCCTTTGCACGAGCAGGCTGCGCTGGCGGGTGTTGCGGTCGATGTCATCTTCGACTCGGTGTCCGTGACCACCACGTACAAGAAGAAGCTCGCAGACGTCGGCGTGATCTTCTGCTCATTCTCCGAGGCGGTGCACGAGCACCCGGAGCTGGTGCGCAAGTACCTGGGCACAGTGGTTCCCGCAGCCGACAACTTCTACGCGGCACTCAATTCGGCGGTGTTCACCGACGGGTCGTTCTGCTTCATCCCCAAGGGGGTGAAGTGCCCGATGGAGCTGTCGACCTACTTCCGCATCAACACCCAGGAGTCCGGCCAGTTCGAGCGCACCCTCATCGTCGCGGAGGAGGGGGCGGATGTCAGCTACCTCGAGGGTTGCACGGCGCCGCGATTCGACACCAATCAGCTCCACGCCGCCGTCGTGGAACTGGTCGCGCTCGACAACGCGAACATCAAGTATTCGACGGTGCAGAACTGGTATGCCGGCGACGAGAACGGCGTCGGCGGCATCTACAACTTCGTCACCAAGCGCGGTCTGTGCAAGGGGGTCGGTTCCAAGATCTCCTGGACCCAGGTCGAGACCGGTTCCGCCATCACCTGGAAATATCCCTCTTGCGTGCTGCTCGGGGACAACTCGGTGGGCGAGTTCTATTCGGTGGCGCTGACCAACCACAAGCAGCAGGCCGACACCGGCACGAAGATGGTCCACGTCGGTCGCAACACGCGCAGCACCATCATCTCCAAGGGCATCTCGGCCGGCGAGTCTAACAACAGCTATCGCGGCCTGGTGAAGATCGGCCCGGGGGCGGAGGGCGCGCGCAACTTCTCCCAGTGCGATTCCATGCTCATCGGCGAGCGCTGCGGCGCCAACACCTTCCCCTACATCCAGGTGAACAATCCGACGGCCAAGGTGGAGCATGAGGCCAGCACCTCCAAGATCGGCGAGGACCAGCTTTTTTACTTCGCCAGCCGCGGTGTCGGCGCGGAGGAGGCCGTGTCGATGATCATCAACGGCTTCGTCAAGGATGTCTTTACGCAATTGCCCATGGAGTTCGCGGTCGAGGCCGGCCGTCTGCTCGGGCTCAAACTGGAAGGAAGCGTCGGATGAGCAACACCGGAGCCACCATGCTGCTGGACGTGCGCCGCCTCGAGGCGGCCGTCGCGGGTGTGCGGATTCTCAAGGGCATCGACCTGCAGGTCCGGGCTGGCGAGGTGCACGCCATCATGGGCCCCAACGGATCCGGGAAGAGCACCCTGTCCAAGGTCCTGGCGGGCCATCCTGCCTATGAGGTGCTGGCGGGGGAAGCCGTGTTCTGCGGCAAGGACCTGCTCGCCATGGATCCGGAGGTGCGTGCCCGGGAAGGCTTCTTCCTGAGCTTTCAGTATCCGGTCGAAGTGCCGGGTGTGGCCAACGCCCAGTTCCTTCGTCTCGCCTACAACACCGTGCAGGGTGGGCGGGGGCGTGACGAGCTGGATCCGCTCGAGTTCGACGATTTCGTGCGCGAGAAGATGAAGCTCCTGGAGATGGATCCCGCCTTCCTGGAGCGCAGCGTCAACACCGGCTTTTCGGGCGGCGAAAAAAAGCGTAACGAGATCCTGCAGATGGCGCTGCTGGAGCCGCGCCTGGCGTTTCTCGACGAGACCGATTCGGGTCTCGACATCGACGCACTGCGGGTGGTGGCCAACGGAGTCAACCAGTTGCGTGCGGCAGACAACGCAGTCGTGCTGGTCACCCACTATCAGCGCCTGCTGAATTACATCGTGCCGGACTTCGTCCACGTCATGGAAGGCGGTCGTCTGGTGAAGACCGGTGGCAGGGAGCTCGCCCTCGAGCTCGAGGCCCGCGGTTACGACTGGATCCAGAAAGAGGCGGCCTGAGCAAAGATGCAAGTGCAGCAAACGCGGTCGTTCCTCGACGGCCTGCTGGCCACACCCGCCACCCAGGGTGCCGGCTGGCTCAAGACCCTGCGCGCAGAGGCGCTGGAACGCGCCAACGTGCTGTCTGTGCCGTCGACGCGGGACGAGGACTGGCGGTTCACCGATCTGACACCGCTCTACCGCACCGCGCTCGGCAGCCCGGACGGGGCGGCTTCCGCAGTCCAGGCCGATGCACTGTCCCCGTTCGCCGTGCCCGAGGCGGTGGCGACCCTGGTGTTTGTCGACGGACAGTTCCAGCCTGCCCTTTCGCACCTCGGCGGGCACGACGGCCTGAGCGTCGGTACCCTGTCGCACGGCGCCGGGACGGGCGACTTCGACCCTGCAGCCTGGGTGGCCCGGGCGGCGCCGGTCGCCGACGATCTGTTCGTCGCGGTGAACACCGCGCGCCTGCAGGACGTGGCGGTCATCCACACCGCGCGCACTGCCGTCGCTCCAGGGCCGGTGCATTGTCTTTTCGTCTCCAGTCAGCGCGAGGTGGCGACACACCCGCGCCTGCTCGTCGTGGCGGAGACCGGCAGCGACCTGCTCCTGGTCGAGGACCACGTGGCGCTTCACCAGGACAGCTATTGCGTAAACGCGGTGGGCGAGGTTTACGTCGGTGCCAATGCGCGGGTGCGCCACGTGCGCCTGCAGCGTGACAGCCGCAGTGCATTCCACATCGCCACAACGGCAGTGCATGTGGCGCGAGACGGGCAGTACGCTTCCAACGCTCTGGCCATGGGGGCACGCATCTCCCGTCACAGCCTGCATGTGCAGCAGGATGGCCCCGGGACGCGTTTCGAGATCGACGGTCTGGCCATGATTGGCGGCCGCCAACTTGCAGACACCCATTCCTTCGTGGACCACGCCCAGCCAGACGGTGTCAGCCGGCAGCAGCACAAGTGCGTGGTTTCCGGAGGAGCCCATGCGGTATTCAACGGGCGCATCCTGGTGCGTGAGGGTGCTCAGCGTACCAACTCGGCCCAGGAGAGTCGCAACCTGCTGCTGTCTCCCCGAGCCCAGGTCGACACAAAGCCGCAACTCGAGATCTTCGCGGACGACGTCAAGTGCGCTCACGGTGCGACAGTGGGCCAGCTCGAGGCGGAGGAGGTGTTCTACCTGCGCAGCCGCGGGCTGTCCGAACCGGTCGCGCGGGGGCTGTTGACCTACGGGTTCGCCGCCGACATCGTCGATCGCATCCCGGTGCGCTCCATCGTGGCGGGTTTGCGTCAGGTCATCGTGAACCACACGGGTGGTCCGGCTCTGGGCTGAGTTTCGGGTAGGGCCGCCGGCTCAAGGCGGTGTCGTCAATGGAAACCCCGGCCGCGGGACGCGTCCGGTTGATCCGACCAGAATGCAACGAGGAGGCGCATGAGCGCATCTGCGGTATCGACGGTCACCGCGCAGGCGGAGGTGGCGTTCGACCCGGGGTCGATCCGGGGCGATTTTCCGATTCTTTCCAACGTGCACCCGCACGGCCGGCCGCTGGTCTATCTCGACAACGCGGCATCCAGCCAGATGCCGCGCCAGGTGATCGACCGGCTGGTCCGCTATCAGACCCACGAGCACGCCAACATTCACCGCGGCGTGCATCTGCTGTCGGAGACCGCGACTCTGGCCTACGAGAACGCTCGCCGCACCGTGCAGCGTTTCCTCAATGCGCGGGAGGACCGGGAGATCATCTTCACCACCGGCTGCACCGAGAGCATCAACCTCGTTATGCACGGCTACGGTCGGAAGTTCCTCTCTGCCGGTGACGAGGTCATCGTCACCCACATGGAGCACCACTCAAACATCGTGCCCTGGCAGATGCTCGCCGAGGAGAAGGGCGTGAAGTTGCGTGTCGCGCCCATCGATGAGCGGGGCGAACTCGTGTTCGAGGAGTACGAACGCCTGTTCAACGAGCGCACGAAGTTCGTGGCAGTCACCCACGTGTCCAACGCACTCGGCACGGTGACGCCGATCCGCCGCATGGTGGAGGTCTCCCACGCCCATGGGGCACCCATCCTGGTGGATGGTGCCCAGGCCGCGCCGCACCTGGCGGTGGACGTCCAGGCGCTGGACTGCGATTTCTACACCTTCTCGGGGCACAAGGCCTGTGGTCCCACAGGCAGCGGCGCCCTGTACGGCAAAGCCCATCTGCTGGAGGCCATGCAGCCCTTCAAGGGTGGCGGCGACATGATCCTCTCGGTGTCGTTCGAGAAGACCACTTACAACCTCATCCCGGCAAAGTTCGAGGCCGGCACGCCGCCGATCGCCGCCATGATCGGTCTTGGGGCGGCTCTTGAGTACCTGCAGGGGATCGGCCTCGATCGCATCGCGGCCCACGAGCACGCCCTGCTCGAGTACGCGACGGCGCGCATGTCCGAACTGCCCGGCATCCGGATCATCGGAACGGCGCGGGAAAAGGCCGCTGTGCTCTCGTTCTACGTCGGCGACGTGCATCCGCACGATGTCGGCACGCTGCTGAACGAGGAGGGCGTCGCGGTGCGCACCGGGCACCACTGTGCCCAGCCGGTGATGCAGCGTTTCGGCGTGCCCGCCACTGCGCGCGCCTCCTTTGCCTTCTACAACACCTTCGCGGAGGTCGACGCCCTGGTGGCGGCGGTGCGCAAGGTGCAGCAGTTGTTCGGCTGAGCCGCCGGCCGCAGGGATTACGACCCCATGGACAGCAAACAGCTCTATCAGGACGTGATCCTCGATCACAACCGCAAGCCACGCAACTACGGCAGACTCGAAAACGCCACGCACAGCTCGGAAGGACTTAACCCTCTGTGTGGCGATCACATCTGGCTGCACCTGCATGTCACGGACGGCGCGATCGACGCCGTGTCCTTCGAGGGGCAGTCCTGCGCCATCTGCAAGGCTTCGGCCTCGATGATGACGGCGGCGGTCAAGGGAAAGACGGTGCTGGAAGCCCAGACCCTGGCCGAGGAGTTCCGGCAGATGACCACGGGTCATCTGGATCCCTCGAGCGATCCCAGCCATCTCGGAAGGCTCGCGGTGTTCAGCGGCGTGAAGGACCTGCCCTCGCGCGTCAAGTGCGCCATCCTGCCCTGGCATACGCTGCGCGCTGCCTTCGGTGACAGGAACACGGCGACCACGGAAGGCGACGCAGACCCGGCGGTCGGGGCCTGATCCGCATCCCCCATCATGCCCGACGCTGCAAAAGAAACGATGAATCCCTGAAGACGATAGCGGTTGCACACAGGATGACCTGACCCCATGCCGAAAATCGCAGAGATCGAGCCGACGCCCAATCCGAACGCGCGCAAATTCATCCTGAAGGAGTCTCTGAGCTGGGGCGTTGCCCATTCCTTCGACAGCGCGGCCGAAGCGCAGGCTGACCCCCTGGCCAGGGCACTGTTCGACATTGAGCACGTCACCAATGTGTTCTACGTCGACCACTGGATCACCGTGACCCAGGACGGAGGGGCTGACTGGACTGCGTTGCTGAAGCTCCTGGCGGTACCGATCCGCGAAGCGCCGGCCGCTGAAGACCGGTCGGAGGCACTTGGTGCCGCCGGCTCTGCCTTGCTCGACAATCCGCGCTACACGCCGGAGGAGCGCGAAAAGCTGCGTCTCATCAGCGACCTGCTGGACGAGCGCGTACGCCCCTTCCTGCAGGGTGACGGTGGCGACCTGTTCATCGTCGGCCTGGAAGGGCATGAACTGCACGTCCATTACCAGGGAGCCTGCGGGAGTTGCCCGAGTTCACTGTCCGGCACGCTCGCGGGCATCGAGAGCCTGGTCCATCAGATCGATCCGACGCTGGAAGTGGTTCCGGTCTGAGGGCGCTCGCAATGGATTGGTTGGATATCTGTCGCCTCGATGAATTGCCCGAGGGCGGTCATCGCGAGGCGGATCTGGACGGCACGGCCATCGTGGTTTTCAGGCTCGCGGGGGAGTTGCATGCCCTGGAGGATGTGTGCAGCCACGATGGTGGTCGCCTGACCGGCGGGTGTGTCGAAGGTGACCAGATCGTCTGTCCGAGGCACGGCGCGCGCTTCTCCATCCGCACCGGTGCCGCGCTGACCGCGCCCGCCTACGAACCGACGGCGGTGTTTCCGGTGCGGGTGGTGGATGGCCGGATACAGGTCAGGGATGACCGCTGGGATTGAAGAACTGATCGGCGCACCTCTCCCCTGGGAGCGGGGTGAGCGCAATCCTCGTACCGACTGCGGGAGGCGTCAGGTAATCGCGACTCGGCGCCATGGGTATGGCGTCGTCCGAAACTCGGCTATCGATCGGCGAGCGCCCTGTGGCGTGCCTGGAGACTCATCTAAGAGGGCGCACCGGTGAACCGACCGGGGGCAGTGTCCTCAATGGTGAGCCCGGGTCGGCGGCAGGCGCCTGCGGCTCTGGGTTCACGCGACCGTTGACCTGCGGGCGCCGGATCACACGTCGCGGAACGATCCAGTGACCCGATCGCTGGTCCGCGCCGGCCTGACTGCGCCCCTCGGCTTGTCGCAAGCTCTCGGCGCGACGAGCCCGGTCGGAGAGTTCGTTTTCCCACGCGGCGTCACTCTCGCGCTGGTTGCGGCGCAGGCGCTCGCCATCTGATCGCACACGTTCGTATTGACACTGGATGGTGTTGCAGGTGAGGGAGGCCTCCGGCGGGTCATTGCCCTGCAGGAGGATGTCGAGACGCTGTGCGTCGCGAGGAGCGCCAGGGCGCTCGCCGTAGTGCACGCCGCCGTTTTCGTCGACCCAGCGATACACTTCGGCACGGCCGTCACCGCTTGCGCCCTGCAACACGGCGAACAGAAACATCGCCCAAGCGGTGAGAATCAGATCTGTCCCAAGCCCGTGTGCTCGCGGCACCATGGTGTCGTCCTCTGCTGCGCAGAATGGCGGGGCCGAGGCCCCGCCGCCGTGGCGCATCAGTCCTTGAACGCCTCGATCTGGATGGCGATCTTCACGTCATCTCCCACCGCGGGCAGGTAGGTCTTCATGCCCCATTCGGAACGCTTGATGGTGGTCACGGCGTTGGCGCCGCAGACCGCCTTCTTGTTCATCGGGTGCGTACCGCAGACGAACGAGTCGACCGTCAGCGATACCGGCCGGGTCACACCCAGCATCGTCAATTCACCTTCGGCGCCCACCAGCTTGTCCCCGTTGAACTTGAGCTTGCTCGAGGCGAAGGTGATGCTGGGGAATTGCTCCGCGTTGAAGAAGTCCGGGCCGCGCAGGTGATCGTCGCGCTTGCCCAGGCCGGTGTTGATCGATGCGGTGTCGATGGTGATGTCGATCCTGCCGCTGCGGGCTGCGGTATCGAGCACGACCTTGCCAGCGGCCTTGTGGAAGGCGCCGCGGGTGGTGGAGAAGCCGAGGTGGCTGATTTCGAAGCTCGGATAGGTGTGGGTCGGGTCCGCGGTATACGAATCCGCCGCAACTGCGGCGGTGGTGGTCGCGAGCGAGGCCAGCAGGGCGATGAGGGCTTTCTTCATGATGAACTCCTGATGAGTGGGGGTGAAGGGGCGCCGGACCGGACGAGGAACCGGCGGAAAGCGGAACCGGGCTGCGATCTCCCGCCCGGCCCGCGCGTGGTCAGTCGCGGAAGGCTTCCACCGCCATCGTCAGCCTGACCTCGTCGCCGATGCCTGGCAGGCCCTTGGTCAGTCCGAACTCCGACCGCTTGAACGAGGCGGAAGCGTTGCCGCCGCAAACGATCTTCTTGTTGAGCGGATGGGTGATGCAGTTGAAGCCGCTGAGAGTCACCGACACCGGGCGGGTGACGCCGAGCAAAGTGAACTCGCCCTCGGCGCCGACGACCTTGTCGCCCTCGAACAGCACACGCGTAGAGCGGAAGCTCATGGTCGGATGCTGTTCGACGTTGAGATAGTCCTCGCCGCGCATCGCCGCATCCCACTTGTCGAGGCCCATGTCGATGGAGGCGGCGTCGATGGTGAGTTCCACCGATCCGGTTCTTGCCTCGCGGTCCAGCACGATCTTCCCGCCGGCCTTGTTGAAACGCCCCATCTGCATCGACAGGCCGAGGTGGTTGATCGTGAAGGTGGGGAAGCTGTGACGGCTGTCGAGCGTGTAGCTCTCGGGTGCAGCCACCGCGGGTGCGGCGGCGAGGATTGCGAGGACGGCGGCAAGGGCAATGTGTTTCATGTGTCGGGTGTCTCCGGAAAAGAGCGCGAGCGGGGGGGGCGTGAGCACGGCCTCACTTGGGCGCGGTCACGAATTTGAACCGTACCTGAACTTCAAGGGCGACCGTTTCCGGATCGTTCCAGGGGCCATCGCCGATGCCGAACTCGCTCCGGTTCAGGATGAAGGTCCCCTCGAAGACCTGGGTGGCGCCGGCGGCCTTGACGGTGAAGGGCGTAGTGACGTTCCGGGTCTTTCCCTTGATGGTGATGGGCCCGGTGAGCTCGTAGCGGTTGTTGCCCAGCGGCTTGATCGATGTCGAGCCGAAAGTGGCCTTGGGGAACTGCGCGGCGTTGAACCAGGGTTTGCGGACCACTTCTCCATCCGCCTCCGGGCTGCCGGCATCGATGCTGGAGATGTCCACCTCCAGTGCTGCCTTGGCGGTCTCGGGCTTCTTCGCATCGAAGTCGAGCTGCACGCTGAACTTGCGGAACCTGCCCTCCACCGGCACGCCCATCTGCTTGGAGACGAACACGATCTCGCTCTTCGCCAGGTCGACGGCCAGCGGTGCCGCCGACAGGCTGGCCGGGGTGGCGCAGAGGGCGAGCAGGGCGGTGATGAATCCTGGCGGGTTGAAGGGGGACGCTGGTCTCGGCTCGGGTGCTGTTCGTTTCATTGCGTGGCTCCTGGGTGTCTGCGCCGCAGCAGCGGCAACATGGAGGAAAGAGCGCTGTCGCGGTCGATCCAGTGATGCTTCAACGCTGCTGCGACGTGCAGGATGACGAGCGCGACCATCAGATAGTTGAGGGAGGCGTGCCAGTCCTTGAGGATCCCCGCCAGCGCGAGATCCTTGGATAGCAGGTCCGGTATCGGCCAGATGCCGAAGACCACGGTCTGGAAGCCTTTCGCGGAACTGAACAGCCATCCCGTCACTGGCACGGCGACCGTCAGCAGATACAGCAGCATGTGGACTCCGGTGGCTGCGCGGCGCTGCCAGTCCGGCATGCCAGCCGGCGGAGCAGGGGGGCGATGTCCCAGGCGCCAGAGCACGCGGAGGAGAACGAAGGTGAAAATGCTGACGCCAGCCCACTTGTGGTAAGCGTAGAGCTTCAGCTTGATCGGTCCGGCGGACAGCGGCAGCTCCGTCATGTAGAGCCCGAGGCCGAGGTTGCACAGGATCGCCAGGGCGATGAGCCAGTGCAGGGCGATGGCCACCGAGGTGTAGCGTGTGGTCATGGTGATGGCCTCAGGCAGCGCGCCGCGCTGCGGCGATCATGCGGGTCTTCGGCGTGGCGGGTCGATCCGGCGCCGGTTCCGCCAGGAGGCGGGCCGTCAGTCTGTCGAGGTAGCCCTCGAGGCGTTCGAGGTCGGGCAGCGACAGTTCATCGAAGACGTGCCGAAGGTGCGCCACGTGGGGCGGGAAGACCGCCTCGAACATGGCCTCACCCGCCGGCGTGAGACTCACATGGACTCCGCGCCGGTCGTCCTCTCGCGAGCCGCGGCTCAGCAGTCCACGCGCCTCGAGCCGGTCAAGCACACCGGTGAGAGTGCCCTTGGTGATCAGGGTGCGCTCACCGAGTTCGCGACAGGACATCCCCGGCTGGTTGCCCAGCGTCGCGATGACGTCGAACTGAGGCGGTGTCAGGCCGAACGTTCTCAGATGAGCGGACGAATAGGCCTCAAACGCCTGGAAACAGGTGGCGAGGCGACGCAGCGTGGTCAGGAAGCGCTCTGGCATCGGTTGGGTGGCGGCAGCGGATAAATGATATTAGTTCGCGTTAGAACAAAAAGTCAACGTCTGCCACCGTTCGTCATCTGCGAAGCCCGCAGCGCTCGAAGGTTCCCTTCGCTGACACCTTGCGCCCAGTGCCAAGCTTTGGCGCGAGGTGTCCGTCAGGCCTGTACCGACCCCGGACGCGGATGGCGGGGCTGGTCCGCCCACGTCTCCAAAGTCGTGGTCCCGTCACCCTCTCCTGGCGAGCGCGGTCCCGGCAACCGGCCCTGTCAGGACCGCGTGCTACACTCGATGCGATCGGCATTCGCGCCCTCCCGGATTGCCTCATGGCCGAAGACAGCGATCTCGAACGCACCGAACCAGCATCACAGAAACGGCTAGACGAGGCGCGTGCCAAGGGTCAGATTCCGCGATCCCCCGAGCTCGCCACGTTCGCCGTTCTGCTGGCTGGCGGCGGTCTGATGCTCTCCCTCGGGACCGGCCTGGTCCAGACGTTGCGCGAAGTCATGACGCGCGGTCTGACGCTAGAACGCGCCGAGGCTTTCCGCACCGGCGCCATGACGGAGCGGCTGCGCGAGGCTGGTGAGCAGGCCCTGTTCGGCTTTGCACCCTATCTGGCGTTGCTGCTCCTCGTCGCCATCCTCGCTCCCATGCTGGTGAGCGGCTGGGTGTTTACCCTTGAGGCGCTGGCGCCGCAGTTCAAGCGGCTCAATCCTGCTGCGGGGCTGGCCCGCATCTTCTCCGTCCGTGGACTGATCGAACTGGGCAAGGCGCTGACCAAATCGCTGGTGGTCGGCGGTGTGGCTACCCTGGTTGTCATGAACGAACTCGATGTCATCCTCGGTCTGGCCGCGGAGCCCTCCGAGGTGGCCATCGGCCATCTGGGCCGGCTGCTGGTGGTCACCTTTCTCGCGGTGGTCGGCGGCATGGCGCTGGTGGTGGCGGTGGACGTGCCATTCCAGATCTGGGATCACCATCGCCAGCTGCGCATGACCAAGGAGGAGGTGCGGCAGGAGTACAAGGAGACCGAGGGGGACCCGCAGCTCAAGGCGCGCATCCGCCAGATCCAGAGAGAGCAGGCGCGCCGGCGCATGATGGCCGAGGTGCCCAAGGCAGACGTGGTGGTGACCAACCCGACCCACTTCGCGGTGGCATTGCGCTACCGCGAGGGCAGCATGGGGGCTCCCGTGGTCGTGGCCAAGGGCGCCGATCAGGTTGCCGAGCGGATCATCGAGATCGCACGGGAGAACGCCGTGCCGACGCTGCGTTCGCCGCCACTCGCCCGCGCCCTACACGCCCATGCGGAGTTGGGGCGCGAGATACCCGCGGCCTTGTACCTTGCCGTGGCCGAGGTGCTCGCCTACGTCTACCAGCTGTCCCGCCATCAACTCGCGGGCGGCGAGCCGCCAGTGGCTCCTGCGGACATACAGGTCCCGCCGGAGCTTGATCCCGCCATCGGAGCGGAGCAGGCCGCGGCGATGGCAACGGCGACGTCGGGGGAGGGTCGCTAAGTGGCCGAGGCTGCCGCGCCGACACGCGCAAACGCAAGACTGCCGCTGAGCACGCTGGCCGGGCCGGTGCTCATCCTGCTCGTCCTGGGCATGATGACGCTGCCGCTGCCTACCTTCCTGCTCGACCTGCTGTTCACCTTCAACATCGCCATGTCGATGATCGTGCTGCTGGCTGCCCTGTTCGCGCTTCGGCCGCTCGATTTCTCGGTGTTTCCCACGGTCCTGCTGGTGACCACGCTGCTGCGACTGTCGCTGAACGTCGCCTCCACCCGCGTCGTCCTGCTCGAGGGGCATACCGGTCCGGGCGCCGCCGGGCACGTCATCGAGGCCTTCGGGGACTTCCTGGTGGGGGGCAACTACGCGGTCGGCATCGTGGTGTTCGTCATCCTCGTGGTGATCAACTTCGTCGTCATCACCAAGGGCGCCGGCCGCATCGCCGAGGTGTCCGCGCGTTTCACCCTGGATGCCATGCCCGGCAAGCAGATGGCCATAGACGCCGACCTGAACGCCGGCCTGATCGGCGAGGACGAGGCGCGGCGTCGCCGGACGGTGGTGGCCCAGGAGGCGGAGTTCTACGGCGCCATGGACGGTGCGAGCAAGTTCGTCCGCGGGGACGCCATTGCCGGCATCATCATCACCATCATCAACGTCCTCGGAGGCCTGCTGGTCGGGGTGCTGCAGCACGATCTCGATATCGCAATTGCGGCGGAGAATTACACCCTGCTGACCATCGGCGATGGTCTGGTGGCGCAGATCCCCTCGCTCATCATCTCCACGGCCGCTGGCGTCGTGGTGAGCCGCGTCGGTACCGAGGAGGACCTGTCGAACCAGTTCCTTTCGCAGATGTTCATGCGGCCCCAGGTGCTCTACATCACCGCATCGGTGCTCATGCTGCTCGGTATCATTCCAGGCATGCCCCATGTCGCCTTCCTGCTGATGGCGGCGGCGCTGGCGGGACTGGGCTATCTGGTGGACCAGCGGGGCCGGGAGGCGCCGCCCGCGGCTCCTGCGCCACCTCCGCCGCCCGCCGAGGCGGCCGAGATAGGCTGGGACGATGTCGGTACCGTCGACGTGCTCGGTCTCGAGGTTGGCTACCGCCTGATCCCTCTGGTCGACAAGGCCCAGGACGGCGACCTGCTGCGGCGGATCCGCGGCATCCGCAAGAAGATCGCCCAGGACATGGGCTTCCTGGTCCCGGCGGTGCACATCCGTGACAGCCTCGAACTGAAGCCCAACGGATATCGCATCACCCTGAAGGGCGTGGAGGCGGGTGCGGGTGAAGTCATGGTGGCTCAGTTCCTCGCGATAAACCCGGGACGGGCGCTCGGAACTCTCCAGGGTACGCCAACCCGTGACCCGGCCTTCGGCCTGCCTGCGGTTTGGGTGGATCAGGCCAGTCGCGAGCAGGCCATCACGATGGGCTACACCGTCGTGGACGCAGGGACCGTGATCGCCACCCACATATCCAGCATCGTCCAGGCCCACGCCGCCGAGCTGCTCGGGAGAGAGGAGGTGCAGGCCCTGCTGGACCACCTCGGCAAGGAGGCGCCCAAGCTGGTCGAGGATCTCGTGCCCAAGATCATCCCGGTGGGCGTACTGCACAAGGTGCTGCAGAGCCTGCTGGGAGAGGGCGTGCACATCCGGGACATGCGCTCCATCCTCGAGACGCTTGCCGAGCACTACGCCCGTACCCAGGATCCCGAAGAGCTGACGGCGGCGGTGAGGGTCGCACTGTCGCGTGCTATCATCCATGCCATTGTCCCGGGTAATTCCGAGATACAGGTAATCGCCCTCGATCCCCAACTCGAGCAGATCCTGATGCAGGCGGCCCAGTCCAAGCCCGGCGAATCTGCCGGTCTCGAACCGAATCTCGCGGAGAACCTGTTGAAGCAGGCAGCGAAGCTCGTGCAGGATCAGGAGACTGCCGGGAGACCCGCAGTGCTGATGGTGCCGGGCCCCATTCGCAGTCTGCTGTCCCGTTTCCTCAGACGTTCCGTCGCACAGTTGCGTGTCATCTCGCATGCCGAGATCCCTGACAGTCGGGTCGTGAAAGTGGTTGCGGTCCTCGGGGGACGCATCTGATGACCCGCGCCGCCATCTCCGGGCCGTGGCTTCGGCGGAGGGACAGACATGGTGGTTAGGAAATTCTTCGCGACCAGCACGCGGGAGGCGTTGCGTCTGGTGCGGGAGGCGCTTGGTTCCGACGCCCTCATCCTGGCCAATCGCGCGGTGGCTGGCGGGGTCGAGATCATGGCGGTCGCAGAGCATGAGGTTGCCGGCGTCGCGGGCACTGCTCGCTCCCCCGGTGGGGAGGCTACACCCTCGGGGGCGTCCCCGGCATCGGCCCCTGGTGCCGAGTCCCCCGCCGCGATGGCGCCCGCCCAAGCCTTGCTGGACGAGATGCGGGAGCTCCGCGGGCTTGTCGAGGGTCAGCTCGCGGGCTTCGCCTGGCGGGAATTCAGTGCCGCCTCGCCTGTACAGGCCGAGTTGATGCGTGAATTGCTGGCCCGCGGTTTCGGCGCCGGCTTCGCCCGCGCTGTGGTGTCACGACTGCCGGCAGGCGAATCGCTGCCGCGCGCCCTGCGCTGGGCCAGAACCGTGCTCGCCAGCAGTTTGCGTTGTGTTCCTGCCGGTCAGGACATCGTGTCGCGTGGTGGCGTGTACGCCCTGGTCGGTCCGACCGGTGTGGGCAAGACGACCACGGTGGCCAAGATCGCGGCGAGCTGCACCCTGCAGCATGGACCGTCACAGGTGGCGCTGGTCACCACCGACACGTACCGTATCGGTGCGGTGGACCAGTTGCGCATTTACGGCAAGATCCTCGGCATCCCCGTTTTCGCGGTGAAGGACGGGGACGACCTCAGGCTCACGCTGGCCGAACTCCAGGGACGCCGTCTGGTGCTCATCGATACCGTCGGCATGAGCCAGCGAGACCGACGTGTCGCCGAGCAGGTGGCCTTGTTCTCTGGCCACGGCAAGCCGGTGTCCCGGCTGCTGCTGGTCAGTGCGGTGGCGCAGGGCGACTGTCTGGAGGACGTCCTGCGCAATTACCGTGGGGAAGGACTGGCGGGTTGCATCCTGACCAAGGTCGACGAAGCGATTTCGCTGGGCGGTGCGATCGACGTCATGATCCGTTCCCGCCTGCCGCTGCACTACGTCGCCAACGGCCAGCGCGTGCCGGAGGATCTTCATCTCGCGAACAGCCTCTATCTGGTGGAGCGCGCGTTCCGTGCCGAGACGCGAGCCAGCGGCTTCCGCCCATCATCCGCAGAAATGGGCCTGGTCATGGCCTCCCGTGGCGTGGCTGCCCCCGCCATGAGCGGTGGCTGAAGTCCGATGACCCTCGTCATGCAGGACCAGGCAGCCGGTCTCCGGCGCCTGTTCTCACGTACTGCGGTGCGCACAGTCGCCTTTGCCTCGGCCGCACGGCAGTCGGCCCGCGCGTCACTGGTGGCCGACGTGGCGGTGGCTCTCGCGCGTCGCGGTTCGGCGGTCTGCGTGGTGGATCAGGGGGATGCGCGTTCCGGTGCCGCCGCACGTCTCGGGCTTCACTGCAGGCACGACTTGGCGGGCTGTATCCGGCAAGGGCTGGCGCCGGAGGATGTTGCCGTGACTGGTCCCGAAGGGGTGCGTTTCGTTGCAGCGAGGCAGGTGGACCGTCTGCTTCCTGACCTGGTTGCGGAGGACGAGGCCCGTCTGGGAGCTCTCCTGCGTCGCGTTCAGCCCGCGGCGGACTTCGTGTTGCTCGACGTCGCCGCGGCGCGTAGCGAAGCCGGCGCAGCGTGGGCGGCGGCTGCCTCCGAGATCGTGGTGGTGGTTCAGGCAGCCCCCGATGGCGTCACCGAGGCCTATGCGGTAGTGAAGCGCCTCTCCCGCGGGGCCGCCCGCCGACGTTTCCATGTGGTGGTTACCGAAGCGGCCGAAGAGGAACAGGCACGCCTCGTATGTGCCAGGCTCGGCGCCACCGCCGAGCGCTTCCTTTCCGTGCGGGTGGCGTGGCTGGGGTGGTTGCCGCCCGACGAGGACATGGCGACCGCACTTCGGTTGCGCCAGGCCGTGGCCTGCGCGTTTCCCACGTCCCGATCGGCAGGCGAGATCGGGTCGATTGCGGATATGCTGATGGGCTGGCCTTACCCGGGTGAGGACGGCCTGGATGGTTTCGTGCACAGGCTCCGCGAGATGAGCCGAGTCGTGTTGTCGGAAAACGCTTGAACGAGGAAAGGTCTGATTGATTTGCGTTCATCACGTTGCGGTCGGATGCGGGTCGTGGCAGGGCGGCAGGGGCGTGCGGGATCTGCCATCCCGTCGAACCGGCGTACGTTGCCGGATCCCGTTGCCGGAACCACCCGCAGGGAGTCGGCCCCGCAGGCCGCTCATTTCGTCGGTCGCAACCGCACGTGCGCAAGTCCAGGGCAGCCAGGACCTTTGCCTCTTCCGCCCACCGGATCTCCGTCGCGACGGCGCATATCAATCACAGCTTCCCCAAATCGATGGTAAATCCCAATTCCATAGCCAACCGTGACGTCGACGCGATCGTCAACGAACTTGCGCCACTCGTTAAGCGCATCGCCTACCATTTCATGGCCAAGCTTCCGGCCAGTGTGGAGGTGGACGATCTCATCCAGGCTGGCCTCATCGGGCTGCTCGACGCTGCCAAGAACTTCGACGACACTCAGGGTGCGCAGTTCGAGACCTACGCCATCCAGCGCATCCGGGGCTCCATACTGGACGAGTTGCGGCAGGCCGACTGGCTGCCGCGGAACGTGCGCAAGAACCTGCGCAAGATCGAGACCGCCATGGCAAAGCTGGAGCAGGAACTCGGCCGAGCCCCGCGCGAGAGCGAACTGGCGGCGCGCATGGAGGTCCCGCTGGAGAACTACCAGCAGATGCTTCTGGATGCGCGCGGCTACCAGTTGCTGCACTACGAGGACTTTCAGGAATCCGAGGAGGGCGACTTCTTCGACTCCTTCCTGCAGGACGGGCAACGTGGTCCTCTGGATGTGCTCGAGGACCAGGGATTCCGCATGCATCTTGTACAGGCCATCAGTGCCCTGCCGGAGCGGGAGAAACTGGTCATGGGCCTCTACTATGAGCAGGAGATGAACCTCAAGGAGATCGGCGAGATCCTGGGGGTCAGCGAATCGCGCGTCTGCCAGCTGCACAGTCAGGCGGTGGCCAGGCTGCGCACCCGCATGAAGACCTGGACTGCTAAGTAGCACGGCCCCGCGGCGGCGGGGCAGGGTGTCTCAAGTGGCTCGGGCCTGCCGCCGTTAACGGCGGCATGAATCGTATTGCTGCTGTCATGCCGCTCCCATGGACACCCTGAGCCTGCTCGGTGTCATGCTCGCCCTGGCGGCGGTGCTCGGGGGACAGGTCATGGAGGGGGGCCGGCTGTCCTCCCTGCTGCAGGGCACGGCCTTCTTCATCGTGGTGGGCGGGACTCTCGGTGCCGTCCTCCTGCAAAGCCGCCTGCCGGTGTTCACGCGTGGCATGCGTCTCGCGATCTGGGTATTCCGTCCCCCGGCCTGTGATTACCGGGGCGCCATCGCGCGCGTCATTCAGTGGAGCAACGTCGTGCGTCGAGGGGGTCTGCTCGCGCTCGAGCCCTCCGTCGACCTGGTCAAGTCCGAGTACGAGCGCAAGGGCCTCAGGCTGCTGATCGATGGCGCGGATCCGCAGACGCTGCGCGAGGTGCTCGAGCGCGACATCGACACCCATGAATTGGTCCATCAAAGCGCCATCCGTGTCTGGGAATCTGCCGGTGGCTACGCGCCCACCGTCGGCATCCTCGGGGCGGTGATCGGCCTGATACAGGTGATGGAAAACCTCGGCGACCCGGCCAGGCTGGGGTCGGGGATCGCGGTCGCCTTCGTGTCCACCATCTACGGGGTGGGAACGGCCAACTTCATCTACCTGCCCGTCGCGCACAAGCTGCGAACCCTTCTGGACCGGGAGGTGCGGCTGCGCGAGATGCTCATCGACGGACTGGTCTGCGTGGCCAATGGCGACAACCCCCGGGTCATCCAGGGCCGACTCGACGGTTATCTGGCCGGAGAGGATTGATTGAGGGCCGGGGCAAGGCGCCGCAGGCAGCGCGAGCCGCTGCCTCCCCGCGACAGGTGGATGGTGTCCTATGCGGACTTCGTCACCCTGCTGCTCGCCTTTTTCGTCGTGTTGTACTCCATCTCGTCGGTCAACGAGGGGCGCTATCGCAAGGTGTCGGAGGCGCTGCATCAAGCCTTCAAGGCCTCCGAGGCCCGGAAGCCTGCCGTCATGGAGGCGAACCGGCTGCCGCCAGCCGTCAGTCCCATACCCGCGGCCTCCGGAGTTCCTGGCATGCAGGCCATGGCCGAGGACATCCGCAGTGTGCTGGACGACTTGATGCGCAGCGGTCAGGTGCGGGTGACTGAAACGGAGCGGGGCATCGCGGTCGACATCGACGCCAGTGTGCTGTTTGCGTCCGGGGAGGCGGAGCTGGGACGCGACGCCGCTCGATCGCTCACCGCCATCGCCCGAATCCTGGCCAGGACGCCGAACGGGCTGCTGGTGGAGGGGCACACGGACGACAGCCCGATCAGCAGTGCGATGTTTCCAACCAACTGGGAGTTGTCCTCGGCGCGCGCCAGCCGGGTAGTGCGGCTGTTTGCCCAGGCGGGTATAGCGCCCGGGCGCATGGGAGCGGTCGGGTTTGGGGAGCATCGCAGCATCGAC
Organism: Burkholderiales bacterium; assembly: GCA_044370825.1. Taxonomy (GTDB): domain Bacteria; phylum Pseudomonadota; class Gammaproteobacteria; order Burkholderiales. Next base: position 1,155 of record JBILUV010000034.1, on the reverse strand, counting down.
ACCAACCTGACACCCGAGGGCCGCGGCCGCAACCGGCGTGTCACCGTTGTCATCATGCCGCCCCACGATCCGGCGCGACCTGGTGTCACTCCCTGGTAGGTGGCGCAGGCGAGCATGCGCCGTCGCAGCGCTTGAGGTGATGCGATGACGCTGGCGACGGTTCCCCCCTCCGGAGGCCGCCTGCCACGATGCGATTAGAGGAGCTTGCGACTCACTCCAGCCCCAGGCTGGAGCGACCCTTCAGGCGAGCCCGAGCTCGCGACTGGAGTGCCCGTCGAAGTCCGGACTGCCGTCCGGACCATAAAGAGTGGATTGCTGCATGGCCGCGCGCAAGGCGGAGAGGGCACCCTGATTGAACCTGAGGCGCGACTCGATGAGCACTCCATTGCTGCGATTCAGGTCGCGTGCGGCGCGCGCCGTGCCCTGTAGATCCTTCCACACGCGCGACAGCGTCGCATGGTCGTTGCCAGCATGCACCAGGAGCCACTCCGTCATGCCCATGGCGTCCGCGGCGAAACCGTCATCGACCAGTTGCCGCCGTCGCTTGCGGCCGAGTTCGGACAAGGTCTCGACCACGCCAAGCTTGCGGCTGGCAAGATCCATCAGGCCATCGACGTCAGCACGCAGAAGGGCCGCGCTTTCCGCCTGGAGCAGGTCCAGGAAGGCGGCGAAAGCCTCCCTTTCGGCCACGAGCACTTCGACGAACAGCTGGCGGTTGGGCATCGTCGTGTCGGGACGTCTGGGTGTCATGCAGGCTGGCGTCAGCCTTTCTGGCTGAGCAGATATTCCTTGACCGTGGCGATAAGGCGATCGGCCACGACTTCGGAATTGACGCTGAAGCGGCCTTCCGAAATCGCCTGCTTGATCGCATCGACCCGAGCCGTATCGACGACGCTTACATCGGCCAGACGGCTCTCCAGCGCCTGCAACTGCGACGCCAGGGGAGTCACGGAAACCGTGTCTCCAGAGCCCCTGCCTGCAGGTTGCGGTGTGGCGGGTGTCTTGCCGCTGTTGACCTCGCCAGCCCCGGTCACGCCTTGGGGTCTGCTCACCGGATTGTTGATCTTCACTTTGATCCTCGCGTTAGCCAAGAAAGCCTTGTGAGCCTTCAGTCCCGTTTACGACCGGCCCCAGGCGAAACTTTAGGGCCCCGAT
>JBILUV010000229.1:0-5858 GCA_044370825.1 Burkholderiales bacterium | reverse complement strand
GCGGGTGAGGATAGGCGTGGCCACCGGGGCGGTGGTGGTGGGCGAGGGGCGGGGAGAAGGCGAGGACTCCCGGCTTGCCGTGGGCGAGACGCCCAACGTGGCGGCGCGGCTGCAGTCCCTGGCCGGAGAGGACGAGATCGTTGTTGGCGCCACCACCCGGCGGCTGGCCGGTGGCGTGTTCGGCTACGAGGACCTGGGGCGGCACGTGCTCAAGGGCATCGTCGAGCCCGTGGCGGCGTGGAAAGTGATGGGTATCAGGGAGACCGAAGGGCGCTTCGAAGCCAGCCGTGGCGCGGAGCACCGGCTCAGTGGCTTCGTGGGGCGGGAGGCCGAAGTCGGGCTGCTGGAGCAGAAGTGGGCGCAGGCCTGCGCGGGCGAAGGCCAGGTCGTGCTGCTCGAAGGCGAACCCGGCATCGGCAAGAGCCGCATCACCCAGTGGCTGCTCGAGCACATCGCGGGCGCGAAGCACTACCGGCTCCGATACCAGTGCTCGCCCTACCACGCCCAGTCGGCCTTCCACCCGCTGATCGAGCAGATCGAGCGGGCCGCGAAATTCGGCCCCGAGGACGGGCCCGAGGCGAGGCTGGACAAGCTCCAGGCCCTGCTCGACAACCCGCGGCCCAGCGATGCGCGCACCCAGGCGCTGTTCGCTGCCCTGCTCGGGCTGAGCGGCTGGGAGCAGCGCCACGGGGCGCTGAACCTCACCCCGCAGAAACAGAAGGAGCTCACCCTGCAGGCGCTGAGCGCCCACGTGCTCGGCCTGTCCGAGGACGCCCCGGTGCTGCTGCTGCTGGAGGACGCCCACTGGATCGACCCCTCGACGCTTGAATCGCTGAACCAGACCGTTGAGGCCATCCGGGGGCACCGTGTGCTCGTGCTCATCACCTACCGGCCGGAGTTCCAGCCCGCATGGGTGGGGCAGGGTCACGTGGCGCACCTCACGCTCAACCGGCTCAGCCCCGGGCAGACCCGCTCGCTCGCGGAACATGTCACCGCAGGCAAGACGCTGCCCGAGGAGATCGTTGCGCAGATCGTGCAGAGGACCGACGGCATCCCGCTGTTCGTCGAGGAGCTGACCAAGGCGGTGCTGGAAGCGGGGCTGCTCGAGCTCGACACCAGCACCAACAGCTTCCGGCTGAAGGGCCCGCTGAGCCCGATCGCGATCCCTGCGACCCTGAGGGACAGCCTCACCGCGAGGCTGGACCGGCTGTCGCCGACGAAGGAAGTCGCGCAGATCGGGGCGTGCATCGGGAGGGAGTTCGGCTACGGGCTGCTGGAGAAGGTGGCGGGGCTGTCGCCGGCGCAGCTCAGCGAAGCGCTGGAGCGGCTGACCGGCTCGGAGCTGGTGTACCAGAAAGGCGAGCCACCGGAGGCGAGCTACAGCTTCAAGCACGCGCTGATTCAGGATGCGGCGTATGACGGGCTGCTCAAGAGCCGTCGAGCGCAGATCCATGCGCGGATCGCGCAGGTGCTGGAGGAGGACTTCGCGGAGATCGCCCGGGCGCAGCCGGAGATCGTGGCGCATCACTGGACGGAGGCGGGGCGGGCAGAGAAGGCCGTGCCGCTGTGGCTCGGCGCTGGGCAGATGGCGCTCCAGCGGGCGACTCTTTCGGAAGCCATCAGCCACCTCACAAGCGGTGTGAATCTGGTGTCCAAGATGGACTCCTCGGACGCGAGCAATGACCTCGAGCTCCCGCTTCACACCGCTCTTGGCAACGCCTATGTCCAGGCGCGTGGTCTCGCATCGGCCGAAGCCGACGCAGCGTTTCAGCGGGCGTTCGAGTTATGCCTCGGCAACCCGGAGCCGTCGATCGTGGCGCCGGTTCTCTGGGGCCGCTGGGTGACGCTGGAACTCAGCGGGAGGTCCAGCGAGGCCTTGGCTTTTTCCCGTGAAATGGTGAAGCTGGTCTCGACGGGACGGCAGGATCGGCAGGCTTCCCTGGCAATGTTGACCGCCCACATGGATTCACTTTTCTGGTGCGGCCACTTTCGCGAGGCCGCGCAGCAATACCAGAATGCGATCGCCGCTTACGTGGAACGCGAAGATCGGGACATGGCTTTCGCGTACTCGTTCGACATGAAGGCGGTGAATCTGCTCTACGCGAGCCACTTCCTGTGGATGTTGGGTTACCCGGAGCAGGCGATCGATGCGAAACGGAAGCTCGACGCGCATGTCGCCACCCTGAACATGCCCTTCATGACGGTCTTCGCCGATACCTGGGGAGCCACCGTATTCGACTACGTGGGCGACTACGCGACGCATGAGCAGCGTAATCGTCTTGCACAGGCGATCTCGCGCGAGCACGGATTCGGCTGGTTCGACTCGCAAGCTGATCTCTGGCTGGGTTGGACGCTTGCCCGTTGCGGCAGGTTGCGGGAGGGGCTTGAACTGATGCGATCTGGTCGCATGGGTTTTGAACGTGCCGGATCGGGGGTGAGTTTCTTTGATCCCTATATCGCGTCGGTCATGGCCCGCACTGGCCTGCTCGAGGAGGCAGCGGACTACGCCAAGGACGCGATCCTCAGAGATGAGCGCAAGGGGGCGGCTGTGTTTCTCGCCGAGGGCTATCGCCTGCTCGGTGAGATCCAGTCGCTCACGCCGACGGCGCGCCACGATGCCGCGGAGGAGAGTTACGTCCAGAGCCTTCGCATCGCACGTGGTCAGGATGCGAAGTCCTGGGAACTGCGCACCGCCACGAGCTGTGCCCGGCTGCTCCAGTCGCAGGGACGCCGCGCGGAAGCAGTGGATCTGCTGCGCCCCATCTACGACTGGTTCACCGAAGGCCGCGACACCAAGGACCATATCGAGGCGCGCCGACTGCTCGATGAACTGGAGGGACCTCGTGCCGTTGCCTGAACTACTCCGTCAGCACCGACAGAGGCACCACCTCGATGCCCTCAGCAAGCGGGTATCGCCTTGCTCCCGGATAGACCACGTACAGTGCCTCGAGCCCGAGGTCCTTCCTCGCGGTCACCATCGACGGTGTCAGTCGAGGCGCGTCCGCCCGCTTGCACTCGATGCCCACGCGCCGCCCGTCCTTGATGAGCAGGAGGTCAAGTTCGGCCCCCCCATGCGTGGCCCAGAAGTACGCCTCGTCGGTTTGCGCCCTCGCGAGCACGCTCTCGATCGCGAAGCCCTCCCACGAGGCGCCGGCCTTGGGGTGGGACAGTAGGCCGGGCATGTTCGCGATCCCGAGGAGCTCGTGCAGCAGGCCCGAATCGCGGAGATAGACCTTCGGCGCCTTGACCTGCCGCTTGCCGATATTCTCGTGCCAGGGTTGGAGCGCGCGCGCCATGAAGGTCCCGGCAAGCCAGTCGAGCAGCCGACGCACGGTGGGCTCGGATACGCCCAGGGCGCGCGCGGGCTCGGCCGCATTCCAGACCTGGCCGTGGTAGTGGGCGAGCATCGTCCAGAAGCGGCGCATGGCGATGGGCGGCGTGTTGAATCCGAGCATCGGCAGGTCGCGCTCAAGGAAGGTGCGGATGAACTGCCTTCGCCACGCACGGCTGTCCGCATTGGAGGAGGCCGTGAACGAGCGCGGGAAGCCGCCGCGCAGCCAGAGCGCGTCGGCAGCGGCCGTTCCCGTTTCTTCCACCGAAAACCCGCCGACCTCGATGACCTCGATGCGACCGGCGAGCGTCTCGCTCGCCTGTCGCAGCAGGCTGGGGGCGGCGCTGCCCAGCACAAGGAAGCGACACGGCAGCGGCGTCCGGTCGGAGAGGACGCGCAGGACCTTGAAGACGTCTGGCGCGCGCTGCACCTCGTCCACCACGACCAGCCCTGTCCTGTGCTGCAGGGCCAGCATGGGGTTCGCCAGGAGCGCCTCGGACTCCGGCTGCTCCAGGTCGAGGAAGTTCTCCGAGGCTTGCTGCAAGAAGGTTCGCGCAAGCGTGGTCTTGCCTACCTGCCGGGGGCCAACGAGCGCGACCACCGGCGCGCGTGTCAGCGCGGTGGCAACGGCGGCGCGGAGGCGTTGGCGCTCGATCATGCCCGGGATGATACACGCAGCACATTGAAAAACGAAAGCGGCACTTTCGTTTTTCAAGGTATTGACACGAGCGGGGAGGGGGATGTCGACTGATCTGACCGGTTGGCCGGAGTCGCCCTGCCTTGGCCGCCACGTTGCTGAGCTGGAGGCGAAAGCCATCGGTGTCGATGTGTCGCGGCGCCTCGCGATCGATTGCCGGCAGATGCAGCTTGGGCGCCTGGATGAAGCGCTTGCCGATATTACTCGGCCGCGCAGGGAGACCGCGCACGAGGAACAGACCGTGCACGAGGAACGTTGCCTCGACCACGGCGAGATAGCGCGAGAGCGTGGTACCGGGTTCGGTTGGGACGGGCATTACGTTGCGCTCGCACGTGGCCGAAAATTCACCACATGATGGTGAAAAATCAACCAGCCAAAGTGCGTGCGCTGCGACCATGCTTCGCTCGGCAGGCCGGCCATTGATGGCTGTGATTCGAGACCGGGAGACCCGTTTTCGGAATGGCGACCGAGCCGACCGCGTTGTTCGTCGCCAAGCCCATGCCGCACACCGTACTGGAGGCCGGGCTGATGCTGGTAGTCAGGCGTCGATCCGGATCGGTGCTGCGCCTCAGACCGAGATCGACGCCCACGAGCGGTGAGCGGCGGAAGAACTCCGCCAGTGTTCCATGGGAATGCACCTGCTCCCGCGGCGGACCGCTGTCCTGCTGGTCTCCAGACCCTACCTTCTTCTTCGCTGGTTTGGCTCGCCGCATCGACGCGTTACCACCCAACCCGCTTCAACCCCGCTACCGCATCGAAATGAGCATCCTTGCTGAGGATCGGCAGGTGGTGTTCGAGCCCGAGCGCCGCGATCCAGAGATCGTTCGCCGGGATCGGCGTGCCGCGTCTCTTCAACGCCGTGCGGGCCTCCGCGTAGGACACGGCGGTGTCTGCGGTCACGTCGAGGATCTCGAACTGGGTCAGGTGGCTCTCGAGCCATCGCTCATACGCGCGACGGTGCCGCGACCCGGCTACGCCGCGGCGAAACTCCCCCAGGACGAGCGCTGGGCGCCGGGTGTCCGCCAGCGCGGCGCCGATCAGCGGGTCGGCGTCCACGAAAGCCGACAGGGCGTTGGTGTCGAGGATCACTGCGCGTCTTCCGGCTCGACCTGCCCGAACTCGGCGTCGATGCGTTCCTGGATACGCCGCGTTTCCGCCCCCAGGTGGCGCAGTTTACCGAAGCCGGCCATCCAGGGTGGCACATCGCCTGCGCGGGAACGACGCGAGGCAGGCTTCAGTTTATCGGCCAGGGCTTCGCTGAGGAAATCATCGAGGCTCTGGCCGCGCCTGGCGGCGGCTGCCTTGGCTCGGCGCATCAGGGGATCCGGGATCTCGATCGTCGTCTTCATGGTGGCAGTCGGTCGCGTCTCTGGGAAAGCCTACCGTAGATATGGGTTGGTGCCGCTGAAAATGGAGGGCTCATGATGGTTCAGGCCGTGCACGACTGGCTGAGCGGGGCGGGATTCGCGGAGTACGCTGATGCGTTCGAAGCAGCGCAGATCGATGTGGAGGTGCTGGCGGACGGGATGGATGCCGAGTTCGCAGCGCTGGACGTGCCGCTCGGCCCTCGGAAGAGGTTGTCGAAGGCGATCGCCGCGCTCGACGCAGATCCCGGGTGGACGGCGTGCCTCACCCCCAAAGCGAGGTGATGGGCGTGCGCGAGACCGAAGGGCGCTTCGAAGCCAGCCGTGGCGCGGAGCACCGGCTCAGTGGCTTCGTGGGGCGGGAGGCCGAAGTCGGGCTGCTGGAGCAGAAGTGGGCGCAGGCCTGCGCGGGCGAAGGCCAGGTCGTGCTGCTCGAAGGCGAACCCGGCATCGGCAAGAGCCGTAT
>JBILUV010000227.1:0-5899 GCA_044370825.1 Burkholderiales bacterium | reverse complement strand
GAGATGGGTGGCTGCTGGACACTGGCGCGGGGCAGCTGCGCGCCCGCACCGTCGTGCTGTGCGCGGGTCTCCACGGCGATACCTTGGAGCGGATGTTCTGGCCGGAGGCGGGCTTCGGCATCCGGCCGCGCAAAGGCCAGTTCGTCGTCTACGATGCACCTGCAGCGCGCCTCGCGCGCCACATCCTGCTGCCGGTTCCCACCGCGACGACCAAGGGCATAGTCATCTGCCGCACAGCGTGGGGCAAGCTCATCGTCGGGCCGACTGCGGAGGAGCAGGACAGCCGCACCGAGGCGGCGACCGACCCCGAGACCCTGCGGGCGCTGATGGGGCGCGGGGAGCGCATCCTGCCCGGGCTTGCCGGACAACGCGTGATCGCGAGCTACGCCGGTCTGCGGCCCGCCACCGAGCACAAGGATTACTGCCTCCGTCTCGACGCCGGGCGCGGCCTGCTGTCCATCGGCGGCATCCGCTCCACCGGGCTGAGCGCCGCGCTGGGGATCGCGCGCCACGCGGCCAGGTTGCTGGGGGTCGAGGCGACGCCTCCCGCCACGGTCGTCACGCCGCGCATGCCCTGTCTTGCGGAAGATTCCGACGCGCCCGGCGAGTCGTCGCGGGACTGGACCCGACCGGGACACGGCGGGATCGTCTGCCACTGCGAGTTCGTGACCCGGCGCGAACTTGCCGCGGCTATGGAGGGACCGCTGGGGGCGGCCACGCTTGCCGGCCTGAAGCGCCGCACACGGGTGACGATGGGTCGGTGTCAGGGCTTCAACTGCCTTGCCGAGGTCGCCACCCTGAGCGCAGGACGTCTCGACCCGCCGGTCGGGTCGGCGCTGGGGCACGGCGCGGGACGGTCGGGTCATGATCGCGCCTGAGTTCGTGCCCATCGGGGCCGCGGGCGGCGTCGGGGATTGCGAGGTCGCCGTCGTCGGTGCCGGCCCCGCGGGCCTTGCCGCGGCGACGGAACTCGCCCGCCAGGGAGTCGATGTGCTCTTGCTCGAGCGCAACCTCGAGGCGGGCGGCATCCCCCGGCACTGCGGCCATCCGCCCTTCGGAATGCGGGAGTTCGGACGCGTGCTGCGGGGCCCGGAGTACGCGCGACGCCTGGTGGCGCGTGCCCGGGAAGCCGGCGTGCGTGTCCTGGCGCCGGCCTCGGTGGTGGCCCTGCTCCCCGGGGGCGAACTCGCCGTCACCAGCGATGCCGGCGCCGGCCGTCTGCGGGCCAGGGCGGTGCTGCTCGCCACCGGCGTTCGCGAAACCACCCGCGCGGGTCGGCTGATCGGCGGCACCAAGCCGGCGGGGGTGATGAACACCGGCGCGCTGCAGGGCCTGGTGTACCTCGCAGGGCAGGTGCCGTTCCGGCGCCCGGTGATCCTCGGATCCGAACTGGTGTCCTACTCGGCGCTGCTCACCTGTCGCCACGCCGGCATCCGGCCCGTGGCCATGGTCGAACCCGGGCCCCGTCCGCTGGCGTGGCGCTGGTCGCCGCTGCTGCCCCGCGTGCTCGGTATCCCGTGTCATTTCGACACGCGCGTCGAGGCCGTCGTCGGGACGGACCGGGTCGAGGCCGTGTTGCTGCATCGCGCGGGACGCACCTGGCACCAGGAAGCGGACGGTCTGGTCGTCAGCGGCGGGTTCACGCCCGAGGCCAGCCTGCTCGAGTCCTCGCATCTGGCGGTCGATCCGGCCACGGGCGGCCCTGTGGTCGACGCCTTCGGTCGCTGCTCGGATCCGGCCTATTTCGCCGCCGGCAACCTGCTGCGCCCCGTGGAGACGGCGGGCTGGAGCTGGGACGAGGGCAGGGCGGTGGCGCGGGCGATGCTGCAGGCCCTGCGCTGCGGACTTCCCGACCCCGCCGCCGCCATCGATCTGCTCGCGCATGGCGAGGCGCTGCGCTACCTGATGCCGCAACGCTTGTCACCGGCCTCCGAGACCGGTCTGCAGGCCCTGCAACTGCGCGTGCGGCACGCGGTGTCCGGCAGGCTGAGCCTTCAGGACGAGGGCAGGGTGTTGTGGCAGCGGCGTCTTGCCGCGCTGCCGGAGCGGCGCATCGTGGTGCCACTCGAGGTGTTGCGGCGCGCTGCCGGCGAGGCGGGTTCGCCGCGGCTGCTGCGCATCTGCCTTGACGAATCCCCAGCATGAGCATGCTCGCCCTGGATCAGGGCACGACCTCGACCCGGGCCCTGTGGTTCGGGGAGGAGGGCACGCCGCGCCAGATTTTCGTGGGACGTCACCGCCAGATCCATCCCGTGCCGGGTTGGGTGGAGCACGATCCGATCGAGATCCTCGGGCATCTGCGCGCCGCTCTGGCCAGCGCTTCGGCACTGCCCGTTGCGGCGGTGGGCCTGGACAATCAAGGCGAGAGCTGTCTAGCCTGGGACGCGGTCAGCGGCGCGCCGGTGAGTCCGGTGCTGGTATGGCAGGACACACGGACCGAACCGGAACTGACGTCGCTGCGCGCAGGCGGGGCGGAGGCGCTGGTGCGAAGCCTGACCGGTCTGCCTCTGGACAGCTATTTCTCGGCCTCGAAACTCGGGTGGATCCTGCGCCACGTGCCCGAGGCGAGACGCCTGCACGAGCGCGGCCGTCTCCGGCTCGGTACCACCGACGCCTTCTTCCTGCAGCAGCTGACCGGCCGTGCCGTCACCGACCTGACCACGGCCTCGCGCACTGGACTCATGGACCTGAGGCGCGGGGTCTGGGACCCGGCGCTGTGCGACCTGCATGGGGTGCCGGTCGAGGCCCTGCCGCCAATCGTCCCCACCACCGGAGACTTCGGCAGCGTCGACATCGGTGGACGCGCTGTGCCGCTCACCGCCAGCGTCGTGGATCAGCAGGCCGCGCTGCACGGCCATGGCTGCCGCTCGCCCGGTGATGTGAAGATCACGTTCGGCACCGGTGCGTTCGCGCTCGCCGTGGCCGGTACCTCGCCGGATGTCGGGCCGGCCAGCGCCGGGACTCGTCCGGCGATCGGCGAAGCGGAGGCGGGTGTGCCGGGCCCGAACCTGCAGGGGACCGACGGCCTGTTGCCCACCGTGGCCTGGCACAGGCGCGGCGAGCCGCCCATGTATGCCCTCGACGGTGGGGTGCAGACCGCCTCGGCGGCCCTCGAGTGGGCCGGGTCGCTCGGACTCTACGAGGACGTGCAGCGTCTCGATGCGTTCGACATGCCCTGTCAGGCGGCGCGCGGTCTCGTGTTCGTCCCGGCGCTGGCGGGGCTGGCCTGCCCGCACTGGGACAAGCGCGCCCGCGCCGCCTGGCTCGGTCTGGACCTGGCCACCCGGCGGTCCGACCTGGTGCAGGCGGTGCTCGAAGGTGTGGCCTTCCGAATGGCGGAGGTGGTGGGGGCCATGGAGCGGCGGCTGCCGCTGTCGGACGTCATCCCGGTGGATGGTGGCATGAGCGCCAACTCCTGGTTCACGCGCTTTCTCTGTGATGCCCTCGAACGCCCGATCCGCGTCTCCGACGAGACCGAACTCACCGCCCGCGGCTGCGCCGAACTCGCCGCCCACGGCGCCGGCCTGAGCCTGCCCCCGCAGCGCGGCGGCCGCATCCTCACCCCCCGCCCCCTGCCGCACGGCGCCCGCGACCGCTTCGCCGCCGCCCTGCACGCCGTCCGCCACTACCCCCCTCCGGGGTCGGACCTCGAATAGGTCCTGAATATGTTGGGAAAAGTGGCGAAAAATCCTGTTTTTTCGGGCTTGGCGGGTCACTTTCGGGGGGTAAAACAGTCCGGTCTGCCCCGAGAGGCCTGGCGCATCGCTCAGTCGCTTGCGAGGATGGTGTTGCGAACGATCGGGTAGATCTGCTGCTGCCATCTTCGCCCGCTGAACACGCCGTAGTGGCCGACGCCGGCCTGCAGGTGGTGGCGCTTCCGATATGGGCGCAGCGCCGTGCAGAGATCGTGGGCGGCAAGGGTCTGGCCGAGCGAGCAGATGTCGTCCTTCTCGCCCTCGACCGTGAGCAGGGTGGTGCGCCGAATCGCGCGTGGGTCGACTCGCTCGCCATGCCAGCGCAGCTGCCCGGTCGGCAGGGCGTGCTCCTGAAAGACCCTGCTCACGGTCTCGAGGTAGAACTCGGCGGTGAGGTCGAGCACGGCGAAGTACTCGTCGTAGAAGCTTCGCAGCGCCGCCGCCTTGTCATGGTCGCCGTCCACCAGATGGCGGTACAGGTCGAGGTGGGCGCTGAGATGCCGCTGCGGATTCATCGACATGAAGGCCGCCAGTTGGAGGAAACCGGGGTAGACCCGGCGACCGGCGCCGCGGAATCCCGGCGGCACGGTGGTGATGAGGTTGCGTTCGAACCATTCGATCGGCCGACCCATCGCAAGCTCGTTGACCCTGGTCGGGTTTACCCGGGTGTCGATGGGCCCCGCCATGAGCGTTAGGCTGCGCGGCTGGGCAGGATGGCCGGACTGCGCCATGACGGCGGTCGCGACCAGCGCCGAGACGCAGGGCTGGCACACCGCCAGGAGGTGGGCGCCTGGCCCCAGAACCTCGAGGAAGCGCACCAGATGGTCGGTGTAGGCGTCGAGCCCGAACTCGCCCTCGTCCGGCGCGATGTCGCGGGCGTTGTGCCAGTCCGTGAGGTAAACGTCATGATCGGCGAGAAGAGTCTGCACCGTTCCGCGCAGCAGCGTCGCGAAATGGCCCGAAAGTGGTGCAACCACAAGAACCCGGGGCTGCGGCGCCACGGCTGGTTTGCGGAAATGCAGCAGAGTGCCGAAGGCGGTGGAGAGGGCGGCTTCTTCTGTGACTTCCGCCCTCGCGCCCCCCACTTCGACGCTGTCGATGCCGAAGGCCGGCCGGTGATGTGTGAGGCTCGCGCGGGTCAGCATCTCGTGCATGGCGAGCGCGTGGCGCGCCGGACCGTGCAGGAAGGGTGCCATCAACGGGGACCTCAGCGCCGCCAGCCAGGTGGCGGAGCCTGCGCGCATCGGACCCGTCAGGTCAGCCAAAGCCTGGTAGCCGAGATAGATCATGGATGGTTTCCAATGCCCCACGGTGGGGCGATGCCAGGTGATCGACAGGCAAGGGTGCCGCCTCGAGCGCCATGGTCTGTTCCGTGCTGGCGGGTCGGGTTGTCCGACCGAATCCCGATAGGCCGCACGCCATGAGCCACACCACTCTCACCATCTCTAGCAAGAACTATTCATCCTGGTCGCTGCGCGGCTGGCTGCTGTGCCGCATGGCAGGGCTGTCGTTCGAGGAACGGATGATGGCATCCGACGATCCCTCCACCCGGGCCGAGTTGTTGCTGCTGTCACCGTCCTTCCTCGTGCCCTGCCTGGACCACGACGGCATGCGCGTCTGGGACACGCTGGCGATTGCCGAGTACCTCGCGGAGGTCCGGCCCGAGGCCCACCTGTACCCAGGGGACCGCGCCGCGCGTGCGCACTGTCGCGCCATCTCCGGGGAGATGCACTCCGGGTTCGCAAACCTGCGATCCGCCCTGCCGATGAATCTGAAGGCCAGCTATCCCGGGTTCCGCGTCTGGGCCGGCGCGCAGGCCGACATCGACCGCGTGCTGAGCATCTGGTCCGAGTGTCTGGGCAGATATGGCGGGCCCTGGCTCTTCGGCGCGGATCCGACGGTTGCCGATGCGATGTACGCGCCAGTCTGCACACGCTTCAGCACCTACCACGTCCCCCTGGCTGCGGCTGCCGCCTCTTATCGCGACCGCGTCCTCGCCTGGGCACCGATGGTGGAATGGACGGCAGACGCCTTGCGCGAGCCCGACGAACTCGAGGAACTCGATGCCGAATTCTGACCCCGCCCAGGGTCGGGCCAAGGTAAGGTGTGGTTTATCGCAAGATCGCCTCTGCGAAATGGCCATTTCAGCGCTTGAAGGGCAGTTGTCGACCCCTGAATTGCGTTGGTATTCGTTCGGCATGAAA
>JBILUV010000032.1:0-19575 GCA_044370825.1 Burkholderiales bacterium | reverse complement strand
GAACACCCGGTCGCGTCGGTCCGTTCGGGCCACGCGCCCCGCCCTTCCGCCGGACCGGCCCTGCGCTACGCCCGGTTCACCGCCGCCCCCCCGCCGGGCGCGGCGGTTTCCTGTTCGCCCGCAGGGTCTAAAGCCCATCTTCGCGGCGCCGTAAACGCCTGAGAGCGAGGCGTATGGCCTTGCCATCGAGGCAGTCCGGAACACCGGAGGCGGCAGACCATGACAGACGAGACCAGCGGCGGCGGCGGGCACCCCCAGGGTATGCCATGCGGATGCCGTGCGCCCGGCGCCGTGCGGGGCGGAGGTGCGTATGGCCGCTAGTGCAGGCGCCGGGGCGCTGCGCTTCATGCGCTCCAACCGGCGTCAGGTCGGGGAGCTGCTGCTCGCGGGGTTCGTGAGCAACGTCTTCGTGCTGCTGCTGCCGCTGTTTTCCATGATTCTCTACGACCGTGTCATGGGCAACCAGGTGCACGACACGCTGGTCGCCCTGTCGCTGGGCATGGCGCTGGCGCTGATCCTGGACCTGTTCCTGCGCGTGGTGCGGGTGCACTTCGTGGAGCACGCAGGCGCCCGCTGGGACATGCGGCTCGACCGGCGGCTGCTCGACGGTGTGACGAGCGCTCCGGCCGATCAGCCCATCCGCGCCGGAGTCCTGTTGTCGAGATACAAACAGGTGGCTGCGGCGCGCGAGTTCCTGTCTTCGGGCTACCTGCTGCCGCTGGCGGACCTGCCTTTCCTGATCGTGTTCCTGGGCGTGCTGGCCACGGTGGGCGGGTCGCTCGTCCTGGTGCCTCTGCTGGCGGGTCTGTTCCTGGCCGCCTCCAACATCTTCCTCACGCGGGTGTCCGTGACCCACACCCGTGCGGTGGCGAAGGAGCAGGCCGACAAGCTCTCGACCCTGGTCGAGGCGGCCGAGGCCCGGGAGATCCTGCGCGGCCAGCGTGCGGCCAGCCGGCTCGGCGAGCGCTTCCTGCGGCTGTCCGAGGCCACGGCCCTGGCCGGGGCCCGGGCCCGTTTCTGGAGCGGGCTGGCGCAGCAGCTCATGCCCCTGGTCATCACGGGGGCGGCGGTGGCGGTGCTGGTGGTGGGGGTGTTCCGGGTGGAAGACCAGATCATGTCGGTCGGTGCGCTGACCGCGTGCTCGCTGTTGTCCAGCCGGATCGTGGTGTTCTTCGGGTCGGTGGCGAGCATCCTGGCCCGGCTGAAGGAGTTCCGCGATGCCATGCGCGATCTCGACGGCATGCTGGCGGCCGAGGCGCGTGAGGCGACCCCCTGGGGTGGTGATGCCCCGGCGACGGCACCGAAGCTGGTGGTGTCCAAGCTCGCGTTCGCCTATGGCGACCGCGCGCCCTGTCTCGAGGAGGTCGACCTGACGGTCGAGCCGGGCAGCTTCGTCGTGGTGGTGGGGCGGGCGGGATCCGGCAAGTCCACACTGATCCGCCTGCTGTCGGGCTCGCTGTCGCCCGATGCCGGCAGCCTGTCCCTGGGCGGACGGGTCATCGAGAGCGACAAGGATCGCGCCTGGCTGGGCCGGGTGGCGGCAACCAAGCCACAGGAGGCCGGCTTCACGCGCGGCAGCTTCGCCGACGCGGTGCGCGAGTGGGCGCAAGACGCGGGCGACGAGGTCGTGCTGCACGCACTCAGGGAGAGCGGCTTCGGCGAGGCCCTGGACCGGGCAGTGCTGGGCCTGAATTCCGAGGTCGCCGCTGGCGGCCACAATCTTTCCGGGGGGCAGCGGCAGATGCTGGCCATGGCCCGGGTGTTCGCCAGCGGCCGTCCGTTGCTGCTGCTGGATGAACCGACGGCCGGACTCGACGGTACCTCCGAACAGGCCATCCTCGCCGCCCTGCGCGCCCGCCGCGGGAAGGCCACGGCGATCATGGCCACGCATTCGCCGGACGTGATCGCCCTGGCCGACCGGGTGATCGTGATGGACCGCGGGCGCATCGCCGCCGACGTCCTGCCCACCGCCGTCCTCGGGAGCGTTCCTGGGGCCAACGCGCGCCAGCGCGCCCCCGCGCCCGGGGCCCAGACGGCGCAACCCTCCAAGAGCCTCGCCGCCTCCTTGTCCCAAGTCGCCTGAAGATGCAGCATCCGCCGATCCCACGCCTGCCCGACCAGGGCCGGAGCCGCCTTGCGGCCCGGCTTGCGGCCGGGCTCGCGCTCGGCATGCTGATCCTGGAGCTGCAGGCCGCCGACCCGAAGCGGCCGGCGCCCGCCAAGGCGTCGGCGCCGGCGAAGCAGGTGATCCTGACGGGTGGGACCACCATCCCGGCGGCTGCCGCGCCTCCGCCGCCAAAACCCGGGCTCGCCCCGGTGGCCAACGCCGCCACGGCGGCGCGGATCGCCGCCGCCCGCGTCACCACCCTCGGTGGGCCGCAGACCATCGCGTCGGATGTTCCAGAGGGTGCCGATGTCGGGCCTGGAAGCGTGACCACGCTGAGCGCGCCCGAGACCAGCGTCGCGCCCAAGGCGAATGCCGCGACCGCGGCACGGGTGGCGGCGCTCGCGAAGAGCCTGCCGTCGGGTACGGCGCCGGTCGCCTCGGAACTGGCGACCAGGGCGGCCGATGCCATCGGCACGTCCGTGGACCCGGCCACGGACGCTGGTGCGGCGCGGCCCCCGCGGCGTCGGGGCCGTGGTCTGGCGGCGGATGCCAACGCGGCCACGGCCGCTCGCATCGCCGCCTCGACCCAGCCACCCGCCGCGGCGATCGACCCGATCCCGGCCCCCGTGGCCGCGGCCACGCCTGCGCCGGCCATGGCCGAAGCGGCAAAGCCTGATGCCCCCGCGACGGCGGGCGCAAAGCCTGGAAAGTCCGGCAAGTCCGGCAAGCCCGCCACCGCCCCGGCCCCCGAGGCGCTGATGCCATCCGGGGAGATACGGACAACGGACGCCACGCCGGTGCCTGACACCGCTCCGGTGGCAGCGGTCAACCCGGTCGCGGATGCCGGCCCGAAGCCGCCGCGTCGTGGGACCGGGATCGCCGCCGATGCCAATGCCGCCACTGCCGCCCGGATCGCCGCCATGGCCCGGCTGGCGCCTGTGGTCCCGGCAATGGCGTCCGATTCCGCCACCGTCCCCGCCACCGGCGCCGACGCTGAGCCGAAACCGCCCCGTCGGCGCAAGGGTGTCGGACCCGATGCCAACGCTGCGACGGCGGTGCGCATCGCCACCATAGCCCCTCTGCAGTCCGCCGGCACCGCAGCCGGCCGGGGGGGCGATGATCAGGATCCGGATGGTGCCGACGAGCCCGTCGGCGTGTCCGATGTGGCCCCCGCCGGCAAGCCGCCGCGTGGCAAGGGCAGCGTGGGGCCGCGCGCCAATGCCGCCACGGCGGCGCGCCTCGCCGCTCTGGCGGCACAGCGGCCGAAGCCTTCTGCCAAGGGCGCGGACGAGGCCTCAGACCTCCCTGGACCGGAGTTGCCGCCGCCGGCGGCCCTGCCGCCACCGGCTGCGATGGCACCCCCGGGCCCCGGAGGCCCCAAGGCGGCGGACGCGGTGACCCCGGAGGCGGTCACCTTCGCCATGTCGGCGGACGCGAAGCCTTCGTCCCCCCCGGGAAGCGGGGGGGCTGCCGTTTCAGCCACCGCGACCGATGCGGCGGTCCATGGGTCCGAGCCCGGACAGAGCGCGCAGGCGCCCGCCGCAAGTCAGTCGGGCGCTTACGGTCAGAAGTCCCGCCTCGCGAGCGCGGCTAAGGCGGCCACTGCCGCCCGGATAGCCGCGCTGGCGTTGCCGAATGCCGTGCCGCTAGACCTCTCGCGCGTGTTCGCGCCCGAGGGCGCAGCGGGCCTTGCCGGCCAGGAGGTGGCCGAGATCGCCAGGCCCGACACCCCATCGCCCGCCAGCCCCGGCCAGACGGCCAAGACCGGCAGGACCGCGAGGCCCGAAGGCGCGCCCGGCAGTGCCGCCAAGCCGGCGCGCAACGCAACGGCGGCGGGGCCGGTGATCAAGTCGGCGGCTCTGCCCCCCCTGACCCCGGAACTCCTGCCGCCGGCAGGCGCCGTGTCAGCGGCGGAAGCGCCCATGCCTCCCGCCGAGCGCGGTGCAGCGGGCGCGGAGCCCTCGGCTCCCGTCGAATCCGGGCGTGAGGCCACTCCGGTACCCATGCCCCCGGTGCCCAACGCAGCCGCCCCGGCTGCCGAACCGGCCGCCAGGCCCGCGAAGCCCGGGCGCGGCGGCAAGGCGGGCAAGGCGACCGGCAAGAACGGCAAGGAGGCCGGCAGGGACGAAAAGGGCGTGTCCGACGCGGACAAGGACAAGTCTCGCGCGGCCAAGGATGCGGACAAGGCCCCACAGGATGCGGCGAAGTCCGCGGTCCCGGCAGCCACGCCAGGCGGCGAGACGGGCGGCAGCGAAAAGAGCGCGCCGGGGCAGAAGCCCGTCGTCGAGACTGTGGTGCAGGCGCCGGTGCTGCCGCGTCAGGGGCTTCGCATCGTCGCCCTGCCTGACCTCGTGGGCACACCGCCGGTCGTCACGGTGGAGTCGCCGGAGAGCCTCAAGCCCTTCGTGCAGCCGGGCGACGAGATGACCCTGCTGGAATCGATGCGCCGCGCCCTGTACTACAGCTATGCCGTGCGCGCGGCGGCAGCGCGGGTCGAGACCACGAAGCAGACCGAGCGCACGGCGCTGGCGCGACTGCTGCCGCGTGTCGACGCCAGGATGAGTGCCGGCCAGGCGAAGTACGACGCCACCGCGAGACCGACGCCGCCGGAGTGGATGCTGCGCGTCGATCGCTCCGTGACCGCTGCCCAGCCGCTGTTCAATTGGTCGGACTACATGACCTGGCGCCAGCAGGGCGCCCTGGTGAGCGCGGAAAAGGAGCGACGCTCCAACACCGATTCGGCCACCGCCCTCGAGGCGGCTTCGGCGTTTCTGTCGGTGTATCAGGCGCAGCTGGTCATCGAGTACGGCGAGGCCTACCGCGAACTGCTCTCAGACCTGGAGCGCTACGTGTCGGAGCGCGCCAACAGTGGCGCCACCTCCCTGGCCGACGCCGACCGCGTGCGGGCGCGCGTCGCCAACGCCCAGTCGATCCTGGCCGAGGGGCGCGCCTCGCTGATCACGGCCATGGGCAACCTCAGGCGCCTGGTCGGTGCGCTGCCGGAGCGGGTGACGGTGGGCCCGCTGGACGAGAGCATCCTGCCCGAGACCCTGAACGGCGCGCGTACCGAGGCCACCGCGGCCAACCCGGACCTGCTGGCGAGCCGGCGCGAGGTCGACGCCGCCACGCTGGAGCGCCGCGCGGTGTTCGGCCGCTTCATGCCCAACGTCGAGCTGGAGGTATCGCAGCTCGAGTTTCGCAACACCAGCGGCCAGGTCGGCACCCAGAGCGACAGCCGCGTGCTGGTGGTCATGAACATCCCGATCTTCGCCGGCGGGGGCGACCTCGCCACGGTACGGGCCCTGGCGGCCAAGCGCCAGGAGAAGGAGTTCAACCTGGGCGAGAAGGAACGCAAGCTGCTGTTCGATCTGGAGAGCGCCTTCTCGGTGATCGAGTCGATCAACCCGCGCCTGGAGTCGACGCGCGTCGAGCTCGAGTCCAACCTCAAGGTGGTGGCCGCCTTCCGAGAGCAGCTGTTCGCCAGCAACCGCTCGCTGCTGGACGTGCTGGACGCCTACCAGCGCCTCTACCAGTCCAAGGTCGACCTGACGACCTTGCTGGTCAACGAGGCGCGTACCAAGCTGCAGGTCGCCCATCTGAGTGGCCGGCTGCGCCAGATTCTGCCCACGGTGGAGATCGCGCCATGAGCGATACGGACGAAAAGGCCCACACGCCGGGGGCGGCGCTCGCAGGCTTCCTGGTGGTCCAGCTTGAGGGTGGCATCGGCGGCCAGGAGGCCTCGCGCACGCCACGACTGATCGTCTACGCCTGCTGCGCCTTCGTGCTGCTGTTCCTCGGCTGGGCGGCACTCGCCTCGGTGGACCGGGTGGTGCGCGCTCCGGGGCGGGTGATCCCATCGACGCAGGCGAACACCATCCAGCACCTGGAGGGCGGCGTGGTGGCGGAGATCTTCGTTCGCGAAGGCGAGAAGGTGAAGGTGGGTCAGCCGCTGGTGAGCATCTCGGACGTGCTGTTCGATGCCGACCGGGAGCAGCAGGTGGCCCGCATCGATGGCCTGCGTGCCCGCATCGCGCGGCTGCGCGCCGAGGCCGGCGGCGTTGTCAACCCGGACCTCGGCGCGGGGGAGCTGGCCAACAACGAGCGCATGGCCTTCCGGGCGCGCCAGGACCGGCTGCAGCAGACCCTCAACGTGCTGCGCGCCCAGGCGGCGCAGAAGAACGCCGAGATCGCCGAGATCGAGACCCGGCAGCGCGGGCTCGAGGCCGAGATCAAGGTGGCGCGCGAGCAGCTGAGCGTGGTGTCGGGGCTGATCCGCAAGAACGCCGCCTCGCAGCTCGAACTGCTCGAGGCCCAGGGCCGGCTCGAACGCCTCACCACGCAGATCAGCGAAGCGCAGGCCACCGTGCCCCGCCTCAGGGCCGCGCTCGGCGAGCTGCTCGAGAAGGAGAAGGACGCGCTGGCGCAATTCCGCAGCGAGTCGCGCACCGCGCTGGCCGAGGCCGAGTCCGAGGCGGCCCGGCTGGCGCCGGAACTTCGCAAGGGCGACGACCGGGTCAGCCGCACGGTGCTCAAGGCGCCGGTCGACGGCGTGGTGAACCGGCTCTACGCCACCACCATCGGCGGCGTGGTCAAGCCCGGCGAGACGGTGCTCGAGCTGACCCCGGAGGGCGCGGTGCGCACAGTCGAGGCCATGGTCAATCCGGCCGACCGCGCCGAGCTTCGCCCCGGCCTGCCGGCGGTGGTCAAGCTCACTGCCTTCGATTTCACCATATTCGGAACGCTGACCGGCAAGGTGACCGAGATCAGCGCCGACACCGTCAGCAACGACAAGGGCGAGCGCTACTTCCGGGTGCGCGTCGCCGTGGACAACGACAGCCTGCAGCGATTCGGTCACGAGGTCACGCCCGGCCTGATCGCCAACACCGACATCGTGGTCGGACAGCGCACTGTCATGGAATACCTAGTGTCGCCGATCCGGCGCATGCAATCGCAAGCCCTTAGGGAGTGGAAATGAGCACAGTCATCGAAGCGGAAAACGCGTCCGGCGCCGCCGAGTCCGAGGGCGGGCCCCAGGAACGTCGCCGCACGCCGGAGCAGCCGCGGCTGCGCACCCTGCCGCCGGTGTCGTGGGTCTTCGCGGCCCTGCCGATCCTGTTGACCCTGGGCGGCGGTTTTGCGGCGCACGACTTCCTGCACCACTCGTTCAGCAAGGCCCCCGAGCTCAACGGCCTGATCGGCAGCGTGTTCCTCATCGGTCTGATCGCCCTGATCACCCGACTGTTCAGCATCGCCAAGGAGAGCAAGTCCTTCGACTGGCAACTCGGGCAGTTGAAGGGTGTGGAGCGCCGCGCGCTGCCACCCAAGCTCATGCGCACCGAGGTCTACCAGCTGTTCGAACGCCTGCGAGCCCACGGCCTGAAGGCCGGGGCGCATCTCCCGGCCGAGGCCATCGAGGCCGAGGTCGAGGGCCTGGAGCACGTCATCGAGCGCCGCTACGAACTCGGCCAGTTCCTGGTCGGTGCCCTCGTGGCCCTGGGCCTGCTGGGCACCTTCATCGGCCTGCTCGAGACCCTCATCGCCACCGCCGACCTGATCGGCAGCATCGCCGACGGCGACGGCGGCGGTGACATCGAAGAGCAGTTCAAGGGCATCGTGCGCGGCCTGAAGCCGCCGCTGGAGGCGATGGGCACGGCCTTCTCGGCTTCGATGTTCGGTCTGGTGGGCTCGATCATGCTCGGTCTGGAACTGGTGACCATCCGCAGCGCCGCCACCCGTCTCATCGAGGGTGTGCGCACCGGCCTGCTGCGCGCGGTGAGCGTCGAGGCGCACCGCCCGGCGGTCAGCGCCGAGGAGGAGGCCGCCGCGCCCAAGGTGAGCGAGGAGGCGCTCGCGTCCTTCGTGGACTTCGTGCGCCGTCACGAGGAGCGGTCGCGCACCCTCCTCAACAGCGTCGCCGAGACGGCGGCGAAAGGCCTGCCGCTCATGCAGGCCATGGGCGAGCAACTGGAGGCGGTCGAGTCGCGCCTCGCCGAGGCTGAGGGAGCGGCACGTGCGGCCGATGGCCGTCTGGCAGACCTCGCGGGCGAGATGAAGGCCATGGCGATGGTGCTGGCGAGGCAGGGCGGCGAGATGGCCGTGGTATCGGAGCGGCTGGCGGCCCAGGCCCATCATGCCGCCGCGCTGGATCGTCTCGCCGGCCAGTTCGAGGGTCTGTCGGCGGCGGTGCGCTCGGATCAGGGCGCCCTGGGTGAGCTCGGCGGTGCCGTGCGCGGCCTGCAGGCAGCGCTGGTGGAGCAGTCCAGCGCGCAGTCCGGGCTCGCGGCGGAGCAGCTCGCGACGCTGCGTGCCATCAGCACCCTGAACGAACGCGCGTTGCGCGGCAATGCCGAATCGCAGGTGGCGCTGTCGAAGGTGGCCGCCGGCGTCGGGGTGCTCGCCGAGCGCGTCCAGACGATCGAGAAGCGCGACCTCCGCGGGAGCTGAGGCCGGGAGCGCCGCCCGCCTGCACCGGTGATGGCGGGAGGTGCTTCCATTATTTGGAAAAAGCCGCAAAATGACGAACGGATGGCGCGGGAGCGGCGATCGGCAGCCGTGAACGCCTCGGTGCGGGGGGTGGCCCGCGCGCGATGACCACAGGGAGCTTCCCGGCGATCCGCCTGCCGAGGCGGAACACCGGGCGAAGATGCAGCGACTGCAAAGGGACACCACGGCGCGCGCCGGAGTGTTCGAATACGCGGCCGACGACGAGGCGCGGCACGGCGTCGCCATGCCGGGCGCGCGCTGGAAGGTGCTGTTGGCGGACGACGAGGGTGGCGTCCACGATGCCACCGTCTATGCCTTGCGCGGTGTCGAGGTCGAAGGCGCCACCCTCGAGTTGCTGCACGCGTTCTCCGCTGCCGAGACCCTCGAAGTGCTGGCTGCCCATCCGGACACCGCCGTGCTCCTGCTCGACGCGGTCATGGAGTCCGACACCGCGGGGCTCGATGCGGTGCCGCGCATCCGCAGCGAGCTGGGCATGCAGGACCTCCGCATCGTGCTGCGCACCGGGCAACCTGGCTACGCACCCGAGCTGTCGGCGCTGCGCGACCATGACATCGACGACTACCGTGCCAAGTCCGAACTCACTCAGACCCGGCTCATCGCGACCCTGACGGCGGCGATCCGTGGTTTCCGCCAGCGGCGCTTCATGCGCCACCGCTTCGAGGCGGCGCTGGACGCAACCGTGGACGTCATCCTCATGTTCGATGTCGCCGATCACCGGTTGGTCTATGCGAACGATGGCGCGCGCCGGCTGCTCGGCCTCGACCCGGCGCGCTCGCCGCTCGAGTTCGGCTTGTCCCAGGTCCTGCCCGGGTTGGCGCTGCTGGAGATCCAGTCCCTCGTGGAGCGCTCCGGCGAGGGCCGTGCCGCCATGCATCTGCTCGAGACCGAACTCGGAACTGCCGACGGCAGGCGGGTGCCGGTGGAGGCCCGGGTGCAGGCGGCTGCCGGGGGCGCCCCGGGCGCGCACACTCTGGTGCTGGTGGCGCGCGACCTGAGCGAGCGCCGCGAGCTCGAGCGCAGCCGAAGCGAGTTTGTTTCCCTGGTGAGCCATGAGTTGCGCACGCCCCTGGCCTCGGTCTACGGCGCCCTCGACCTGCTGGTGACCGATCCGCAGGGCGAGATGACGGAGCAGGAGCGTGGTCTGCTGGACATGGCTTTCCAGAGTTGCGGCCGGCTGGTGCGCATCGCCGATGACATGCTGCTGGCGGCGCGGCTCGATGCCGACCGGCTCGGTTTCCGCCTCGCGCCCGCAGTGGTGTCGCGCTGCGTCGAGGCCGCCGTGGACGAGGCGCGCACCCGCCTCGGCAACCCCGATGGACGCACGGTGCCCGGCATCGTCATCCGCGACGCGTCAGGGCAGAGCAAGGCGCTGATCGACAGCGACCGCTTCCTGCAGATCATGGATAACCTGCTGGCCAACGCCGTCCGCTACGTGCGCGACGGCCCGGATGTCGAGGTGCGGATCCGGCGCGAGCGCGATGGCATCGCGGTCGACGTCGTGGACCATGGCCCGGGCGTGCCAGCGGCGTTCCTGCCCCGGCTGTTCGAGCGTTTCGCGCGGGCCGAAGGCCAATCGCACGACGGGGGCTCGGGGCTTGGCCTGAGCCTGTCCAGGGCGCTGGCGCGGGGCATGGGCGGAGATCTGTGGCATGCACCGACGCCGGGCGGCGGTGCGACCTTCACGATCCGGGTCCCCGCCGCGAGGCTGGAGGCGCGGCCGTGAATCCGAACGCCTTCGGTTTCGCCCCTGAGGACGAGGTCGGCGTGGCCGCATCCGGCGCCCTGAGCTGGACGGTGCTGGTGGCCGACGACGAGGACGATGTCCATCAGGCCACGGAGTACGCCTTGCGCGGTGTGGAACTGCACCACCGCCCCTTGCGCCTGCTGCACGCGCGCTCGGCGGGGGAGACCCTGGCCCTGCTGCGCCGCCATCCGGATACCGCGGTGCTGCTGCTCGACGTGGTGATGGAATCGCCGCGGGCGGGGCTGGAGGTGGTGCGCCGCATCCGCGAGGAACTCGGCCTGCGGGACCTGCGCATCATCCTGCGCACCGGGCAGTCCGGCGATGTGCCCGAGTTGCAGGCGATGCAGGAGCACGACATCGACGACTGGCGTGCCAAGACCGAACTCACCCGCGCGCGGCTGCAGATGGCGCTGCTGGCGGCGATCCGCGCCCACGAGCAGTTGCGCCAGGCCAGTGCCAGCCTGCGAGGGCTGGAGCTGATCGTCCTGGGCATCGGCCGGGAAGATCCGGTCGAGGGTTTCCGCGCATTCGCGCAAGGCCTGCTCACGCAGCTGGCGGCTCTGGCGTGTGTCACGCCCGAGGGCGCGCTCTGGGTCCGGTCGGGCGGTTGCCCCGACGGCGAGGTGCGGCTGCTCGGGGCGATCGGGCGCCACCTCGCGAGTCTCGGCAGGACGCTGGCGCAGGTGCCGCCGGATGCCTCGCGCCCCATGGTCGAGCAGGCGCTCGCGGAGCGGCGAAGTCTGTTCGGAGCGTCCTCGGCAGCGCTGTTCCTCGCGGCTGCGGAAGGGGAACTGGTCGTCAGCCTCGACACGCCGGCCCTGCTGGATCCTGGGCGCCAGGAGGTGCTGACCGGGTTCTTCTCGCGGCTTGCGGGCGGGGTGGATGGCCTGCTGCTGCAGGCGCGGCGCGAGCGCACCGCCGGCCTCGACCCCCTGCTGCACATCCCCAACCGCAACACCCTGCTGGAGGCGGTGGATCGACGGCTTGCCGAGGCTGCCGGGCCGGATTGCCTCGCCCTGGTGGACCTCGACCGATTCTCCGCCTTCAACAACGCCTTCGGCGAGGACTTCGGCGACGACCTGCTGCGGGCTGCGACCCGCCGGCTGCGGCAGGCATTTCCGCAAGGGCTGCTGGCGCGGGTCGGATCGGACATGTTCGGCCTGTTCGGCGCCGCCGCGTCGGTCGGGCCGGTCGGCGTTGCCGAGGCCTTTGCCGAGCCGCTGGACGTACGCGGCAGCCCGTTCCGCATCTCCGCCACGGCCGGCTTCGCACGCCACGATCCCGCGGGGCGGCCCCTGGACGCGCGCGAAATGCTCAAGCGCGCCAGCACCGCACTGTCGCGCGCCAAGTCCAGCGTGCCGGGCGGCGGGCTGCACTTCGACGAGGGGATGATCACCGATGCCGCCGAGCGCGCGCGCCTGCTGGCGGCGCTGCAGGAGGCGGTGGCGGCGGGCACCGTCGAGGTCGCCTACCAGCCCATCGTGGATCTGGGGCTGGATGCCGTGGTGGCCTTCGAGGCGCTGGCGCGCTGGCCGGCGACGGCGGACGAATCCCCCGGTCCCGGGGCGTTCATCCCGCTGGCGGAGCAGACAGGGCTGATCGTGCCCCTGGGGGCGCTGGTGCTGCGGCGTGCCGTGGCCCATCTGGCCCACCTGCGCAGCCTCGGTTTTACCTCCCTGCGCATGTGCGTCAACGTCTCGGCGGTGCAGTTGCGCGCCGAGGGTTTCGTCGATCTGGTCCGCGCGGTGCTGGCCGAGCATCGGGTGCCGCCCTCGAGGCTGGAGCTGGAGATCACCGAGTCCACCGCCATGCAGGGGCCGACCCAGGCGATCGGCAACCTCGAGACCCTGCGCGAGCTGGGCATCGGGGTGGCGCTGGACGATTTCGGCACCGGGTTCTCCTCGCTCGCCAGCCTCGGTGAACTGCCGCTCGACCGGCTAAAGGTGGACCGCTCGTTCGTCGAGGGGCTGGGGCGCAACACCCGCTCGGTGCGCATCGCCGAGACCATCACCCGCCTCGGGCACGCCCTCGGCATCCCCGTGGTGGCAGAGGGTGTCGAGGACGCCGGGCGGCTGGCCAAGCTGCGTCGCCTGGGCTGTCAGGAGGCGCAGGGCTTCCTGCTGGCACGCCCGATGCCGGCCGAGGCCAGCGTCGACTGGTTGCGTGACCGCAAGGGGTCGGAGGCCGATGTGGCCTGAGGACGGCGCGGCGCGGGCGGTCTCGGCCCGCCCGGCCCGGGCCGGAAGCGAGTCGCTTTCGGCCGCGGCGTGGGCCGCCTCGCCCATGCCCAGCCTCGTCGTGCGGCTGCGCGACCAGGCCATCGTCCTGGCGAACGACGCCTGTGCCCGCCTGCTCGGTGTGCCTGCGGCGGCATTGACGGGCGGAGTCGCTGTGCGCCTGTGGCACGATCCGGCGGCGCATCGCGCCTTCTTCGATCACCTCGCGGCGGTGGCCACCCTGCGCGATTGCGAGGAGCAATGGCGTGGCGAGGCCGGGCAGCGGCTCGACGTACTCATCCACGCGGCGGTATTCGACGATGGCGATGACCGCTGCGCCGCCCTCCACCTGGTCGACCGCTCCCGGGAGACGCGGCGTGCCCACGCGCTCGATGCCGCGGCTGGGCGTCTCGAGGCCCTGTTCCTCGGGACCGAGGACTCGATGATCATGAGCCGGCTGTCCGACGGCCTGTATCTGGAGGTCAACGACGCCTTCTGCAGGCTGGTCGGGTTCGCTCGCGAGGAGCTGATCGGACGCACCGCCCTCGAGGTCGGCACCTACGCCACCCCCGAGAAGCGGGGCGCCATGCTGCGCGCCATCGAGACCGAGAACACCCGCAGCTTCCGTCAGCAGCTGCGCCACCGCTCCGGCCGGATCATCGACGTCAGCAGTACCTTCCACACCATCGAGGTCGACGGAGAACGCGTGCTGGTGTCGATCGGACGCGAGGTGACGAAGGAACTGGCGCGCGAGCGTGCCGTCGTCGAAGCCAAGGAGCGGCTGGATGCGATCTTCCAGGGTTCCCCGGACGGCATGGTGGTGGTGCGGGTGAGCGACGGCGTGTTCATGGAGGTGAACGATGTCTACTGCCGGATGCTCGGCCGTTCGCGCCACGAACTGCTGGGCCGTACCTCCATGGCGTTGCAGATCTGGGAGCGGCCGGCCGACCGGCAGACGTGGCTCGAGGCCGTCATGCGCGCGCCCCGAGGCCAGTGTTTCCCTGTTCGGCTGCGCGCACGCGGCGGCCGACTGCTCGAGTGCGAGGCCAATGGCGCGCTGGCGAAGGTGGACGGGCTGCCCTGTGTCATCGCCTCGGTGCGCGATGTGTCGGAGCAGCGCGCGCGCGAGCGGCGGGCGGCCGAGGCCAACGCGCGTTTCGCGACTGCATTCCGTGCCAATCCGGATGCCATGATGCTGGTCGATCTCGAGTCCCGGCGCATTCTCGAGGTGAACGACGCCTACTGTCGCCTCACCGGATTCGGCCGCGAGCTCGCCGTGGGCAGGACCTCGCTGGAACTGGGTACCTGGGGCGATGCGTCGGCGCGCGAGAGGTGGTGGAACGCCCTGCGCCGGGACGGCATCGTGCACGGATTCGAAACCGAGCTGCATCGCCGCGACGGGAAGATCCGGCTGATCGAGCTGAGCAGCGCCATCGGCGGCACCGAGGACGCCCAGGTGCTCATTTCGGCAGTCCGCGACGTCACCGAGGAGCGCGCCCGGGCGCGGCGCGAACAGGCCTCGGCAGAGCGGCTGGCTGCGGTATTCGAGACGACGTTGCACGCGCTCAACATCACGCGTCTGGATGACGGCAGGATTCTGGAGGTCAACGAAAGCTTCGCCGCCCTGACCGGCTTCACGCGCGAGGAGATCATCGGATGCACGTCCCTGGAACTGGGCATCCAGACCGATCCCGATCACCGAAGGCCGGTGCTCGAGGCGCTGGCGCGGGACGGCACGGTGCGCGACCTGCCATGGCGCATCAGGCGTCGCGATGGCGAGGTGCGTGACTGCCTGCTCACCGGACAGGTGTTGCGTGTGGAGGATCCGCCACTGCTGGTGTGCGCCATCCGCGACGAGACCGAACTGCTGCGGACCGCGAGGGCGCTGGAAGCCTCCGAGCGGATGTTAAAGAGCGTGCTCGACACCATCCCGGTGTGGGTCTACTGGAAGGACGTGCACAGCCGCTATCTCGGGGCCAATGCACTGTTTGCCGCGACCACCGGGCTGCCCTGCGCCGACAACGTGGCGGGCCGGCGCGACGAGGATTTCCACTGGGGCGCGCGGGCCGAGGAGTTCCGCGGGGTCGATCGGCGCGTGATCGAGTCGGGCCGGCCACTGGTGCCTTACGAGGATTACATCGACCTGGATGGCGAACGCATCTGGCATCTCAAGGTCAAGGTGCCGATGCACGACGGCGCCGGGACGGTGACAGGCGTGCTCGGTGTCGGCACCGATATCACCGCGCTCAAGCGGGTGCAGGCCGAGCTCGAACTGCACCGCGCAACGCTCGAGTCCAAGGTGGCGGCCCGCACCGGGCAACTCGGGCGCGCCAACCGCGAGCTCACCGAGACCCTGGAACAGTTGCAGCGCACCCAGAACGAACTGGTGGAAAGCGCCAAGCTGGCTGCCCTGGGGGCGCTGGTGGCCGGCGTGAGCCATGAGCTCAACACCCCGATCGGCAATGCCCTCATGGCTGCCACCACCCTGCAGTCCCACATGGAGCGCCTGCTAGGGCGGGTGCGCCAGGGGCTCACGCGCTCGGCCATGGATGAGTTCCTCGATCTCGGCAGTGAGGGTGCGTTGATGGTGGTCGGCAACCTGATGCGTGCTTCGGAGTTGATCCAGGGCTTCAAGCAGGTGGCGGTGGACCGCACCAGCGCCCAGCGTCGCCGCTATGACCTGCGCAGCGTCGTGGCCGATACCGTGATGACGCTCATGCCGCAGATGCGCCGTCGCGGCATCGGGGTGACGCAGGACGTCCCCGGCGATCTGGCCATGGACGGATTTCCCGGGCCGCTCGGCCAGGTGCTGGGCAACCTGCTGGAGAACGCTGCGATTCACGGTCTGGCCGGGCATCGCCGGGGCGAGATCAGCATCACCGCGAGGGTTGGAGACGCGGACCGGGTGCTCATCGTCATCGCCGATCGCGGGCGTGGCATCGCGCCCGAGCACATGCCGCGGCTGTTCGAACCCTTCTTCACGACGAGGCTGGGGCAGGGCGGCAGCGGCCTGGGCCTCATGATCTCGCGCAACATCGTCACCGCCGTGCTCGGCGGGCGCATCGAAGTGCGCAGCGCGCCGGGCGAGGGGACGGCAATCACGCTCGACCTGCCACGGGTGGCGCCAGGGAATTGAGTGGCGGGATGCACGGAGGGGATGCGCCGCGCCGGCCAGGACGGCCTCATGCGTCGGGCGTGCATGGTCGGCGCGGCGTCCGGACGGCGGCGCGGTTGCCGGCGCTCACAAAGAGGGCAGGCTTGCGGTGAATCCGGGCTAGAATCCGGGTCGAATCTGAAGCTTCCGGCTGGTGCATGAACGCCGCTGCCGGCGGGGCGCATACCTCTTGATCATCATCCCATGCGGATTCTCCTCAGCAACGACGACGGTTACTTCGCCCCCGGACTGCATGCGCTCGCGCAGGCGCTCACACCGCTTGGCGAGGTCACGGTGGTGGCACCCGAACGCGACCGCTCGGGCGCCAGCAACTCCCTCACCCTGGACCGGCCGCTGTCGGTGCGCCGGTCCCACCTCGGTTATTACTACGTCAACGGCACGCCGACGGACTGCGTCCATCTGGCCGTGACCGGGCTGCTCAACGCGCTGCCCGACATCGTGGTCTCGGGTATCAACCACGGCACCAACATGGGGGATGACACCATCTACTCCGGTACGGTGGCGGCGGCGACCGAGGGCTTCCTGCTGGGCATTCCCGCCATCGCGATGTCGCTTGCGAGCCGCCACGGCGGTCATTACGCCACTGCCGGGCAGGTGGCGGCCGATCTGGTGCGACGCTTTGCCGCAGGGGCGTTGCAGGGGCCGGTGCTGCTCAATGTCAACGTGCCCGACCTACCGCTGGAACAACTGAGCGGTACCCGCGTCACCCGCCTCGGGCGGCGCCACAAGGCCGAGCCGGTGATCAAGGCGCAGAACCCGCGCGGCGACACGGTGTACTGGGTCGGGCCGGCGGGCGAGGCGGCGGATGCCGGACCGGGCACTGATTTCCACGCCGTTGCCGAGGGCTGCGTGTCGGTGACGCCGCTGCAGATGGACCTTACCCACTTCGACCAGCTCGAGCGCGTGCGGGGCTGGATCGCCGGTTGACGGAGGCGCGGATGGACTCGCGGCACCTGGGCATCGGCATGACCTCCCAGCGCACGCGTCTGCGCATGGTGGAGCGTCTGCGCGAGCAGGGCATCCGCGACGAACTCGTGCTGGCGGCCATGGCCGAGGTGCCGCGCCACATCTTCGTCGACGAGGCCCTGCAGAGTCGAGCCTACGAGGATCTTTCCCTGCCGATTGGCTTCGGCCAGACCATCTCGGCGCCCCTCACTGTGGCCCGCATGCTCGAGATCGCGCGTGCCGGCCGGGCGCTCGGCAGGGTGCTGGAGATCGGTACCGGCTGCGGCTACCAGGCGGCGGTGCTGTCGCGCATCGCCGGCGCGGTGGTCTCCGTCGAGCGTATCGCCAGCCTGCTCGGCAAGGCCCGCCGCAGCCTGCGCGAACTGCGCGTGGTCAACATCAAGCTCAAGCACGCGGACGGTAATCTTGGTTTCGAAGCCTCGGGGCCCTATGACGCCATCGTCATGGCTGCGGCGGCGGCTGCGGTACCCGAGGCGCTGGTGGCGCAACTGGACGTGGGTGGCCGTCTGGTGCTGCCGGTGGGGGCCCGCGAGCAGCGGCTGGTGGTGATCGAGCGTACCGAACGTTCGGTGCAGGAGACGGTGCTGGAGAGCGTGAACTTCGTGCCCCTGCTGCCGGGTACACGGGTCTGACGTGATGCGCCTGCGTGGCATCGGCCCGTGCGTGGTCGCGGCAGCTCTCCTGGGCGGCTGCGCCTGGCGGGTGGAACAGCCGGTGCCGCAGCGGGACGCGGAATCGGTGGCCACGCCGTCTTCCACTGCGACACCTGCCACAGCCCCCACGGGGCCTGCCGCGGCCAGACGCAAGGGAGATGATCGGCCCGAGGTCCACGTTGTCCGCCGTGGCGACACGCTGTTCGCGATCGCACTGGACTACGGCTTCGATTACCGTGACATCGCCGCCTGGAACGCTCTGGCCGATCCGTCACGCATCCTGGTCGGGCAACGCCTGCGGCTATCACCACCTGCCGAGGGTGTGACGGCGACGGCGCGCCGTACCGAGGTGTCCCCGCGGGCGAAAGGGCCCGAGGGCCCCGTGGTACGGCTGGAGACCGCCTCCCCGCCCGAGCCTGGCACCGTCATCAAGCCCATGACCACGGCGGGAGCGCCAGAGGCCGAGAGCCTCGGTGGCGAGACCAAGCCGTCCCCCGGGGCGCGCAGCGTGCCCCTGCTCACCGAGCCGCGCGCCCAGACCCTGCCGTATTCGGAGCAGGCGCTGGAGCGACTGTCGCGCCCCGGCGCTGCCGCGACCCTGGCGTCCCCGGCCGGCGTCGCCGCCCCCTCCTCGGGTACCGAGCCAGTTGAAGAGGAGGCCCTCGACTGGTCCTGGCCGGTGCAGGGCGCTCTGGTTTACCGCTTCGGCGACAGCGGCCGCCTGAAGGGCATCGGCATCGGTGGCAAGGCCGGCCAGCCGGTATCGGCGGCGGCTGATGGCCGGGTGGTCTACAGCGGCTCCGGTCTGCGCGGCTACGGCCGGTTGCTGATCGTCAAGCACAACGAGGCCTACCTGTCGGTGTACGCCCATAACCAGGCCCTCCTGGTGAAGGAGGGTGAGCGCGTGCGGCGCGGCCAGAAGATCGCCGAGATGGGCGATTCCGACGCCAGCCGGGTGCTGCTGCACTTCGAGATGCGCCGCTTCGGCAAGCCAGTGGATCCGCTGGCGAAGCTCCCGGCATCCTGAGCGGCGTGCGGGTCCCGGGACGCCAACTCCTCCGGGCCTTGAGAGGCATCCTTTGACGTGCAGGAAGGGTGTGATTTAATTTGCCGTCGTCCAGCGCATTACCAGGGTACTTGACTTCCATGACGACCACTCATTCCCGAATCACCTCTCAGGGCCAGATAACGGTGCCGGCCGAAGTCCGCCGAAAACTTGGCGTCGGGCCGGGTTCCACGCTCGAGTGGAGCGAGTCGGAGCAGGGCATGCTTGTGCGGCGCTCCGGCCAGGTCGGCACGGACGAGATCCACGCGGCCTTGTTCGGCAAGAGGCCGTTGTCGCGGGACGAACGTCCGGTCGAAACCAAGACCGCGATCGAGCGTTTCATTCGCGCTAAGCATGCGCGCCGTTGATACGAACGTCCTGGTCCGCCTGCTGGTCCGGGACGATGCGGCGCAGGCGCGGATGGCTGATGCCTTCGTTGCATCGGGGGCCTGGGTCTCGCACGTCGTTCTTGTCGAGACTGTCTGGGTTCTGTCCGGGGTCTACGAGCGGACCTCGGGTGAAATCGCGAATGCGATCGAACTGTTGCTCGTGCACGAACAGCTGGTCTTGCAGGACGCTGAAGTGGTGGCAGCCGCGCTCGCCTGTTTCCGTCTCAGAGGGGCGCCCGGTTTCTCCGACTGCCTGGTGCTGGAGATCGCGCGCAAGGCCGGGCATACCCCACTTGGTACCTTTGACCGCAAGCTGGCGAAGCTCGACGGTGCCATGACCCTGAGCGTGCCCTGAGCTCCACCCGAGTCATCGGCTCAGGTTGCGGTACCCTGCATCAATCCGATACTGCAGCCAATCGAAAACTGCCCGCCCTGAGATTTCACTGGGCCACGGGATGATGGTGAGGTGCATTGCCGGGCCGGTCGTGCATCTCGCGCCAGGCCAATGGTCACGGGGAAGGTCCGGTGGGATTTCCGGGCTGGCTACCGCGGCCCCACCCGAAGATCCCGGATCTGTTTTCTGAGCGCCTGCAGGTCTTCTGCCGAGCGTTCCGTCCCGTAGCGCAGGCGGGTGTAGAGGCTGCCGATGGCGCGGACCGCATCCGCCGGACCCGCCGGCAGGGCCTGGGTTACGCGGGTGACGTAATCCAGCGGACCTTCCTGCGGGTTGCGGGAAAGGCCGGCGCGGGCGAGCTTGCGTGACAGCGTGTCCCAGG
>JBILUV010000185.1:0-7646 GCA_044370825.1 Burkholderiales bacterium | reverse complement strand
GCCCTTGTTGACCGTGGCCAAGGGGCTGTAGCGGGTGGTCTGGTAGTCACGACCGTAGAGCAGCCAGTTGCTCGCGTCCTTGTCCGCGTTCAACAGCATGTCGTCGGTGACGTAGTTGGGGAACAGCTTGGCTTCCGCCTGTTCCAGACCCGTCGCCATCGCGCCAGAGGACGCAACGGTCAACGCGGCCAGGACGGCAGCGCCTTTGATGTGCAGGTGCTTCATGCAGTACCTCCCGAGTACGCCTTTGAACCCCTTATCAGGATGGGGTGTGAGGCAGTGGTGAAAGCAAGACTCCGACGACCACCGAGTCATCGAAGGACGCCGACGGGCAACTGTGCTCCCACGGCGTCCGTGACATTAGAGGAACCGAATCGCTGGTGTCAACAGTGGTCAGAGGCCTGGACAGGCTCTTTGTCCAAGGGATGTCGCGATCCTTCTCCCGCGTCAGCACGCGCGGTCCCGCGGGCTCAAGCGGATGGCGACGATGGACGCATCGTCGCGCGCAGCGCGGACACCGAGGTGGTCCTGCAGGTCGATGATTACGCTGTCCACGACATCGTCGACGTCAGTTCGGCCGATTGTGCGATGCAGCCGCGCCAGACCGAACGGTTCTCCGTCCGCATTCTCGGCCTCTACCAAACCGTCGGAATGCAACACCAGCTGCTCCCCGCCGCTCCACTGCCAGACGCCGCAGACGGGCTCGAATGCCGTCGGGGGAAGAATCCCGAGGGGCAGGTGGTCCGACGGCAGTTCCTTGCCGACCGCCCCCCCCTTCGCCAACACGAGGCCGCTCGGCATTCCCCCGTTCCAGAACTCCATGCAGCCCGCCGCACTGTCCAGCACGACGATGAGGGCCGCCATGTAGCGATCAACCGGCAACTGCTGATGCAGACGGTCGTTCATCTCACGCACCAGATCCACGAGAGGCAGTCCCTTGCGAACCATCCCGTAGAACACCTGCAGTGCCGGGATCAGGCTGACGGAGGCCGCCAGACCGTGGCCAGCCGCATCCCCGAGAAGAACGTGCAACCGCCCGTCAGGGCTGCGCGCCACCGCCACCACGTCGCCACTGAATCTGGCCGATGGCAGGACACGCCAGCGAAGATTGGGATCCGAGACACCGCCCTGCTGGACCAGATTGCCGATGAGGACTGCAGCCAGTTCTTCCTCCAGCGCCTGTTCGTCCTGAAGCCGGCGCAGGGCTTCCGCCTGACTCAACAGCGCCCGCTGCATCGCAGCAATCCGCTCGAAGGAGGCGATCTTGGCTGCAAGCAGCCTCAGATTCACGGGCTTCGGCAGGAAGTCGTCCCCGCCAGCCTCCAGACCATGCACAGCCTCGCGGACGTCATGCACCGAAGACAGCAGGACAATGGGAAACCAGGCCGCACCAGCCTGGGTGCGGATGCGTCGCGTGGCCTCGACCCCGTCCATGCCGGGCATCACCATATCCATCAGCACGAGATCGGGCCTGGCCTCGAGACAGCGCTCGCAGGCGGCCAGCCCGTCCTCGGCGGTCACAACCTCATGGCCCTGCCCGGCGAGAAAATGCCGCAGCGCATTCAGGGTGTCAGGGGAGTCGTCTGCCACCAGGATGCGCAGGCTTCCAGGCCGGTCAGGCAGGTCGTCCGGCATGGTCGTCAACCTTGCGCGACCTTGGCAGGGGTCGAGAACCGGACCTCGTTGCCCGGACCAAGGTACTCGATGTCGGGAAAACTCAACTGCTTCGCGAGTGCGATGCCACGGCCATTCGGCTCAAAGGCGCGGGCTGGGTCAAAACGCTCGAACGCCCTCCAGTCAAAACCCGTACCGCCGTCGCGAAGATGGAAGCGAACTCGGCCCGACTCCCGGCGAACCTGGATCTCGGCGGTCTTGCCGGCATTCTCAGGCAGCACCAGACGTGCTTCCACTTCCTCTTCCCAGGCTCCGCGGCGCAGCAGCGCCGACTTCTGGCGCGTGGAGATGCCCAGATTGCCATGTTCGACAGCGTTGACCAGAAGTTCCATCAGACCCAGAGCTGCGCTGTCGCCATCGGCGCAGGGACCGGACAGCGCTCTCGCGAGAAGGCGCGCCTGCCCCAGGGTACTGAACCGGAAAACCCCCTCGACCAACAGGTCGAGACTGGCCTCCTGCCGTTGCGCCTCCAGAACCAGCTGCCGCCAACCGGCGCCGTCGGACAACGCTGCGCGTACGATGGTGGCGAGCATGTCCCCATCGAAGGGCTTGGTCAGGTAGTAATAGGCGCCGTTGCGGATACCCTCCATGACCTGCTCCTGGGAGGCGGCAGCGGTCTGCATGATGACCGGCAGATAGCGGAACCGCGCATCGGCCTTCAGTTTCTTCAGCAAAGTGAGCCCGTCCATGCCCGGCATCATCCGGTCCAGGATCAGGGTGTCGTACTCCTGGTCGGCCGCCTTCTGGAGCAGATCCCAGGCCTCCAGACCATCGCTCGCGGTCACCAGTTCGCAGCCCACCTGCTCCAGGTGGGCTGCGACGATTTCGAGATTGAACGGCTCATCGTCGACGACGAGCAGTTTCGGCGGCTTGAACTCCATCTTCCTGTCTCCCGCAGGTTGAGCCATCTGGGTGCCGGGCGCACGCCAGCCCCACCATCCTTCACCAGAACGCGGCATTCGGCAACGCCCTGCCATCCCCCAAAGTTTCGTTTTCGACGCATCCCGGGCAGCATTGAGCCGTACCAGCGGCAGCGACCACGAACGCGGATGTTCAAGGTGGGGCTGATTGAATCGCGCGGGTCGCGTGGCAGTCGGAAACGGGCGCTGGCGAGGCGGGAGCCACAGACGGGTTGGAAGGTCTCGTCGAGCCGACCAACGCCACCGGCACCCATGGAGGCGCACAGACCAATTCTTCCCGATCGCCATTTGCCGAAGATTCGCAATGTGCATGCGTGCGCCGCTCATTTTCGGGGCTGACCCGTTGAAACATCCGGGCTGGCGATTGCGGCGTCGGCTTGCTTGCCCCATATTCCAAGGCGTGGGGGACGCGCGGCCGCCATCCCCCCGCTGGTCGAAGCGCCGCGCAAGCCGGACGCGTCGCCGGCCTCCCTACCCCGGCAGGCGCAGCACTGGACCCTTTCATGAATCGCTCATTCACTCAGCCCCGCGAGGCGCAAACCCCGGGCAGCCTGTCCCGACGTCGGATGATTGGCGCAGTTGTGATGATGGCGTGTGTACCCTCCCGACACGCGTTGGGCGACCCGCTGCTCACCTTCCCGCTGTCCATACGCGGACACAGGATCAGGGCTGAGATGGCGGACACCCCGGCGTCCAGGATGACGGGCCTCATGGGTCGGCGCAGCCTGCCTCAGGACACCGGGATGCTGTTCGTGTTCGATCAGCCGGCGCCTCAGGCCATGTGGATGAAGAACACTTACATCCCTCTGTCGGTGGCCTTCATCACAGCAGACGGGCGGATCCTGAACATCGAGGACATGTCCCCCCAGACCGAGGACACACACCCGTCCGCCGGCGCGGTGCTCTATGCACTGGAAATGGAACGAGGATGGTTCGCCCGCAAAGGCATACGCGCCGGCGACCGAGTGGAGGGCATCGCCCGGTTCTCGAAATCGCGCCGCTGAAGAGACGGTTTCGGTGCTGATGTCCGCCGGCATGAGAAAAGCCCCGCACGCAGGCGGGGCTTCGACAGGACTGCTCCGTGCCGGGACGCAACCCGGAAACGGTGTTCAGGCGAAGTTGGCTTCCGCAAAGCTCCAGTTCGCCAGATGCGCCAGGAAGGCCTCGACGAACTTGGGACGGGCATTGCGGTAGTCGACGTAGTAGGCATGCTCCCAGACGTCAACGGTCAGGAGGGGCTTGTCGCCTCCGGTAAGCGGCGTTGCTGCGTTGCTGGTGTTGACGATGTCGACGCTGCCATCAGCCTTGCGAACCAGCCACGTCCAGCCGGAACCGAAATTGCCGACAGCACTTTTGGTGAAGGCTTCCTTGAAGGCATCGAACGAACCCCATTTTTGCGCGATGGCCGCAGCGAGGGCCCCGCCGGGGACACCACCGCCACCGGGCTTCATGCAGTTCCAGAAAAAGGTGTGGTTCCACACCTGGGCGGCGTTGTTGAACACACCGCCAGAGGACTTGCGGACGATGTCCTCCAGGGAGAGATTCTCGAATTCGGTGCCCTTGACGAGATTGTTCAGGTTCGTCACATAGGCTTGATGGTGCTTGCCGTAGTGGAACTCGAAGGTCTCCTTGGACATGTGCGGCGCCAGGGCGTCGACAGCATATGGCAGGCTGGGAAGGGTGTGCTCCACGGTGCGCTCCTTGTAGGGACTGCAGGTTCGTTCAGGGCGCGCGAGTATAGCGCAGGGCATTTGTCTTGAACAAACCAACCGACACCTCTCGACGGCAGGCCTGCCTACCCGTCCACCCTGGCGACGATCGCGGTGGCGTCGTTACGCCCCATGTAACCCGCCTGACGTGTCAACGCCTCGCCCACCAGCCACTCGGCCGCGTCGGCCGGCCCCTCCAGACCCGCTGCGGTCAGGATGGCGGCGTCACCAAGCACCTCCCAGACCCCATCCGTCACGAGCAGGTAGACGTCACCCGGCAGCACTTCGCCCTCCGCGTAGTCCACCACCAGATGCCCGTCCAGACCGAACGCGCGCTTGGGGATGTGCCGCATGTCATGCCTCGGCCAGAGGTGATCGCGCGTGAGCTGCTGCAACCGTCCGGCGCGCAGACAGTAGATCCGGCAGTCGCCGACATGGGCCACGAACCGACGACCGTCCCGCAGTACGAGTACCGACAGGGTGGCCAGACCGCCGTTGGCCTCGGGATCGCGCATGTTGCGGGCGTGCATCCAGTCGTTGCAGGCCCCCAGCACACGCTCCAGCGCCTGTTTGGGCTGCCAACTGGAAGGCGTGGCGTAGTAGTCGTGCAGCGCGGCGCTCAGGACCACCGCTGCAGCCTGCCCGGCGGCGGCATCCCCGCCAATGCCGCCGGCAACGGCCATCGCGAGACCCTGGCTCTCCAGGCCGTCCGGATCCGGACGAGCGATGCCGACCCGGTCGCTGCGCATCCTGCCTTGCACGGCGCGGCTGGCACAGTCGGCCAGCCCCTGCAGCCGCGGGCTGCCCGGGAGATTCCAGTGCACCCCCGCCCCGCGCGCCACGATCCGGGCGGCACGCGCCTGCGCTTCGTCCATGTTCGCCATGCTTTCAGTGCCCGCCGTAGGGATGTGAATCAGTCGGGGGGAGGCCCGATGCCGCGGCCAGACCACGCGATACCCCGCCCTGCAGGCGGCTCTGCAATGCACATGCCATATCCGGCACACTCCGCTGGTGGGCGATGCGCTCTGCCCCCGGCGGCAAGACGCACCAGACCGGGGCGCCGACCACCGGCGACCGCACCCCGGGAGGGCGGCTCATTCGCACAGCGCATGAAGTACCGCGGTCCACGCACGTGCGAGATTGTCGCGATCGTAACCACCGCCGCCGAAGGCCATCAGGCGCCCGCCGCACAACCGGCCGGCGAGCGCCACCAGGGAAGTGGTGGCGGATTCGTGCACCGCCGGTGAGTACCTCAGGTCCGCCAGAGGGTCGCCCAGAAGGCCATCGGCCCCGCACTGGAACAGGACGACCTCGGGGCGGTAGCGCTCGAGATGGGCAAGCACACGGGGCCAGACCTCGAAGAACTCAGTGTCCCCGGCACCCGGCTCGAGCGGAAGGTTCAGCTTCGTCCCCGCAGCCGTGCCACGCCCAGTCTGGTCCGCCCGTCCGGTGCCGGGAAACAGGTGCTCGCCGCTTTCGTGCACGTCGGCAATGATCACATGCGGGTCGTCTTCAAAGGCATCGTACACACCGTCACCGTGATGCACATCGATATCGACATAGGCCACACGGCGAACGCCGTGAACCGCGCGCAGCGTCTCGATGACCACACCCACGTCGTTGTAGACGCAGAAGCCCGAAGCGTGATCCCGGGCCGCATGATGAAACCCACCGATGGGCTGAAACACACAGCGTTGGCGACCACGCATGATGGCGTCGACACCCCGCAGGGCAGCGCCGACGACGGTCGCCGCAATCTCGTGGATCCCTTCGAATACCGGGGTGGACCCTGCATCCAGATACTTCAAGCCGGCGCGCTCGGCATTCCTGACGTTGGCAATATGGTGCAGGGTGTGAAATCGGGCGAGTTCCTGGTCGGTGGCCGCGCCCCCATCAGGCATCAGGGTGACCCGGCGATCCAGCCCGAGCGCCCGCGCATGGGCCAGGAATGCTGCCTGCCTGTCGATCCCCAGAGGATGTCCGGAGGGGAAACCGTAGCGCCCAAGCACATCGCCTACGATCAGACCAGGCGACACCGTAGGGACTGCGCGGGCCGTCGGCGCGACGACTGAGGTGGCGAGCCCCAGCCCGGCCAGCAGAACTCGCCTGCGGTCAGCCCCCTGAACCGTGCATCCCTGATGTGGGGCCACCGCGGCCGGCCCGCGGAGGCTCAGCCGATCTTCATCATTCGCAGCGCGGCCTTGAACAGGTCGGACGCCGGATTGGTGAAGGTCTCCAGGATGCTGAAGTGGTTGTCGGCAGGGCACGCGACGTCATCGGCGATCACAGAGGCCCAGCGCTGCCTGATCTCTTCGTGCTGCTGCCGGAACCCCTCGATCTCCCGGCCGCCAACAGCCAAATACAGAGGCGCATCCGTAGCAGGCGGCATGAACGCGGGGCTCAGCTTGATGGCGGACTGCTCGGTCAGCCGGACGTCGTTGTTGACGGACGGCACGTTCACGATCGGGGTCAGATCGTAGACGCCACTGATCGACAGAGCGCCCTCGGCCGTCTTTTCCGGCAGATCCGCCCCGTAACGGGGCCATTGGGCGGCGAGCATCATGGCCGCCAGATGGCCTCCCGCCGAATGGCCGGCCACGTAAAGACTGTTGCCCGAGGCGCCGTACAGGCTGCCGGTCCGGTAGAGCCAGGCCGTGGCCTTCAGCATCTGCTGGACGATTTCTTCCAGCGTCACCGAAGGGCAGAGCGCGTAATTGGGCAACGCCACCGTGACGCCGAGCTTGACCAGCTCCGTCGCGATGAAGGAATGGTCCCTCTTGTCCAGGGAACGCCAGTAGCCGCCATGGATGAACATCAGCAGCGCACGACTGCGACCCTCCGCCCGGAAGATGTCGATCTTCTCCATCGGGTGGTCGCCATAGGGGATGTCCAGATCGCTGTCGAGTTCGTCGCGAGCACTCTTGGACTGGCGCGTCCAGCGATCGAAATGCTGCGCGTACTCAGGCACCGCCGCCCGGTTGTTGTAACGCCGTTCGAATGCCGCGGTGTAGTCGTCCATGTCAGCGAGATCCCCCCGGAAATGGGCTTGCCGGCAACGGCTCCGCGTTGGCGCCCATTCGCGCCCAAGCCCTCATAAAGGTGCTATTGAACCCAATTGGGCCCCCTTCTGTCCACTACGCTGTGCAAAAACCAATGTAAATCATGCACCTGAACACAAAAGACGCCCCCAGGGACACCCGCCTCAGGCCCGAGGCGGAGATCGAACTTGCCCACCATCGAAAACCTGCACCACAATTCACCGCTATCCGATCATTGCGCGATGCCGAAAGATGAGTGACGCCGACGCCCTGTCCGACTTCGTGGTCAGCACCGACTGGCTGGC
>JBILUV010000214.1:0-6301 GCA_044370825.1 Burkholderiales bacterium | reverse complement strand
ACGACCCACCTGCTGCCGCGCCCCACGGTTCCGACGCCGGAGATTCCGTACGATGTGATACCGGGTCTGGAGGATTTTGCCAGGGGCCACATCCCGGGAGCCCAGTTCGTGGACATCGATGGCGAGCTTTCCGATCGCAATCACCCGCTCCACTTCATGCTGCCGCCGCCGGAGCAGTTCGCAGACGCGATGGCGCGCCTCGGTGTCGGCGACGACACTACCGTGGTCTGCTATGCCACGGCATTCCACTGGTGGGCCACCCGGCTGTGGTGGATGCTGCGTGTGTTCGGCCATCGTCGGGTTATGGTCCTGGACGGCGGTTTCCAGAAATGGACGGCAGAAGGCAGGCCGGTCGAGACGGGGGATGCGAATCCCCGGCAGCGGCGCGTGTTCACCGCCCGCATGAACCCCGATCTCGTGGCTGCCAAACGCGACATGCTCGAGGCCATCGGTCGGCCGGGTACATGCACCATCAATGCGCTGCGCCCGGAACAGCATGAAGGCGGCGGCACCACGAATTACGGTCGTCCGGGCCACATCTCGGGCAGCATCAACATCGCGGCAGTTAACATGGTGCGGGCGGACAACACGTTCCGCCCCGTGGATGAGTTGCGGCGGATGCTTGCCGACGCGCTCGCCACCCCTCGCGTGCTGACTTACTGCGGCGGCGGCATTGCGGCCTCGAGCGTCACGATGCTGCTGATGATGCTCGGCCATCAGGACGCGCGCCTGTACGACGCATCCTTGTCGGAATGGGCTCCCGACACCACGCTCCCGATGAGCGTCTGACACCCGCAGCCAGGAGGGACCAATCATGCAGGACCCATCGCACCAAGGGTTGTCCATGAGGAGCAGGAGGCCGCAGGCGGTCGCCGCCTTCGCCCTGCTTCGGGCTTTCCTGCTGATGCTCGGGCTGGTGACCGTGCTGCAGGCCAGAGCCGGCCCGGTCGAGATCGGGCAGCCCGCCCCGGTTCTCAAGGGAACCCTGGTCTCCGGAGACCATTTCGATCTGGCCGACTACCGGGGGAAGGTGGTGCTGGTCAACTTCTACTCCAGCTTCTGCAAGAGTTGCGCTTACGAGATAGGCAACCTCGAAACCTTCCGCGACGACCACAGGGACGCGGGATTCGAGATCCTCATGCTCGGCGTCGACCGCCTGCAGGACAAGTCAAGGGTCGCCAGGATGCTCGGTACCTACAACCTGCAGGGCGCCATGGTCGACGAACTGGAGGAATGCGGCTTCGAGCGCCGCTACCCGACCCCGACCTCGTTCATCATCGACCGCGATGGCGTGGTCCGGGACAAAGCCTCGGGCTCCAAAACCCTGCCCCGGTTGCGCGAACTGGTCTCGCCCCATCTCGGGAAGCAATGACCGTGGCACTGCTTCGACTGGAAGACTCGCTTCTGCTCGTGGTCGACGTGCAGGAACGTCTGCATCCCCACATCGCGGGTGGCGCCGACGTCATGGAGCGTTGCCGATGGCTGGTGAAGGTGGCCCGCCGTCTCGGGATACCGGTGCTGGCGTCCGAGCAGTACCCCTCCGGCCTCGGGCCCACCGTCGCACCTCTCGCCGCAGAACTCCCGGCCGACGGCCTGCGTTCGAAGATCCATTTCTCGTGCGTCGCCGACGGCTGTTTCGAGGGCATCGACGCGTGGTCGCGAGGACAGGTCGTGGTGTGCGGTACTGAAGCGCACGTCTGCGTCTTCCAGACCGCCATCGAC
Source organism: Burkholderiales bacterium (assembly GCA_044370825.1). Lineage (GTDB taxonomy): Bacteria > Pseudomonadota > Gammaproteobacteria > Burkholderiales. Next base: position 4,579 of record JBILUV010000214.1, on the reverse strand, counting down.
CTGCTGGCATCGGGACGGCAGGTATGCGTAGTGGCCGACGCGGTCGGCTCCCGCTCACCCGCCAGCGTGGAGACCGCCCTCGCCCGCCTGCGCGATCACGGCGCCGAGATCGTCAATGGTGAGATGGTGGTGTTCGAATGGCTGAGGCGGGCGGGTACCCCGCTGTTCCGGGAGATCAGCCGCGACTTCCTGCGTTGATCCCGAACGCATCCGCCGACACCATGACATTTTCGGCAGGTGGGGATGGTCGATGCAGCGGCGTCACGAAGCTCTGACCCAAGTGCGCGCAGGTCACGAGGACAAGCGGCACCAGCGATTGGCCGAACCCACGCCCGACACGCACGTTGCGTGTCCGCGTTCAACTGGTCGGTCTGGCGGAATACCCGGCCCCGGATGCTGCAGCAACCCCTGGCCACAGCCCTCGCATCATCCGCCCGCCGGACCAAGCTGATGACCATGCGTGCAAATCACACCTTTCCTGGCATCATGCGGCCCGTCCGATTTCTCATCGCCATCCTGGTCGCCACCCAGGCATGGCCGGCCGCGGCGCTCGAAACGGGACAGGCCTGCCGGCAGGCGCGCAACTGGCTCGAGCGCACGCTATGCGGCGACGCGCCCCTGCGGCAACGGGATGCTGATCTCGACCAGGACTTCCGGCGCCTGCTGGAATCCGCCCCCCAAGTGGCAAGACCTTTACTTGCGGCCGACCAGCGGCAGTGGCGCTCGGCGCTCCGGTCCTGTCGCCGGCGCAGCCAACCTCTGTCATGCCTGCATGGTCGATTCGAGGGACGCGCTGCCGCCCTGCGTCAGCACCCGGACACGCCGGACGGCGGCGCGGCGTCATCCCTTCCGATGAATGCGGGAACGGTTGGCCTCCCGGCCAGCCGTGGCTGGACACGACACCTCAGGAGCTACCTCAAGGCGCTGCAGGCCTGCAAGGAGGAATCGCCGGAACCGATCGCCAAGGTGCTGCTTGGCTGGCAACTGCCAGCCGAGGAGGCCGTGGGACTGAGGCTGGTGGATCGTGGGCTCAGGCAATGGGTCTGCGTCGCCCATCCTGCAGGCCACAAGGTCCTGCGCTTCGGTGAAGCCCGGGACGTGGATCCCGCCGTCGGCCCAGGGCCCGTCTACCACCCCGGTGGCAACGCCGCGCCTGCCTACTGCGTCAACGCCATCCAGTTCGTGGGGGCCAACGGACGGCCTGCCGGATGGATCAGCGAGCGGGACTGCTGACCCGGTTTTTTCATCATCCGATCTCTGGACAGGACGCCCGGGCAAGGAGGCACCAGGATGCGATCAGCCCTGGCAGCGCTCCAGCACCGCATGCTCGTCAATGACCGAGGTCCAGCCATAGGGATCCGGCGCTTCGCCGTACTGGATGGCCGTAAGGGCCCGATACAGTTCAGACGCCACCGGTCCCGGAGTGCCGTCGTTCACCGTCACGTCGACTCCGTCGCGGCCGATGCGACCGATGGGCACCAGCACTGCGGCCGTCCCCATGCAGAAGGCCTCGCTGATCCGTCCAGAGCGTACTTCGGCGAGGATTTCGTCGATGTCCAGCCTGGCCTCGCGCACCGGAAAGCCGAGGTCCGGGGCAAGCCGCAGCAACGAATCCCGGGTGATGCCGGCCAGAATGCTGCCGGACAGGGCTGGAGTGACGATCTCCCCGTCGCGACGCACGAAGGCGACGTTCATGGCCCCCGCCTCCTCCACATAGCGGCGCTCCACCGCGTCCAGCCAGAGTACCTGCTGATAGCCTGCTCGCCGTGCCGCTTCCGTGGCCGCAAGGCTGGCCGCGTAATTGCCCACGGTCTTCGCAGCGCCAGTACCACCCGGGGCGGCACGCACGTGATCGCGCTCCACGCGCACCGCCACCGGAGCGAAGCCACCGGGAAAAAACGGGCCGGCGGGACTGAGCAGCACGTAGTGCAGGAAGGTCCGACTGGACCGGACCTCGAGGGTTGATTCGGTCGCCATCAGAACCGGCCGTATGTACAGCGAAGCGCCCGGATCGCGTGGCACCCAATCCCGCTCGAGGGCCACCAGCACCTCGATGGCCTCGACGAAATCATCTGGATCGACCCCGGGCATGGCCATCCGCTCGGCGGACCGGGCGAACCGCTGCGCGTTGGCCCCGGGACGGAACAACTGGATCCTGCCATCCGCCCGGGCATAGGCCTTGGTGCCCTCGAAGATGGACTGACCATAGTGGAGAACCTGGGCGGCGGGATCGACGACGATCGGAACACGCGGACCGATCGCAGCCTCCTTCCAGCCGGCATCTCCGTCGTAGTGCCGAGTGAACATGCGATGAGTGAAGACCCGACCAAAGGGCAGGGAGGCAGGGAGTTCCACCCCCGTTCCCGGGGGCAGGGCGTCGATGCGGATTTTCATGGCGTCCTGTCGGCGTATTGTTCAGCCGGTGGCTGGCGGGTATGCGCCCTTGCGGGGCGCACAAAAAAAAGGGGTGCCCGTGGCACCCCGAAATCCCTGAAACGACGTCGCGAGCAGCCCACCGGATTCCGCCGAGTCGCCACCCTCGGCGGCGGAACCCTTAGGGCCCGGCCCGAAGGGGGGAGCAAAACTGCAGGCCGGAGTCCACGGCAACTCAGTTCGATTATCCGCAGGCAGGCACCCGAAACATTGATCTGCATCAACCAGCCATGACCCTGCCACCCCGCCAGCCGGGGTGCCAGACGCCGCTCGGATACCACCCACCGCGCCCATCCGAGCGTCATGCTCCCTTCAGATCATCCAGGGAGAGGTGCCAGCGCGAAAGGACGTGCCGGAACAGGGCGAGTTCCGCGTCATGCAGGTGGCCGTCGGCCTTGGCCACCGTCGCGATCATGCGTGCGGTCTGCAGGCGACGTTCCGGGTCGTCCACCTGACCGATGATGGCGTCGATGCGCTCGCGGTCCATCAGGTCAATTTGACCACCCTCGGCGCCACCGTCGCGCACCAGGTCATCGCAATAGGTGCGCACCACAGCGGAGAACGCCTCCCGGTCCAGGCCCATGACGTCGTAGAGGAACAGCCGGTCCATGACCTCGAGCTCACGGTCATCCAGGCGGGCATCGGTGATCATGGTCATGGCGATGACGCGCGCCACGGCTTCGGGGCTGTTGGGCGGATAGGTCTTCATCGAGGCTCCTCAGATGGTTATGGCGCCGTGCGCCGGACCCGAGCGTCCAGCATGACACATGCCGACATGGCCCCCCGGGCTGCTCAACCCCGCGCCTGGTCGGGTCGATAAGAGGCCATCCCCCATGGCAATGACCAGACCACATGAAACCGTCGATGGCTCTCATCCTGCTGGCTTCTCTGACCGCCTGTTCGACGCCGTGGCGAATGGTATCCGACAATCCCATGCCCCTTTCCAACAGCTTCCAGCCTCCGCTCGACGTGGTCGTCGGCACCGCAATCGTGGGCGCAGCCGCGCTCTACATCGTGGATCCGCTGGCCCCGAACTGGGAGGTCCGGACGACAGCCGTCGATGAGGCGAAAATCGAGATCAGCCTGAGGAAGAAGCGGTTTTCGGTGGGTGGCGATGGCGAGGCCTACGCCCTGTTCCGGCGTCATGCCCAGGATCTGGCCACGGAGTCTGGGGCACGCGGCTTCGAGGTGCTCTCCTACTCGGAAGAGATCCAGTCGGAAACGACTTACGCGAGGCGACTGTCCCGGGGTGTGGTACGTCTGCTTCCTCCAGGCTGACCGGACCGGAACTTTTCGGCTTGCATGCGAGCCTGACGACGTGGGCCGGTTCACCGGTTCCAGCCATCTTCCTGCGGGGTCATGATGCGTAACCGTTTTTCCATGCGCATACTGGTGAGTGCGCTGTTTTTTTCCGCCATGCTAGTGCCGCCCGCGAGCGCGGATGCGAGGTTCGCTGACCCGGCCGGACGATTCCACGGGCAGGTTCCGCCGAACTGGACAGTCGAGACCAGCCCCGACCAACCGCTTGGACTGCGCTCGCGGGGGAACATCCTGGTCATCTTTGACTATACCGACGATGGCAGTGCGGAGGATGTTCTGTCCCGCACGCTGCAGACCACCGGACGACTGTGGACGCGATTCCACGAAACCGGGCGCACGACCACCAACGTGGCGGGGCAGGTGGCAACAGTGGTGACCTGCACGGGCGTGAGCCCGAAGGGCGTCGGGTCCATATTCCGCCTCACTGTGGCTCCCATGGGCAGTGGCGTACTCGCCGTGGCGGCGACGGTTCCCAAGGAGCAGTACGGGCTGGCCCGGATCACACTGGAGAACATCGAGGAGAATCTCGGAGCCGGCACGGCGCCAGCGGCCGTGGCCACACTGCCGCGCCAACAGTCCTCCGAGGCGATTCTGGAAGAGGCTTTCAGGGCGGGAATGCTGTCTCGGGAGGCCTACGAGACCGCCACCCGTGGTCAGCCGGCGCCGGACACCGCTGCCGCGATAAAGGCGGAGCGCCCGGCGACATCCCGTCCCGCCCTGGGTGTGCGGGCCCGCGATCTGGAGGATGCCGAGCGCGAACGCCTGCACCTCGACGGCGGCGCGATCGTTGCACAGGTGCAGCCAGGAGGACCGGGACACGCTGCCG
>JBILUV010000231.1:0-5779 GCA_044370825.1 Burkholderiales bacterium | reverse complement strand
GCCGGACTGCGTGTCGGTGACGTCATCCGGAGTCTGGACGGCATGCCGGTCACCGACGCCCAAGGCCTCGTACAGGCCATCGGACGGCGGCGGATCGACGAGCGTGTACGCCTCGAAGTCTGGCGCGAGGGTGATCGCCTGGTACTCCAGAGCACCCTCTCTCAACCGGCGAGATGACTGCGGTCAGACCGTGCTCGCCGCCCTGACCAGCAGGTTGTCGAACGGCAGGTGAGACTCGCACCAGCCTGCGACCGCTAGGAGATAATTGGTCTCCAGCGGCCGGGACACGATCTGCAGACCCAGGGGAAGACCGCGTCTGCCCAGGCCGGTCGGTAATGTGATCGCCGGCACGCCAAGCAGGGTCCACAGGGTGCAGAACGCCGGGTCACCGGTAGTCTCGAGACCAGCCGGGGCTTCGCCGGGAGCGGGTGGCGTCACGACGGCAGCGAACCGGTCTTCCAAAAAGGCCTGGAAGGCGCGGATCAGGTGGCTTCGCGACTCCAGGGCCTGCCGGTAGACCGAGTCGCTCATCGCCTCACCCTCGTCCAGCGCGGTATTGAGGAAGTCGCTGATCCCCGACTGATAGAGCGCCCGGATCGGCCGGGCCGCCAGCGCCGCCTCATGGAGCATTATCGCTCTGTGGATGCGCCAGGCATCGGCGAAGTCCGCCGGCAGTTCGCGTTCCTCCACCTTCGCACCGGCATCGCGGAGCAGTTGCAGGTCGGCAGCGAACCGCGCGCGCTGGTCGTCATCGGCACGGTCCCAGGCCGGCGTGCGCACGGCGAGCAGGGCAGGCGCGACCTTGAGCCGGGGCGGAGCGTGCGACAGCTCGCTCTCGTGCGTGGTCACGGCGGAGGCGACCAGCGCCGCGTCGGCCACGGAGCGGGCAAACACACCCGGCTGGTCCAGGGTGTGCGAGAACGGCAGGATCCCATCGGTGGAAATCTGCCCCAGCCCAGGCTTGAACCCCACCACGCCGCAGAACGCAGCGGGCCGGATGACGGAACCGTTGGTCTGCGTGCCCATCGCCGCGGGGATCATGCCGCAGGCCACCGCCGCTGCAGAACCGCTGGACGATCCGCCTGGTGTGTGTCCGGTATTCCACGGATTGCGGGTGCGCGATGGCACCATGAAGGCGAACTCGGTGGTCACAGTCTTTCCAGGCACCACTGCACCGGCCCGCTCAAGCCGGGTGACCAGAGACGCGGAAACCCGCGGCCAGTGGTCGGCATATATCGGAGACCCCATGCCGGTTGGCATGCCACGCACGTCGATCAGGTCCTTGATGCCCACCGGGACGCCGCGCAGCGGGCCATGCCCGGCGGCGAAATCGCCCTGGCCGGGCCCTGCCGCCGCCATCTGCCGATCCGCGCGACTGGCCGCCTTCAGCCATTGCGTCTCGTCGACCCACGCCCAGGCCTGGATCGCGGGCTCCAGCCGTCGGATGCGGGCGATCAGAGCCCCGGCCAGCGTCGCGGAAGAAAAGGCACCCGATTCGATACCCTGCGCGGCCTCAGCCGGTCCGAGTACATGGAGTGGCGTCATTGTCACCGTCGAACAACATCCGGGTTGAGGAGATCCGGCGGCACGCCACCGGTCAGAGCCGCCACGCAGTTGCGTGCCGCGGTATTTGCCATGGCCCTGCGGGTCGGCTCGGAGGCTGATCCGATGTGGGGCACCAGAACCACGTTCTTCAGGTCGAGGAAACCGGGGTCGAACTGCGGCTCGTTCTCGTAGACGTCCAGCGCTGCGGCGAAAATACGGTTGTCCCTGAGCGCCACGATCAGGGCGACATCGTCGACGATCCCCCCGCGGGCGATGTTCACCAGAACAGCCGAGGGCTTCATCAGGGCCAGTTCGCGCGCACCGATGAAGTGGTGGCTTTCAGGCGAGTACGGCATGAGCAGCAGCACGATGTCGGCCTCGCGCAGCAGTTCGTCCTTGCCGCACTGTCGGGCGCCGTATCGGGCCTCGGTCGCCGGATCGAGCCGCGTGCGGTTGTGATACAGGATGCGCATGTCGAACCCGACGGCACGCCGGGCGACCGCCTGCCCGATGCGGCCCATGCCGACAATGCCCAGCGTGGCGCCATGGATGTCGACGCCCAGCATCTGCTTGAGATAGTTGCCCTTCCACTCGCCGTCTCGCAGGTAGCGCTCGGCCTCGCTCATCCGGCGGCACCCGGCGATGATAAGCCCGAAGGCGAGATCGGCCACGCTGTCGGTGAGAACGCCCGGGGTGTTGGTGGCCATGATGCCGCGCGCGGTACAGGCGGCAACGTCGATGTTGTTGAAGCCCACCCCGATGTTGCTTACCACCTTCAGCCGCGGACAGCGGTCGAGCAGGTCTGCATCGATGCGGTCGGAGGTGGACACGACCGCCCCTTCCTTGTCGGCGAGCCTCGCGGCCAGTTCCTCTGCGGAGAACTTCCGGTCCGCCTGATTCGACTCGATCTCACAGCCTGCGGCAAGCAAGGACAGGGTCTCGTCGAAAACTTCACGGCTCACAAGAACGCGGGGCTTCATCAGACCTGGACCAGGGCAGTCAAGTTGAGATGACAGATTCTAATGTCAACCCGACATTTCGCGCCACGGGTGGCAACGACGTCGCCGCGACCACGGCCTCACCCGCCCCGAATGCGCGGGGGCGACCCGGCTGCAGTCAGGGTCAGCCGACGATGAGCACGTGCACCCGGAACGGGCCGTGAGCGCCGATCTGCAATTGCCCCTCAATGTCTGCGGTCCTGGAGGGGCCGGATACGAAGTTGATGGCGCGGGGCACGTCACGCCCCTCGGCACGCATGCGCGCCCAGGCCTCCTCCATGGTCCGGACGATGCGATCGGCAGGCACCACGGCAACATGGGTTTCAGGCAGAAGACTGGTGGCCGCCGGGGTATCGGGGCTGGAGAGAAACAACAGGGTGCCGGTCTCGGCGATGGCGAGATAGACGCCGGTCACGCCGACGAGATCATCGCCTCTTGCCGGCCGGCCCTCGACGGCGAGTCCGGCTGCGGCCCAGTCCAGCACGGCCAGATCCGGCCAGCAGATGGCGCGCGAGACCAGTTGCCTGTCGGCGAGGTAGCGGGCCAGCGCCGCCGGTATCGCGGCCACGTCCGCAACCTCCTCGACCGAGCTGGACATGCGGCCGCATTCCTGGACGAACCTCGCGCGCGTCTCCCACGGCATGCCCGGCTGCACGGCCACAGGGTGGTCTCGGAACCGCTCCTCCACAGCCGCGCTCTCGGCAGGGGTGATCGACTGCCCCACCTTCCGAGCCGCACGGATGCGGCTCAGGATGTTGCTCCTCGCGTTCGCGCCGCTCATGGCCGCCCCTTGCGCGCGGCATAGAGCTCGCGGAAGGTCCGGCCCTGCGGTGCCGGCATGTCGCGTCCCTCGGTCCACCCGTTGCCCGGCAGGCGGTGGATGGCTGCTTCGCCGCCGCCCATGCGCCGCCCCAGCCGTGCCCCCAGCCTTGTCAGCCAGGCGTAGACACCGGGGCGGGCGGCCGCCCACGCCCACACCTTCAGCCCGAAACGCTCCTGCCAGGGGCGCAGACCGCGTGCCACCTGCTTCTCGCGCAGCTTGCGCATCAGGTCGGGCAGCGGAATCTTCACCGGACACACGACGCCGCACTGGTTGCAGAGGGTTGCGGCATTGGGCAGGTCGACCGCCTTCTCTAGTCCGATGTAGTTGGGCGTGAGCACCGAGCCGATCGGCCCCGGGTAGACCCAGCCATAGGCATGGCCGCCGATGTTCTGGTAGACGGGGCAGTGGTTCATGCAGGCGCCGCAGCGGATGCACCGCAGGGCCTCCTGCATATCCGTGCCCAGCAGCCTGGAACGCCCTGCGTCGACGATGATGACGTGATTTTCCTCCGGGCCGTCGGTATCGCCGGGACGCTTCGGACCGGTGTTGATGGAGATGTAGTTGCTGATGGTCTGGCCGGTGGCAGAGCGCGCCAGCACGCGCATGATGGCGGCCGCATCCTCCAGCGTTGGCAGGACCTTCTCGATACCGGTGATGGCCACGTGCAGGCGCGGCATGGTGGTCGTCATGCGGCCGTTGCCTTCATTGGTTACGATGAAGGTCGACCCGGTCTCGGCGATGAGGAAGTTGGCGCCGCTGATGCCCATGTCGGCCGACAGGAAGTGCTCGCGCAGGAACTTGCGCGCCTCCATGGTCAGCTCCGAGATCTCGGTCTTGCGCGGCGTCCCGTGGTGCTCGTGGAACAGGTCGGCAACGTCGTCCCGCGTCTTGTGGATGGCCGGGGCGATGATGTGCGAGGGCGTCTCGCCGGACAACTGGATGATGTACTCGCCGAGGTCGGTTTCCACGACCTGCAGGCCGGCGGCCTCGAGGGCCTGATTGAGGTGACTCTCCTCGCTCACCATGGACTTCGACTTGATCACCTTGCGCACGCCGTTGCGCCTGGCGATCTCCACCACGATACGATTGATGTCCTCGTGCGTCTCGGCCCAGTGCACATGGGTCCCGCGACGGGTGGCCTCGCGCTCGAAACGCTCCAGCCAGACGTCGAGCATGGCGAGCGACTGGTCGCGGATGGCGGCGGCCGCAGTGCGCAACTCCTCGAAGTTGTCGACCTCCGCCACCGCCCGCGCCCGCGCCCCGGCGAGGTTGAAATTGCGCATCGCCCGCTGCACTTTCGCATCCGTCAGGCTGTCGTGCGCACGTTGCTTGAACAGCGGGGCGGGACGCGCCTGCGCAGGACGGGCCGCAGTGGCCCCGGAATCCGTGAACTGGGAAGTCATGGCGTGGCTGGAATCCGGTTTCAGGAGGAGGCGGCGTCTGCGCCGGCGAGCACCTCGGCCACGTGCAGCACACGGGTCCGGCTGTCTCCACGGCGTTTCAGCCGTCCCTCGATGTTGAGCATGCAGCCGAGGTCACCGAGGACCACCGCGTCGGCGCCCGTGGACGTTACATCGTCACACTTTCGATCGGCGATGCGCGCCGAGATCTCACCGTACTTGACGGCGAAGGTGCCGCCGAAACCACAGCAGTACTCTGGGGTGGCCATCTCGGTGAGCCGCAGGCCCGGAACCTTTTCCAGCAGAGCACGCGGCTGCGATTTCACCCCGAGCTCCCTCAGCCCCGAGCACGAATCGTGATAGGTCACCGTGCCCTCGAAGCGACCGGGCACGCGGTCCAGACCGGCAACGTTGACCAGGAAATCCGTCAGTTCCCGGGTGCGTTCGGTGACGCGCTTGACGCGCTCGGATTCCTCTGGGAACTCGGCCAGCAACTCGGCGTAGTGCGCGCGGATCATTCCACCGCAGGAGCCCGAAGGCACGACGATGTGCTCGCAACCATCGAACTCCCGCAACACCTTGCGCGCCAGCGTCTGGGCAGCGGTGCGGTCTCCGGAATTGTAGGCGGGCTGGCCGCAGCATGTCTGGGTGGCTGGAACGACCACCTCGCAACCAGCGGATTCGAGCAGCTTGAGGGCGGCGAAACCGATGCTGGGCCGCATCAGGTCCACGAGACAGGTGACGAAGAGACCGACTTTCAAGGCAGTGGCTGGTGCAGTGCAACGACTGTCGATGATAGCACGCGCCCCCTGCACGCCCGGAATGGCCGCGATTCCCGAATCGTGGAATGATCATGGCTAGAATCCGGTGTGTCCCTTTCCAAAGCTGCCGTGTCCCAAGACTCCGCCAAAGCCTCCATCCAGGTCATCGAGCGCATGATGGATCTCCTGGACGCCCTCGCGGCGCGCCAGGAGCCCATGAACCTGAAGCGGCTCGCTGCCGAGACTGGGCTG
>JBILUV010000224.1:0-5975 GCA_044370825.1 Burkholderiales bacterium | reverse complement strand
GCCCAGCCAGGATCTCGGCCGCGATGGCGACCGCCACCTCGACGGGCGACCGCGCGCCGATGTCGAGGCCTGCGGGGCCGTGCACCCGGCCGAGGTCGGTGACATCGCGGTAGGCCAGCCAATCGGCGCGCGCCTGCTGCATGGCTCGGGATCCCAGGGCACCGATGTACCCAGCATCGCCCTCTAGGGCCGCGAGCAGGCAGCGGCTCGACGACTCGACGTCGTGGCCCATCACCACGATCGCATCGAGCGGCGACAGGGCCGCGGCCAGGCCCGCCACCTGGTCAGGACGACTCTCCACGACCACCTTCCAGCCCAGCAACCGACCCTGGTCTGCCAGAGCGTCCGCATAGGGGCCGGCACCGGCGACAACCAGCCGCTCGACGGGGGCGAGCACAGTCACCAGGCCAGTCTCGGTGGGAATGACGGTCGGGCGCGCCGCGGCCAGCAGCTCGCGCTCGCGGTCGTCGGCTCCCTCCCACGATGTCACCGAGACGGCGGTGACGACGTCGCCCTCAAGTTCCGTGGTCACGGCAACCGGGCGGCGGGCAAGCAGTAGCGGCCAGATCTGCGGGGGCATCTGCGCGGCGGGCACGACCAGGAACTCCACCGGAGTCCCGGCGGGTAGGCCGCACACCACGCTCTCGAAGTCGGTCACCCGGTGGGCGATGCGCCGACCCTCCGGCAGACGGCGTTCGGCCACGTCGGCGAGCAGTCCGTCAAATGCCCCGGCCGCCAGCGAGCCGATCCTGCCGCCCCCTGGGGTGAAGGCGAGAGCGTCGTCTGACACGACAGGGGCGGTCATCCACGCGACGTCGGCGCGGGTGCCGGAACGTGCGCAGGCCGAGACACTCAGCGCGATGTCGTACACGTGGGCGAGTGTAAGTGCGCCGGGGGTCTGCAGCCCTCTGGCGCACCCCTGGCAACTAAGGAGCAGGGAGGATTACGACTTCCGTGGCGGTCACCACGTAAGCACGTTCACGGTCGGCGGCGAACCCCTCCGCGGCCAGCACAGCACCCACGGACTCCCAGGTGTTTGCGTCCTCGGACCAGTACACGGCGCCATCGGAATCGATACGCCAGATCACCTGACCGTCCTGGGATGCCGCCACCAGCACGGACGGGAGGCCAATTGCTTCGACGTCAGCGGCACCAGGGCGCCAGGTGAGCAGCCCGCGCTCGGGGGTGGCCAGCCAGACCTGGTCCCCGAACCATGCGATCGACGTCGGTGCGATCGCCGGGCCACTCACCCAGGTACGTCCAGCGTCCTGTGACCACCGCAGGGGGCCACGGGTGTCCCAGCCAACGAGCTCGTCACCGCGGCTGGCAAGTGCATGAAAGTCCACCTCCCCCTCAAGACTGATCGTCTCCCATGTACTCCCCCCATCGGCACTCATCACCAGCCCCAGCGGGTCCACACCTCCAAGGCCCGGACCGGGGTGCCCACTCACGAAAAGGCGTCCGGACTCATCACGCGCCAACCCCATGAAGTCGGCCTCGGCGGTGCCCACGAATTCGGCGGCACCCGTGGTGAGCCGGACTCGATATAGCCCGTGATGAGTTCCCACGACGAGGTCGTCGCCGTCAACCACCGCCCCGTGGACATGCGACAAGGGCGGCTGGATCGTCATTGACCCAGCGGGCGCGGACAACGATGCGTCCGGTCCGGCGCCCGATGCGGAAGCACCTCCCCGGGGCTCGCTGCTCTGCTCCGCCGCCCGTTCCCGCGGCGCGCCGGGCACTGAGGACTGCGCCCCTTGCCCGCTCGGGGACTGGGTGCTGCCACCGGACTCGGGCGCGGCCGAACATGCGACCAGTCCGAGGACGACAGCAATCACGAACGCTGGCAGTGGGACACGCGACCACGTCGCGTTCACACATCTCCTTACCGAGTCCCCCACCTCTAGATGATCGCATGACACCCTGCGGAGGCATGTCACGCGGTTCCTACAGCAACATCGCCGACGGACCTGTGGAGTCCGGCGTTTCCTGCGCGGCACAGGCACCAGGATCCGTACGCTCGGAGGCATGACAACGCGTGAACGACTGACGCCTCGCCGCGACAAGAGCACATGGGTGACCTACCTGCTCATGGGTGCCTACGGCGCCTGGGTCTACTCCTTCGGCGCGATCGTCAGCCACCTCAGCAACGAGCAGGGTCTGGCCGAGTTCATGGCTGGCCTATACGCCACCTTCGTCGCCCTGGGCCTGATCGTGATGTCGAGCCTCAACGCACGCATCGCGGCCCGACTCGGCCGCGGCGGTGCGATGCGCCTTGGCTCGGGGATCAGCATCGTCGGCCTGCTGTTGATCAGCAGTGGCCTGCCGCTCCCGGTGACCTACGCCGGGGCATTCGTCGCGGCGTGTGGTGGGGCACTTGCCGTGTCCGGCGTGAGCGCCTTCATCACCAAGCAGCAGGGCCCGGCTGCGGCCGCCTCACTCTCGGAGGCGAACGTCGTCGCCGCGCTCGGCAGCTATGTCGGCCCGGTCGCGGCTCTCATCGGCCTCGCCGTCTGGCCGATCTACGGCTGGCGCATAGCCCTCTGGGTGGTTGCCGTCCTCTACATCCTCGTTGAGGTGTTGCGCGGGGCGAACGTACGCGTCTACGACGGCGGCGACGTGAAGCCAGTCTCCGGTCGCGTCCGCGACCTGCCGCCGCTGTTCTGGTGGACGGCCGTCAACATGCTGCCCGCCGCTGGCCTGGAGTACTGCCTCGCCTTCTGGATAGGCGACTACTTCAAGGCCCGCACCGGGTGGGAGGGCAATGTGGCCCTGATCGCACTGATGGCCATCGTCACCGGCATCCTCATCGGCCGCTTCGTGGGCAGCCGACTCGCCGAGTGGATGGACCCGGAGAAGTTGCTCGCCGGTGCCTTCGCCCTCTCGGGCCTTGCCTTCCTCATCGTCTGGTCGATCCCGAACCCGACGATCATGCTGATCTTCCTCGTGGTCACCGGATGCGGTGTCGGGCTGCACTGGCCGCTGTCGATCGGACGATCTGTGCGCAGCGCGGTCCACATCGCGGATCGTGCAGCCGGCACGGGGCTTCTGGCTGCCGGCATCGCGGTCGGCGTCGCACCATTCGTCCTCAAGTCGCTGACCGGTGTCATCTCGATTCAGTGGGCCTTCCTGATCGTGCCGGGCCTCGCCGCACTCGGAGTCTTCCTCGTGCTGTTCCGGCCCGTCCCGCAGTTGACCGAGGCAGACTCCCGAGTCGACGCGGAATCCCAGTAGGCGAGGGCATATGACCATCTCGACTCCAGAATCACGTCTGTGGATCGCTGGCTCGTATGCCGAGCCGGGCGCAGAGTCCACGCTGGTCACGTCACCGGTAACCGGTGAGCACCTCGCCGACCTGCCGCGGGCCACCACCCCGCTACTGGATGGGGCCATCGCTGCCGCCCGGCGTGCCTTCGACGAGTACCGGCACTGGTCGGTCTATGAGCGGGCCGAGTTGTGTCACCGGATCGCCGACCTCATCGAGCAGCACCACGAGGAGTTGGCCCGTCTCACGACCATCGAGCAGGGCAAGCCGTACCGCGCCGAGGCGCTTGCCGACGTGGAGGACAGCGCATCACTCTTCTCAGTCTCGGCTGAGGATGCCAAGCGTTTGTATGGCGAGGTGATACCGAGTTCGTCGCGCACCAAGCGGATGTTCACGTACCGCGCGCCAGTCGGGGTCTGGGCGGCCATCACCCCGTGGAATTTCCCGCTCATGATCATGTGCGAGTTCCTCGGCCCGGCCCTCGCCACCGGCAACGCGATCGTCTGTAAGCCACCGGACACGACGCCGCTCGCCTGCCTCGCACTCGGCGCACTGCTCGCGGAGGCGGGTGTACCCGAGGGACTCGTTTCGATCATTCCCGGGGACGGCACGGTCGGCGAACACCTCATCACGCACCCCGGCGTGGACGCAATCGGCTTCGTCGGCTCGTCGGTCACCGCCGACCGGATCGTCCGCGCCGCGGGACTGAAGCGCTCCATCATGGAAGCCTCCGGTAACGGCCCGGTCATCGTGTGCGCGGACGCCGACCTGGCGGCTGCCGCGGAGGCAGCAGTGTTCGGCGCCTACTGGAATGCCGGACAGGTCTGCTGCGCTACCGAACGGGTACTCGTAGACCGACGCGTGGCGCCCGACTTCGCAGATGCGGTGCTGGAGGCGTCTACCGCAGCGGTCCTCGGCGACCCCTTCGCCGATACAACCACGATGGGACCGCTCGCCAACCCCCCCACGGCCCGCAAGATGGACGAACACATTGCTGATGCCGTGCAGCGTGGGGCGCGCGTGCGCCTCGGGGGCGCGCGAGCGAGCGGGTACCCCACTGACCTGTACTACGAGTTCACAGTCGTGGACGGGGTTGACCCGACGATGCGTATCGCGCGCGAGGAGAGTTTCGGTCCGGTCGTCCCCATCATGGCCTGCAAGGACGACGATGACCTACTGTCGATCGCCAACGCTGATCCGCTCGGACTCCAAGCTGCCGTCTTCACGAGATCACTCTCGCGGGCATTCACCTTCTCAGAGGGACTGCGCTGCGGGAGCATCGTCATCAATGACTCCACTGACTACTTCGAGAGTGCCCAGCCTTTCGGCGGCGCGGCGGGCACTCGCACAGGGTGGGGGCGGGTCGGCGGCCTGCAGCAACTGCGCGACATGACCGACGTGCGCTGCACCATCATCAGCCTGGACGAGCAGGACTAGGGGACGGTCCCATCAGCGTCGAGCGGAATCTGCCCGGCCGTGAGGCTGCTGGCTCCAGCGATTGACTCCATCGTCCGGTTGGCTCACACTCCGCGTATCCCTTTCGTGAGGGACGTTCAGACCGTGCCGGGGCTGATGGGAGTGTCGCTGTGAAGCTCTTACATTGGGGTGCAGCTTCGGTGGTCGCCGTGGTTGTGTTGGGTGGGTTCGGCCAGTCCGTGCAGGCGGTGGGTGGTGTGCCCGGTGTGGCGGGTCCGAGCGGCGGCGTTGCTGCCCGCGCTGCGGTCCATGAGGCTGCGCCGGGAAAGTCCCCACGCGGCGGGATCGATACGCCGAAGGGCCCGGGCTGGTGGGGATTCCTCAAGCCCGGCGGCAAGGCGCTGGACGTGACCCGGGTCAGCCGCGGATCACATGCCCATGAGCCACTGTTCCGGATGGTGATCGGCGCGCGCTACCAGCTGCAGGGGCGGATTCCCGCCCGCTACCGGGATGCCCTCGCGGGCAGGCAACTACGGGTCGAAGCGAAATCCGACACCGACACCGCGTGGACCACCGTCGCCCTGTTCACCGCTGACCGTAAGGGCCGGTTCGCCACCAGGGTCCGTATCCCCAAGAGCTCGCTCGGGGTGCACGACTACCGGATCACGGCCCCGCGTGCCCCCCGCTCGGGCACGGTCCTGCCCGGTGGCACCCTGACAGCGGTCGCGGACAGCGCGTTCACGCTGACCTTTGCCAACAACACCAAAACCGACCTCGTGTTCACCTTCCCCACATGGCAGGACCCCGTCACCGGGATATACGCCGAGGGTGACGTCACCGTGCCCCAAGGCGCATCCCAGGTCCTTGAGTACATCAACCCGATCCAGAACGCCACCACGGTCGGGTTCTACGCCCAACGACTCCAATGCTTCATGGGCTGCAGCACCTACAACGCCAACTGGGACCACGCACCCAACAAGAACTACACCCCCTGCAGCACCGCGCCACCCACCTTCACCTCCGGTAGCGCTTACACCGTGCGCATCACCCCACAATTGGGCAGCTCAGGATTCGACATGTTCCTCGTCGACGGCAGCGGAAACGTGGTCTGCACCGGCGCCCTATCCACCAAATTCTCCCAATGGATGGGCAACCACCCCATCGCCAAATGGGCAGCCATCTACCTCGCCGCAGACGCCGCCATCAACGTCGCCGCCACGCTGATCGCAGCCTTCGCCGGAGAAGCCATCGCCGCCGCTATCGCGGGTGGTGAAATGTACTCAGAAGTTGTCCT
>JBILUV010000031.1:0-19833 GCA_044370825.1 Burkholderiales bacterium | reverse complement strand
CGGGGATCGAGTTCTCCCAGAACCTCATCGGCGTGACCCGGCTCGCCACCGCACCGGTCACGGCACTCACCTACGGCAGCCGTAACCAGAGCGGTGTGTTCGCTGCCATCAAGATGCTCGAGCAGTTCGGCACCACCCGGGTGCTGTCCAGCCCCAAGGTGATGGCGCTCAACAACCAGACGGCGCTGCTCAAGGTGGTGCGCAACCTCGTTTACTTCCAGGTGCAGCAGCAGATCTCCCAGGCCACCTCCATCGGCGGGCAGAACCTGCAGGCCACCACCACGACGGCGCGCACCGTGCCCATCGGTCTGGTCATGTCGCTCACGCCGCAGATCAACGAAGCCGGGTCGGTCAGCCTCACCGTGCGGCCGACGGTCACCAGCCAGGTCGGCGTCGCGATCGATCCCAACCCTGCCCTCACCACCGTGCGTAACGAGATCCCCGTGGTCGAGATCCGCGAGATCGAATCGGTGCTGCAACTGTCCAGCGGACAGACCGCCATCCTGGGCGGCCTCATCCGTGACGAGGTGCGCCGCAGCCGCGACCAGATCCCAGGGCTGGGCAACACCCGGGTTGGCGACCTGTTCGCATTCCGCAACGAGTCGGCTGTGAAGACAGAACTGGTCATCTTCCTGCGCCCCACCGTGGTGAGGACACCGTCGGTGGAAGCCGGCGACCTGCGTTTCCTGCGCTCGCAGCTGCCGGCGCCGGGGCAGTTCGACGCCGCAGGACCATCCACGAGGACGCCGTGAGCCTGTTGCTCAAAGCCCTGCAGCGGGCGTCCCGGTCCCGCGAGGCGTCCGTCGCCGGAATGGCGCGCGGGCCAGGTCGCGCGGCCGACGGCGCGCGCGCGACATCGCGCGATGCAGACCTGGCGGCGAAAGCCCTGACCACCAGCCTGTTTGCACGCGCCGGCACGGCACCCGACCTCTCGGAGGCGGCCTCCGCGGCCGCGGTGGATGCAGTGGCCCTGCGAGGCAGCGGAGACGGCGGCGGTTCCCTCGAGTGGGTTCGCGACAACCCGGTGTATGGCTTCGCCATCGCCGTCCTGGCTTTCCTGGCGTTGTACTTCGCCTACGTCTACGTCGCCATCAACCACCCCGGGCTGCTGACCGGCGGGTCGCCGGGCTTCCAGGCGTCGCCCGCGCCCACGACGCGGCCGATCGAGCGCAGCCCGGTAGCGACGGACGCGACACCGGGCAGCGCTGGCAGCGTTGCCAGCGCCCCCCCGCCGCCGCCCATGCCCGCGCTCACCCTGCCGTCGCGCGGCGAGGCCGGGGAAGGCGCGCCGGCGCAGCTCACCATGGCTCCGCCCCTGGCGACCCTGCCCCCCCTTCAGCGAGGACCAGCGCGGGAGACCACGCCATTTCCGGTGGCGGATCCGGGGGGTGGTACCACGGCACCGTCCACTGCTCCCCGGGAGCCCACCCGTCCGGGCGCCACGCCGCCTCGGGCCGAGATCGTCCCAGCGCAGACGACACGGCGCGGTACCGGCCAGACCGGCATGGAGGATCAGGTGAGCGTGCAGACCTCCGATGCCAGCGGTGTGGTCGCGCTGCGCCTGACCGAGGGCTACGACTCGCTGCAGCGCGGCGAGGTGTCACGGGCCCTCACCCTGTACCAGTCCGTGCTCGAACGCGATCGCCGCAACGTCGACGCCCTCCTTGGCATCGCCTCCGCCTACTGGCGCAAGGGCGATTCCGAGAAAGCGAGCGAGCACTTCTACCGCGTTCTCGAACTCGAGCCCCAGAACGCCGCGGCCCAGGCCGGCCTTATCGGCATGGTCGGCCGGGTCGACCCGCTCGCCAGCGAGACGCGCCTGAAACAGCTCATCGCCCGCGAGCCTTCGGGCTTCCTGTACGCGTCCCTGGGCAATCTCCACGCGGAGCAGAACCAGTGGGCGGCCGCGCAGCAGGCCTATTTTCACGCCTTCCAGATCGAGCCCTCGAACCCCGACTACGCCTTCAACCTCGCGGTCGGGCTGGAGCACCTCGGGCAGCGCGGCATCGCCGCCGGCTACTACCGACAGGCGCTGGATCTGGCCCGGCTGCGCGGTCACGCCGGCTTCGACCAGGCGCGGGTCGCCGCCCGGCTGGCCAGGCAGGAACCCGTCGGGCAATGAACGACATGGGCTCCGCCACCGCGGTCAAACCGGCCAGCGCGGCCGCCGAATCCAGGCGCCGGGCAGCGCGCCTGGGCGAGAACCTGGTACAGCAGGGCTTGATCAGCTCGGACCAGTTGCGCATCGCGCTCACCGAACAGCGCGCCCAGAAGATGCCACTCGGGCGCCTGCTGGTGCGGCTGGGCTTCGTCACCGAGGGGGTGATCCGGGACATCATGGCCCGGACCATCGGCCAGGAGGCCATCGACCTGTCCCAGGTGGTGGTCGACGCCGAGGCCCTGAAGCTGGTGCCGCAGGAGTTCGCGCGCCGCCACCGGGTGCTGCCCATCGCCTTCGACCCCCACACCCGGACCCTGGTGGTGGCAGTCACCGACATGGTCAACGTGGTGGTGACCGACCAGCTGCGAGCGTCGTTGCCGCCCGACATCCAGCTGCGCACCCTGCTGGCCGCCGAGGCCCAGCTCGGGGAGTCGATAGACCACTTCTACGGTTTCGAGCTGTCGGTCGATGGCATCCTGCGCGAGATCGAGACCGGCGAGCTCGACTGGCAGAGCCTCCAGGCCGGCGGCGACGAGTACACCCAGCCCATCGTGCGTCTGGTGGGTGCCTTGCTGGTGGATGCCGTCAAGCGTGGCGCCTCGGACGTGCACTTCGAGCCCGAGGCCGCCTTCCTGCGGGTCCGCTACCGCATCGACGGCGTGCTCGAACAGGTGCGCAGCCTGCACAAGAGCTACTGGCCGGGCATCGCCGTGCGGCTCAAGGTGATGAGTGGCATGAACATCGCAGAGACACGCGCCCCCCAGGACGGGCGCATGTCGCTCAACCTCAACGGCCGGCCGATCGACTTCCGGGTGTCGAGCCATCCGACCATCTACGGCGAGAACATCGTCCTCCGGGTGCTGGACCGCGAAAAATCCATCATCAGCATGGAGCAGATGCGGCTGCCCCGCCCCACGGTGGCCAAGCTGCACCTCATGCTGGCGCGACCTGAGGGCATCCTCATCATCACAGGCCCGACCGGCAGCGGCAAGACGACGACGCTGTACTCGCTGCTGTCCCAGGTGAACGTCGAGGGCGTGAACATCATGACGCTGGAGGACCCGGTGGAGTACCCCGTGCCCCTGATGCGTCAGACCTCTGTGGGCGAGGCGGTGAAGCTCGACTTCGCCAACGGCATCCGCTCCATCATGCGCCAGGACCCGGACATCATCCTGGTGGGCGAGATCCGTGACAAGGACACGGCCGACATGGCCTTCCGCGCGGCCATGACCGGCCACCAGGTGTTCTCAACGCTGCACACCAATTCCGCGATCGGCGCCTTTCCACGTCTGCTCGACATCGGCATCCTGCCGGACATCATCGCCGGCAACGTCATCGGCGTCATTGCGCAGCGGCTGGTGCGGATGTTGTGTCAGCACTGCCGCGTGGAGTACCGCCCCTCGCTCGAGGAGAAACACATCCTTGGCCTGCCGCCCGACAGCGCCAGCACCCTGTTCCGCCACCGCGACGGCGGCTGTCGGCAGTGTAACCATCGCGGCTTCCGGGGACGCACCGCCGTCATGGAGATCCTGCCCATGGACGCGGATCTCGACGAACTGGTGGCCCGCCGCGCCACCGCCCGGGACATCCGGCGCGTGGCCGCCGAGAAGGGCTTCCGCTCACTGGCCGAAGAGGGGGTCGAACGGGTGCTCGACGGCACCACCAGCATCGCCGAACTGTCTCGCTCCGTGGACCTCACGGGCCGGTTGCTCTAGCGGGCTGACCGCTCCACCCCGCCCGGCACCGGATCTCCACCCCGACCAGCGATGCCGTCCTTCCGCTACAAGGCCATGGACTCGGCCGGCGCCATCTCCCGCGGGAAGATCGACGCCATCAACGACATTGACCTCGAGCTGCGGCTGCGCCGCATGGGGCTCGACCTCATCACCTTTCGCGAGACCCGCACCAGCGTCTCACTCGGTGGCGGCGGCATCGACCGCAAGGACCTCATCAACTTCTGCTTCGACATGGAGCAGATCACCCGTGCCGGCATCCCCATCATCGACGGCCTGCGCGATCTGCGTGACGGCATGGACCGGCCGCGGTTCAAGCAGGTGGTCTCGTCCCTGGTGGAGGACATCGAGGCCGGCAAGCTGATGTCCCAGGCCATGTCCCAGTTCCCAGGCGTCTTCGACTCCGTGTTCGTCAGTCTGGTGCGCGCCGGCGAGCAGACCGGCAAGCTCACCGACGTGTTCGAGAACCTCTCGCGCTCGCTGCGCTGGCAGGACGAACTCGCCTCCGAGACCAAGAAGCTGCTCATCTATCCGGTGATGCTGCTGGTGCTGGTCGTGGCGGTGTCGCTGTTCCTGCTGATCTATCTGGTGCCACAACTCGTGGGTGTGCTCAAGACCATGCGGGTGGACCTGCCCATTCAGACCCGGATCCTCATCGCCGTCTCGGACTTCGCCCTGCACTTCTGGTGGTTGTTCATCTTGCTGCCGGTGGCCGCGTTCTTCGGTCTGTCCGCCTGGGTGCGCACGGACCCGCGCGCGCGCTATCTGCTCGACCTCGCCAAGCTGCGCGTACCGGTGGTCGGGCCACTGCTGCAGAAGATCATCCTGGCGCGCTTCGCCAACTTCTTCGGCCTGATGTACCAGTCCGGCATCTCCATCCTCGACGCCATACGCACCAGCGAGGGCATCGTAGGCAACGCCGTCATCGCCGAAGGCCTGCGCCGCGCCTGGCAGCAGATCAACTCCGGTGACGCGCTGTCGGACAGCTTCCAGAAGCTCGGACTGTTCCCGCCGCTCGTCATCCGCATGTTCCGCGTGGGCGAAACCACCGGCGCCCTCGACACCGCGCTGTTCAACATCAACTATTTCTACGGACGCGACGTGCGCGAGGGCGTGGACAAGGCGCTCAAGGTGATGGGCCCCGCCCTCAACGTCATGCTCGGGGTGCTGATGGCCCTGATCCTGTTCTCCATCCTCACCCCGATCTACGAAATGATCGGCAAGCTCAAGTTCTGACCATGGGTCCACGCCTGCTCGTCTGCATCTCCTCCGCCGGCGCCTCGGTCGCGCTGTGGCGCGGCCGGCTGGTGCAGGCCCGCCGCTACGAACTGGGCGAGGAGGGCGAGGCCGCCTTCGCGCAGCTGCTAGCGGCAGTGAGCAACGTGCCAGTGGTCTTCATGGTCGACTCGGTCGACGAGGACTACCGCTTCGAGACCCTCCCCCACACCCTTGGCCGGGACCGGCAGGAGCTGCTGGGCCGGAAGCTCAGGCAGCTCTACCGCAACACGCCCTTTGTAAGCGCCCGCCTGCAGGAACGCGAACGCGACAACCGTCGAGACGACCGCTTCCTGTTCATGGCTGTGACCGACCTCGACATCATCGAGCCCTGGGTGAGCCCGGTCATCGCGCAGGGCCTGCCCATCGTCGGCCTGTTCGCCCTGCCGACCGTCACACCGGCCGCCATCGCAGCGCTGAAGCTCAAGGTTCCGGACCTGCTTGTGGTATCCCGCCACGTGTCCGGGCTGCGACAGACCTTCATCAAGGATGGGCGTTTCCGCTTCTCGCGGCTGACGCCGCTGCGCGGCCTGCCCGAGGACAACCTCGACCTCGCCTTCGCCACCGAGATCACCAACACACGCCTGTACCTCAATGCCCTGCAGGCCGCCACTGCAGATTCGGCGGTGGACGTGGTCTTGCTGGACCAGGACGACTCGATGCGCGGCCTGCAGGCCAGACTGCTGCAGAACCCGGGCATCCTGCGCCCCCAGCGCGTGTCGCGGGCGCAGCTGCGCGCCCTGCTGAAGATCGCGCCCGAGGCATCGGACGCGACGCCCGACGCGCTGCACCTGCAGCTGCTGGGCATGGCCACGCCCACCGACAATCTCGCACCGGCGGAATTGCTGCAGGGTTTCAGCGTCCATCGGGCGGGCCGGTTCCTGTATGCCGCTGCCGGCATCATCGCTGCCGTCGGGGTGCTGTGGTTCGCCATCGACATCAACCGTGTGCGCAACCTCGAGGACGAAACCACCTCTGCGGCCCAGCAGACCCGGCGCTACGACGACCTCTATGCCGAGATCACCCGGTCGTTCCCCGCGTCGCCGGTGTCGGCCGCGAGTCTGCGCCAGACGGTCGACGCCTTTGAGCGCCTGCGCACCCGCGCCGGCACCCCCGAGCCGCTTCATGCGGTGCTCGGCGATGCGCTCGCCAACCATCCCGCCGTCAACCTGCGCGCACTGTCATGGCGGCATGGCCCGTTCACCGACGCGGCCAGCGTCGCATCCAAGGGGCTCACCCCAGGCGCCGGGGGCGCGCCGCACCAGGGTGGGCACCTGCAGGCCGAGATCCAGCCTTTCTCGGGCGACTACCGCTCGGCGGTGAACGAGATACGGGAGTTCGCCGACACCCTGCGTGCCCATCCTCGGGTGCAGGAGGTGAAGCTGCTCAAGCTGCCGCTGGATGACAGCTCGCGGCAGAGCCTCACCGGCAGCACCAGCGCACAGGCAGAGGCGCAGGTCGGAGCCCGCTTCGAGCTGGTGCTGCTCCTGAAGGATGAGGAGGGCGGGCGATGACGCGGCTCAATCTGCGCATGCTGCTGGCCCCTCTCACAGCGCTCGCGGCGGCGGTGGTTCTTGCCCTCGCAGGGGTACTCTACGCCGACAACCTCGTGGGTGCGGCCGAGGAAAGGCTCTCCGCCCAGACCCGGCAGCTGTCCCAGTCGCGCCAGCGGCACGCCAACGCCGGCCTCGAGAAGGACATCCTGCAGCGTTTCCGCGAGACCTACGATGCCCTGGGTCGCATCGGCTTCGTCGGCCCGGAACAGCGCCTGAACTGGGTGGACGGCCTGCGCGAGGTCAACCAGGAAGCCAGGTTGTTCGGCATCGACTACCAGATCGGCCAGCAGGAGACCTACCCCGGCGCTGCCGGCCTCGGCGTGGCCGAGCTGCCCATGCGCCAGTCCATCATGCGGGTGCGCATGCCCCTGCTGCACGAGGGCGACCTGATGAGCTTCTTCCGGCTGCTTGCGGCACGCGGCAGCGGCGTGTTCACGCTGAACGCCTGCGACCTGCGGCGCGCCGAGCGCAGCCCAGGCAGCGGCATCGAGCCCACCCTGCTCGCCGAGTGCGAGCTGGCCTGGATCACCGTGGCCGAACCCGAGGCGGGGACGAAATGACGCCCAAACGCCTGCTCGTCGCCACCGTTCTGTTCGGCCTGTTCGTCGATATCAGCATGGCCCAGGCCCAACAGCCACTTGGGCGGTTGTTCTTCACCCCCGAGGAACGCGCACGGCTGGATGCCTCGCGCAAGGAAGCCCTGGCAAACGCCGCCAGACCCAAGGCCGCCGCCCCGGCCGCGGCCCCCCGGCCGGCGCCGACGGCCCGGGTGCTGACCCTCAACGGCATCGTGCATCGCAGCGACGGCGAGACCATCATCTGGGTAAACGGCAAGCCCGTCCCTCATAGGGGTGGCGCCGCCACCGTGGCTCCCGGCAGCGTGGGGGCGGACACGGCGGGCCTCGTGCTTACGGAGAGCGGCCGTCGCGTGCGCCTCAAGGTCGGCCAGTCGGTGGAGGCCAACTCGGCGGTGGTGGAGGAAGGCTACAAGCGCCGCCGCACCCTCCCCACTGCGGTGGCTGCGCCGCCCCCGGCTGCTGCCGAACCGGCCGGCCAGACCCCGCCGGAGGAGGCGGGCACCGATGGGTCGCGGCGCTGATGCCCGCCGGCAGCGCGGGGCCGCCCTGCTGCTGCTGCTGGCCCTGAGCGGGGTGCTGGCGGTCGTCGTCGTGCTCAACCTGCTCTCCGCCGGCGCCCCCAGCGCCCAGGAGCGCGAGCGCGTGACCCAGGAGGCCCTGGGTCGGGCGAAGCAGGCGTTGATCGCGTACGTCGTGTCCGAGCTGGATCGCAATCCGTCCCATGCCCCGGGGTTGCTGCCCTGCCCGGCGCGCGCTTCCCTCAACGGTGTCAACGACGAAGGCTACGCCTTGTCGGTCGACTGTGGTGGCCAGAACGAAAGCCAAGTGGGGCGTCTGCCCTGGAAAACGCTCGATGTGGAGCCTCTGCGCGACGGCTATGGAGAATGCCTCTGGTACGTCGTTTCGGGCAATTTCAAGCGCGGTGATTCAGCGGGTGGAAAGCTCGTCAACTGGGATACCACCGGTCAACTCGAGGTTCTGTCACTGGGCGGTAGCGGACTCCTGGCAGGCGCAACCGCGGACAGCCGCGCAGCCGCTGTCGTCGTCGCTCCCGGGCCTTCATTGGAGCAGACACGCTCACCGGCAGCCCACACCCCCAACTGTCCGGGCAATCACGACCCTGCCCAGTACCTGGAGGCCATTTCGAGTCTCGGTGCGGACAACACCCTGGCCACCCCTCCCTCCACACCACCGGCAGGAACACTCAGTGGCGGCCTGTCGCGCCTGATCAACGGCTACACCGACCCCGCCACGGGTCGTTCCCTGGTGAACGACCGGCTGATCGTCATCACCCCGAAGGAAATCTTCGACGCCATCGAGAAGCGTCGCCCGCTCGTGGGGCTGCAGGAGGCGCCGAATACGGAGCCTGCCACCCTGCTGCGCAGGCTCACGAAACGCGTTGCCCAGTGCCTGGGCGAGTTCCCCTATGACCGGCTGCCCGACGAGAGCGTCCGCAAGGACCGGCGACTGCCCTGGGCAGCCGGGCCGGCACCCGCCAACTACGCGCTGGATGCCAGCTACGCAGAAGTGAGCGAGCGCAGCGTCGGCAGAGTGCCGGCCTACCTCGGCGCGAGTGCTGCGATGCCGCCGGCACCACCACCCACATACTTCACACTCGACCCGCGATACCTGGAACTGCACTGCTCGCACTGGCCGGAGATACGCCACTGGTTCCAGCACTGGAAAGACCACCTGTTCTACGCAGTTGCCCCGGACTTCGACCAGATCAATGGCGCGCCCTCGGACACCCAGTGTGGCGGCAACTGCCTGACGGTCAACAGCGCGCCGTCGCCACGTCCGGCGGTGGTCATGTTCGCGGGTCGCCCCCTGGTCGGCCAGAGCCGCACCCTGTCATCGGAACGCGGCGCCCCGGCAAACTACCTCGAGGGACGCAATCTGCTGCGCACGCTCGACCCCTCCTCCGGTCGAGATCACGAGAGCGCCCCTGCCTCCGCGAGCTTCAATGATGTGCTCTACTGCATCCGCTTCGAGACGGGGATGATGTGGAACGACGCCAACGGTAATGGCACAGTGGATGCCGGGGAGGAAACCTCCAGCACCCGCGTCCCAAGGGTTGATCCATGCTGAACACCAATCGACGCCAGAGGGGCTTCTCCCTGGTGGAACTGGCTCTCGGGCTGGTGATCGTCGCGACACTGCTGTCGGCCCTGCTCGTTCCCCTCGCCACCCAGCTGGACCAGCGCCGCACGGGCGAGACCCAGCGCCTCCTGGAGGTCGCGCGCGAGGCGCTCTACGGTTTTGTGGTGGCGCAGGATCGCTTTCCGTGTCCCGCGACCGCGGCCGGCAACGGCCGTGAAGCCTTCATCCCGCCGCTGACCGAACTGGACGGTCCGGTTTCCGGCCGGTGCCTCGGTTTCCGGGGCTTCCTGCCGGCAGTGACCCTGGGCCTGTCACCACTGGACCGCGAGGGTTTCCAGCCCGATGCCTTCGGCGGTGACGCCAACCGCATCCGCTACGCCGTGGCGGACGTGGACTTCGACCCCTCGGCCAAGCTCTACACCGCCACGGGAAAAATGCGATCCCTGGGCATGACCGTCGTGTCGAATGCGACCAACCGGCTCTCGGTCTGTTCCGCCGCCAACACCGCCGCCAGCGGCTGCCCCGCAGGCAGCGTGACGCTTGCCAATGGAAACGCGATCGCCGTGGTCCTCTCCGTGGGAAAGAACCCCGACAGCCGGGGCGACGACGAGAACGAGAACCTCGACGTCACCGGCACCAATCAGGTCTTCGTCAGCCGCATCCAGAGCGACGCCGCACTCAATCCCTTCGACGACATGCTGCTATGGGTATCCCCCAACGTACTCATCAGCCGTCTGGCGGCTGCCGGCAAGCTGCCCTGAAACACCCCGGCTACGGCGACCCGGGTTTTCACGCCGGGGCAAGCACGAATTCCACCGCCCCCGGCGCATTGTCCGACAGACTCAGCCGATACCCCTGCCCCGCGGCATGACGCGCGGCCTGGTACAGGCCAACGCCCAGCCCATTGTCCGAGGCGACCGGCTCGCGCAGCAGACGCGCGGCCAGCGCCGGGGCGATGCCATGGCCGTCGTCGCGCACGCCGAGGCGGCAGCGGCCCGCGCCCATGGGCTCGAGGGTGACGGTGATCTGCGCCGCCTCGCCACGGCGACGCTTCTCCAGGGCATTCTGGATGAGGTTGTCGGCCACGCTGTCGAACAGTTCCGCCGGCAGGGTGGCGGCGGCGCCGTCGGCCAGCGAAAAGTCGATGCGCTCGTGCGCGTAGCGCTGAGTCAGGCTGCGCCACCACTGCTGCGCCGGTTCCAGATCGTCGGCCATGGCGGGGCGGGACTCCAGCTTGTCCAGCGTGGCCTGCAGGCGCTGGGTGATCTGCGGCAGCTGGCGCTGCATGAGGTGGCGGAAGGCCTCGGCCTCGTCGTCGGAGGCTGATTCCGCCGCGGTGCAGAGCGAACGCAGCGACTGCAGCAGGTTCTTCACGTCGTGGGTGACGCGCGAGCCGGTCTCGTAGATGGCCTGCAGGTAGGCGCTGGTGCGCTGCGCCTGTTCGCGCACCTTCGCGTCGTGGAAGTCGCCCAGCAACCGCGCCAACAGCCGCATGTGCAACAACATGCCCGGCCCGGGCTGGCGCCAGCCGTGCAAGTGCAGGTCGAGCCCGCGAAACTGGAAGCGGGTCACGTGGCGCGTCAGGCTGCCCTCCGCACCGGCGCCGGTGCCGGTGCGCCACTGCACGCCCGCCACCCAGGGAAGGGTCCGCATCTCCGCCGCCGCGGCCGCGATGAAGGCATCGGGGTCGTGCTCGATCTCGGCCAGGTTGGCCAGACCGTGCATCCAGCGCTCGAAGGGCATGCCGAGGCTGAGGAAGTAGCGCGACAGCAGCTGGCCGACGCCATCGAAGCCGCCGCGCGGGTCCCACAGCCAGGACAGCAGGAACAGCACCGCGGCGATGGCCAGCACCGTCTCGGCCAGGGCCAGGGCGTAGGGATTGTGGGTGACCTGCTGGACGAACAGGGTCCCCAGCACGAGCACGATGGTCATCAGGAACAGCAGGAAACTGTAGAACAGGTCCAACGCCGAGCGCGGCTCCTGGCGCACCGGGGCGCCGGGCAGCAGCAGGATGACCAGAAGGGGGGCCGCCAGCACGTCACGCAGGGTGGTGCCCAGCAAGGCCGGCGGATCGGCATCGTCCAGGAGGCGCGGCACCACCCAGACCAGCAGCGCTGCCAGCAGGTACAGGGCGGCCAGGAGTGGCGCCAGCCGCTGGCGCCGCACCCGCAGCGTCAGCAGGTTGGCACCGATCAGCGAGAACAGCAGTGCCATCCACAGGCCCGCCAGCCACCAGTCGATCCACCAGACGAACAGCAACCCGCCCCCGACCACGAGCAGGACCCGCCGCGGCTGCAGCGAGCTGCTGCCCTGCCACACCGGCTGCCATAGCAGGAACAGGCCGAAGTGGGCCAGCAGCAAGGCCCGCGCGGCGCCTGAGTCCAGACCCAGCACCAGCCCGGCGTGCAACAGCAACAGCATCAGACCGAGAAGCACGCCGGGACGGACGCGTGCCGCCAGACCGTGCATGGGGGAGGAAGGGGCGGCATCGTCGCGCATGGCGGCATCGTAGCGCCGCCGGCGAGGCGCCACTACACTTCGTCATCATGCAAGCCACCCCGTTGCAACGACGGGCCCGGCGCGTCCTCGCGGTCGCGTCCCTCGTCTGGCTGGAAACCCGTCGCACCCGCCTGCCCTGGATCGCCGTCGGTCTGGCCCTGGCCCTGCTGGCGGTGAGCGTGTTCGCCCGGTCGCTCGCCCTGACCGAGTCGGCACGGCTGCAGCTCGCCCTCCTCGCGCCCATGGTGCGCATGACCACGGTGGTGCTGGTATGCCTGCACGTGCTGGGCAGCACACTGCGCGAGGCGCAGGACGGCAACACCGCCTATCTGCTGGCCACCGACCTGCCGCGCGCCGAGTACCTGCTGGGCAAGGCCCTTGGTCACCTCGGCGCCGCCGGCCTGATGGCGGCGCTGCTCGGCCTGCCGCTGTTGCTGTTCGGGCCGCCGGCTGGCGCGGTGGCCTGGCTGGTGTCGCTGATGCTGGAATCGTCCATCGTGGTCGCGGCAGCGCTGTTCTGCGCCATCACCCTGCGGCAGCTGATGCTGGGCGCGGCCTTCGTGATGGGGTTGTATCTGCTGGCGCGCGCCATGGCGGCCATTCTGCTCATCGCCGCGGCCAGCCCGTTCGCCGGGCCGGGCTCGACCCACGAGCTGCTCTCGCCGGCCCTGTCCGCGGTCGCCCTGCTGCTGCCCGGGCTGGACCGCTTCACCCAGACGGCCTGGCTGCTGGGCGCGATGCCGGATGCCGCGGCTCTGCTGCGGGTCGGGCTCGAGGCCATCGCCTACGTGGCGCTGCTGCTGGCGGCCTCGATGGTGGACTTCCACCGGCGGAACTTCTGATGCGCCGCTCGGAACGCGCCTGGGCCTCCGTGCCGCCCGGCCTCTGGGCCCTGCTGGGCCTCCTCCTCACGGCGCAGGTGCTGCTTCGGGCCAGCGCCCCCGCGCCCACAGCCCTCGCCTCCGAACTGCCCCAGCCTCCGGCCACGCCGTACCTGCGCGTCGCGGCGCTCGACGACCCGCCCACCCTTGCCTACGCCATGGCGCTGCGGCTGCAGACCTTCGACAACCAGCCTGGCGTCAGCCTGCCCTTCGCCAGCCTGGACTACGCGCGGGTCGAGGCCTGGCTGGACGCCATGCTCACCCTGGACCCGGCGAGCCAGTACCCGATGCTCATGGCCGCCCACCTCTACGCCCAGGTGCTGGGCCACCCCGACAAGCAGCGCGAGATGGCCGAGTTCGTGTACCGGAAGTTCCTCGAGTCGCCGCGCCGGCGCTGGCCCTGGCTGGCGCACGTGGCCATCATGGCGAAGCACCGCCTGAAAGACCCGCGGCTCGCCATCCGCTATGCCGACGCCATCCGCGACCATGCCAACGCGCCCGAGGTGCCGTCGTGGGCACGGCAGATGCACATCTTTCTGCGCGAGGACGTGGGCGAGCTCGAAAGCGCGCGCGCGCTGCTCGGCGGTCTGCTCGACAGCGGCACCGTCACCGACCCGCAGGAATTCCGCTTCCTGATGGAGCGCCTGAAGGTGATGGATGCCGAAAATCCGACGTCATCGCCGAAAACACGGCGCTGAGGCGAGGACGGGTCTCACGCCATCGGCATGAAGCGGTGGCCCAAGTGGCTGATCCCACGGGCTTCCGGCACAGGCGGACATTGCCGGCGATGCGTCTATTCCGCTTGCATCACGGCCACTTCGCTGGCATAAAAGTCGCATCCGCGTGAGGGCTTTTCGTTTTCACGCCAGCCCAGGGAGTACACGACATGCACATCCAACGCAGGCAACACGGCTTCACCCTGATCGAAATCGCCATCGTGCTGGTGATCATCGGTCTGCTACTGGGTGGCATCCTCAAGGGTCAGGAACTCATCACCAGCGCGCGGGTGCGCAACCTGATCTCCCAGCAGGACGGGATCAAGGCGGGGTTCTACGGGTTTCAGGATCGGTATCGGGCGTTCGCGGGCGACTACAAGGATGCGCCGAACAATTTGGGTGGACCTGGCAGTGCGACGGCTGGGAACGGTGATGGTCGGATCGTTGATGCTGCTGGAACTGGAGTCAAGGAGACGATCCTCGTGTGGGACCACCTGAGCCGGGCCGGCTTTCTGAACGGTAATTTCGTTTACGCGGTGGACGTCAACGACACCACAACGCCCAAGAATCCTTACGGGGCCTATCTGCAACTGGCCTATGACAAGATCTACGGCGACCCTAACGCGCCCAACCCTCCACCCGATCGCCACAATCTGAAGACAGGTTCCCAGATCCCGGTGGAGATTGCGGCCGAGGTGGATCGCAAGACCGATGACGGCAACCCACTCTCCGGTTCGTTCCAGTTTTCCATTTACAGCTCGAATGCGACGGTGGCTCCTGCAGCACCCGACTGCGTAAATGTTACGGCTTGGAAACTCACGGGCGGCACGACTTCCGTCAACTGCGGCGGGTCGACCCTCCTGTAATTGCCACCGCTACAGGACAACACGCAAACCGGGGGGTCTTCTCCCCGTTTTGTTTTTAAGCGCTTTAAACGGGTATATTTTGTGGTTTCCGCCTCGTCCGCCCCAGGAAACCGTTGTTGCCCGATTCGCCCATCCCGGACGCACGTCGCCACGCGGGTCAATGCCGCGAGAGCGGTTTCACGCTGGTGGAGCTCAGCTTCGTTCTGCTGCTCACCGCCCTGCTCATCGGCACGGTGCTCAAGGGGCAGGAAGTGATCTTCAGCGCCCGGGTGCGTACGCTGCTGTCCGAGCACGAGGGCGCGCGGGCAGCGTGGCTGGGCTTCCAGGACCGCTACCGCGCGCTGCCCGGCGACTACGCCTCGGCCGCGGGGAACATCACGGGAGTGAGCAAGGCCGGCAACGGCAACGGGCGCATCGAAACGGATGCGACCCCGACCCGCGCCGACGGCGTGTCGAAGGAATACGCCCTCGTATGGGAGCACCTGTCGAAGTCGCGCTTCCTTGCCTCGGAATACGTCTACTCGGCCGACCTCACGTTCGCCACGGTGTCGCGTCTGGCGCCGCGCAACCTGTTCGGCGGCTTCGTCGACTTGGCCTACGACGACAAGTATGGCAACCCGTCTGCATCGAGGCCGGTGCGCCACACCCTGAAGACCGGCAACTTTCTGCCCGCCGCCATGCTCGCGGAGATGGACCGCAAGACCGACGACGGGAAGGCCTTCAGTGGCGGGTTCCAGTTCTCCAACTTCGCGTGGTTCGCTCCCGCCCCGCCCAGAGAAGGCACCAATGCCTGCGTCGACACCCAGGGCAACTGGCGCGTCACCGCAGAGGCCCAGGCCATGAACTGCGGCGGGGCGAGCCTGTTGTAGGTTCGCTGTCCGTACTGCCACGCCCGCCGTGCGGGCAAACGTGACACCTCTCAGGCGTCGCGCCGCCGTCGCGCCGCCAGCCCGAGCACCCCGAGGCCAAGGCCCAGCAGGGCATAGGTGGCGGGTTCCGGAACGACCGGTGCGCCGGCAAACTGGAGTTCGCTGACCGCGTACTGGTTGTCGCCGCCGACGGCAAAGACGCGCACGTAGCGGGCCTGGACGGCGGGGAAGTCGATGAGTACCGAGTAGGCCGGGTGGGTGCCGTCGGAACTGCGCTGGATCATGGATACACCGCCAGACACATAGGCCGGATCCCAGCTCGCGGGCAGGCTGGTGAACAGCGTGTGCCAGACCGCATTGTCGGTGGAGACCTGCACGGCGTAGGCATCGTTGTTGTCGACGCCGATGGTCATGTCGGTGAGGGTGTAGAGCTGGTCGAAGCTGGCCTTCAGGGTGACGCCCGCCGCACCCGTCTGACCGGTCCACCACACATTCGGGGAGTCGGTCCACCAGGTGCCGAGGGCGAAATCGCCGTCCACGAGCAGCGGATCCGGGCTGTGGTTGTAGGTGCCGGTGCCGGTGACGGAAGTCACGTTGACGGCCTCGGCGCCAGCTGGCGCGAACGCGACGGCGAAGGCTGCGGCGAGTAGGGAGGTCTTCATGGCGGCGATGCTCCGGGATAGGTCAACTGTGTCGGGGTTTCGCTGCCCCGCCGACTCCTGTCGGATAGCACGCACGCAAGTGCCGTGCGACCCGCCGCAGGACGTTGATTCGAAAGACTCTCGCACTCCCCGCACCATGACGCTGTCAACCTTTCCGACAGTGCGACTACAACCCGGCAGCCTCAACCCTGCAGCAACAGCATCTCCGCCGCCGCCAGATCGGAGTCGCGTCCGCGCATCACGATGACATCCCCCTCCTCCAGCACCATGTCCGGGGTCGGGTCCAGCCGGCGGATGTCGCGCCGGCGGATGGCGGTGATCTCGACCTGGAGATCCTGCAGGTTCAGATCGGCGAGGCGGCGCCCGGCGGACCGCGCGCCCTGGGGCAGCAGGATGGAATGCAGCCGCACGGGGTCGTGGTCGCTGTCCTCGTACTCGTCGCTCTCGCCGCGGTAGAAGCCACGGAACAGGCTATAGCGCTGCTCACGGGTCGTGCGGATGCGCTTGAGCACCCGATGCAGTGGCACGCCAAGCAGCATGAGGGCGTGGGAAGCGAGCATCAGGCTACCCTCCATGACCTCGGCCACGACCTCGGCCGCCCCGGCCGCCTTCAGTACCTCGATGTCGCTGTCGTCCACAGTGCGCACCACCACCGGCAGGTCAGGACGGGCTTCGTGCACGTGGCCGAGGATGCGCAGGGCGGAATGGGTGTCGGCGTAGGTGATGACCACCCCGGCGGCGCGCATCAGGCCGGCGGCCATGAGCACCTCACGCCGCGCGGCATCGCCGAACACGACGGATTCGCCCGCGATGGAGGCCTCGCGGATGCGTTGGGGGTCGAGGTCCAGGGCGATGAATTCGAACGCCTCCTGCTCCAGCAGGCGCGCGAGGTTCTGGCCGGTACGGCCGAAACCACAGACGATCACGTGGCCCTGAACGCCCATGGTCCGAACGGCGATGTCGTGCAAAGCCATGGCGCGGCGCATCCACTCGGAGCGTACCCAGCGGGCCACGAGCCGGTCGCTGTGCTGGATGATGAATGGCGAGGCCAGCATCGACAGCAGCAGGGCTGCGAGGACGAGCTGCAGGGTATCGGCGGGCACCAGCCCGAGCTGGCCAGTGCGTGACAACAACACGAAGCCGAACTCCCCGGCACCGGCCAGACCCAGGCCGACGCGTAAGGCGGTGCCGGTGTCAGCCTGGAACAGGCGCGCCAGACCGGCGGCGATCAAGGCCTTGATCAACAGGGCACCCAACAGCAGGGCGCCCACCGCCAGAGCGTGCTCGGCCACGAGGCGCAGATCGAGCATGGCACCGACCGAGATGAAGAACAGCCCCAGCAGCACGTCCCGGAAGGGCTTGATGTCCTCCTCCACCTGGATGCGGTACTCGGTCTCGGCGATGAGCATGCCGGCGATGAAGGCCCCCAGGGCCAGGGACAGGCCGGCCTCTTCGGTGATCCAGGCGAGCAGCAGCGTGAAAAAAAGAACATTGAGGACAAACAGTTCGGAGGACTTCTGCAATGCGACCAGATGGAACCACGGGCGCACCAGCCGCTGGCCCACGCCGAGCAGCAGGCCGAGGGCGACCACAATCTTGACCGCGGCCGCCCCGAGGGCCCACACCAGCCCCTCCGATGACTGCGCAAACGAGGGCAGCACGATGAGCAGCGGCACTACCGCGAGATCCTGAAACAGCAGCACCCCCATGATCTGCCGCCCGTGGGTGGAACCGAGCTCGAGACGTTCGGCCAGCATCTTGCCGAGTATGGCGGTGGAGGACATGGTGACCGCGCCGCCGAGCGCCACCCCCGCAGTCCAGTCCAACCCCATGGCCACGGCCAGAGCCAGCCCGAAACATAGCGTGAGGACGACCTGCGCCCCGCCGAGCCCGAAGACAATGGCCCGCATGGTGACGAGCTTGGCCAGACTGAACTCGAGCCCGATCGAGAACATCAGGAAGACGACACCGAACTCGCCGAGGTAACGGGTGCTCTCGTCGTCGGGTACCCAGGCCAGCGCGTGCGGGCCCACGGCGATGCCCACGATCAGGTAGCCGATGAGCGGCGGCAACCGGAACTGACGGCATGCGACGACCACCGCCACCGCGGTCGCAAGAAGGATGAGTGCGGTCTGTAGAGAAGTTTCCATGAGGCGTCGGGCGGGCTCCGGGAGGCGGTACCCACCTTGGGCCCGGTGAGCCGACACTAGCACAGCGCCATGGCCGGCTCACCCCCGGAAATGCCAGTCGCGCGCCCGGGGCTCCGGCCGCGGCCCGGCGGTATACTCTGCAGGATGCGTGCCGCTTCTGACCCTCTCGGAAAACTCTCGCCCGACCAGTGCGTTGCGCTGGGCCGGCGAGTTCTGGACATCGAATCGCGCGCCATCACGGCGATGGCGCAACGGCTGGACGAGAGCTTCGCCCGCGCAGTGGAGATCGTACTGGCCTGCACCGGACGAGCGGTGGTGAGCGGCATCGGCAAGTCGGGTCACGTTGCGCGCAAGATCGCCTCGACCCTGGCCAGCACTGGAACGCCGGCCTTCTTCGTGCACCCGGCGGAGGCAAGCCACGGCGACCTCGGCATGATCGCCACCAATGACGTGATGATCGCCCTGTCGAACTCCGGCGAGAGTGCCGAACTGCTCGCGATCGTGCCGCTCGCCAAGCGCCGCGGTGCCCGACTGATCGCAGTCACCGGAAAGCCGGGATCGTCCCTCGCACGCGAGGCCGACGTGCACCTCGACGCCGCTGTTGCGGAGGAGGCCTGTCCCCTCGGTCTGGCACCCACAGCCAGCACCACGGCCGCGCTGGCGCTGGGCGATGCACTGGCGGTGGCGCTGCTGGAGGCGCGCGGTTTCGGCGCCGACGATTTTGCGCGCTCCCACCCCGGCGGTGCGCTGGGACGCCGGCTGCTGACCCGGGTGCGCGACGTCATGCGCACCGGCACGGCCATTCCGCGGGTGGCGCCCACGGCATCCCTGTCGGCAGCTCTCATGGAAATGACCGGCAAGGGCCTGGGCATGACGGCAGTGGTGGACCCGGAAGAACGCGTGCTGGGCATCCTCACCGATGGTGACCTGAGGCGTGTGCTCGAGCGCGGTGTCGATTTTCGCGCTTCGGGGATTGCGGAACTGATGACCCCCCGGCCGCGCACCATCCGCGACGATCGGCTGGCCGTCGAGGCGGTGGAAGAGATGGAGCGCCACCGGATCAACGGACTGCTGGTGCTGGACGCGGAAGGACGACTCGCAGGCGCCCTGAACATGCACGACATGTTCAGCGCCAGGGTGGTGTGATGGACCCGCCCGACGCCCGCGCCCGGGAGGTCCGGCTCGCCATCTTCGACGTCGACGGCATCATGACCGACGGCACGCTGTACGTCACCGACGCGGGCGAGGAGATGAAGGGATTCCACGTGCGCGACGGCCACGGGCTCAAGATGCTACGGAACAGCGGCGTGGTGCTGGCGATCCTCAGCGGTCGCCGGGCGCGCTGCGTGGAGCACCGTGCCCGCGACCTCGGCATCGACCACGTCCTGCAGGGCGTGGCGCGCAAGCATGAGGGCTTCGAGGCGCTGCTCCAGGCGGCCGGCGTCGCTCCGCGGCAGACCTCCTACATGGGCGACGACCTGATCGACCTGCCGGTGCTGCGCCGCTGCGGGTTCGCCGCAACGGTGCCGGAGGCTCCCGCCCTGGTGCGATCACACTGCCATCTGGTCACCTCGGCCGGCGGCGGGCGCGGGGCGGTGCGGGAGTTGTGCGAGCGCATCATGCAGGCGCAGGGGACGCTGGACGCGCAGCTCGCCCGGCACCTGGACTGACATCCGTTGCCGAACCAGCCGACCCGATCCCCGATGCTGCCCAACGACAGAATCGTCCGCTGGTACCCAGCCCTGCTGCTGGTGGTGCTGGTCGGTCTGACGCAGTGGCTGGACCAG
>JBILUV010000223.1:0-6007 GCA_044370825.1 Burkholderiales bacterium | reverse complement strand
GCCTGACTGCTGGCCGTTACGGCCCTGACCCCAGAGCCTGCCGGATTTACGCTTTCCGGCGCCGTGCGACCGCGCCGAGGCCGAGCAGTCCTCCAAGCATCATCGCCCAGGTGCCTGGTTCCGGGATCGGAGCGACCCCGCCCAGATTGTCGATGTAGAGGGTGGTCACGTCCGCGTAGACACGCCGCTCGGTCCCGAGGAGGTTGTAGTTCGAGTCGAGCACAGGGAAGCTGTAGACGGGCGTGAGCGTGACTTTGGCATAGAGACCGGTGGATGGGTCGAGCCGCTCGACGTCGATCTCGAGGTGGCCATAGTGCTTGCCACCGTCCACCAGCTGCACCACGCCGTTGACGAGCGCCCACTGCTCGGCCGCGTTCTGATCGGCACTCCACTCGCTGAACGGGTTGTAGTTGAGCAGCGGCGTCGTGAAACCGGCGCCATCGCGACGCTCGCCACGCAGGCCATCGCCAGAGACTCCGACGTCGTAGTACATGACGCCGATGCCGTCGTTGTTGCCGTCCACGAAGCTGCGTTCGAACATTTCGCTGTGGCCGGACAGCACGGCCGCCACCCCGTATTGCTCGAGCATGTCGTGATACACGCGCATCGGGGTGCCACCCTGCCCGCTGCTGCTGGCATGGTTCATTGGAAGACCGTGTTCGCCGTCGCTGTAAGCCGCGTGATGCCACTGCACGAAAACGATCTGCCCGTTCGCACGGGCGTCGGCAAGCTGCGCCTGCGCCCAGTTCCACTGCGCTGTGCCCGGATTGAAGGGGCTGAGGTCTGTGCCGCCAGCCGCCTGGTACTGCGCGACGGTGTAGTTCTCCTGGGTGTCGGTACCGGGGCCGGTGTACTGCGCTCCGGTGAGGCGCTCGGCCGTGGGGTAATTGCCGCGCCGGTCCTCGGGTACCCCCTTGGAGCTGTCGAGGGTGATGATGGTGAGAGGCCCGTAGTCGACCCGGTAGTAGTTGTCCCGGTGCTCCGGCGTGCCGTTGTCGGGCGCGTCGAAGTACGAGTGATACTTGTCACGCGCGAACTTCGGCCCGAAGCGTCCGTCGGCGTCGGTGCCGTATCCGCCGTTGATGGCGGCGAAGTTCTCCCAGTTGCCCAGCGCCGGGAGGATGGGGGTCGCGGTGAGCACTGTGCCGACCGATCCGGCGTTGTGACGCCAGAATTCGTCCCACCCGGGCTGGTAGCCACCCCCCTGGACGAGGTCGCCGGGCATCATGATGAACTGCGGAGCGCGGGTCTCGACGATCTGGAGGTTGCGGGTGTAGCCCTCGGTCTCGGTCATCGAGTAGCGCAGGACCTGATTGACGCCCGTGCCCGTGCTGCCGAATGTGGTCGCCCACTGGCTGCCGGTGACTGCAGGCCGCGGCAGCGAGCCTGCGGCGAGGGCACCCGGCTGCCACTCGCGTCGCGAGGCGCGCCCGGCGGGGTCGGTCTCGGAGTCGCTCATGGCGATGAAGCGGATGTTGCTCCAGTCGCCGCGGCTGGGTGCGGTTGCGAACGAACCGTTGAACGTGGCCGCACCCTGCGTCACGGTGTACTGATAGGTTTGACCGGCGGTGAGGCCGCGGACGTCGACGGTGTGCTTGTACTTGTCGTTCCCGAGTAGCCAGGAGCCCTGCGTGAGGCCGGAGATGTTCTGGTTGCGCTCCGCGTTGGTGTAGCCGAGCACGGCCTCGAAACTCGGGGTGGTGGAGAACGCCAACGGGGTCGAGAGACCGGGGCCGGTAACTGTCATGGTGCCAGAGACCGGGGCCTCGGTGAACCAAGTGAAGAACATCCCATCGGCCGATGGGTTCTGCTGGTAGGGGAGCACCCGAAACTCCGCCGATGCGATCGACGGAATTGCTGCGAGGAGGATGGTGGCGAACAACGGCTTGCGCATCACGACGGTCTCCGATTGGTATTGTGGTGTCATGGAGACTAGCGAGCGCACCGGTCGGCGCCATGACAGCGCAGCGAATCACCCATGGTCATCAGGGACTATCGGCTGATCAACGCCCGCTCGGGGTCGGACCTCGAATGGTCATTGATTTATAGAGGAAAAACACCGCAAAACGGCCCGGAATCGCGCTTAGAGGGCCATTTTCGGGGGTGAAATCGGCGAGCTCTGCCCCGAGGGGGCACCAGGCGATGAAACCTCTGGTGTGTACCGGACTTCGCGGCCTGTGGCTCACCGCTGTGACTTGTCGAGTAGCCGCAGCATGTCGGTACCTGGTCCAAAGCGAGAACGGCCGAACTCCCGCGGCCATGCATCGCATGCCCGGCCCCGACGCTCAGAGCCCGGTCGTCAGATTGATCCAGCCTTGCGGCATGAACTGCAGCAGCCGCGCCTCCAGCCACTTGTCCGCCCCCAGCAGGATGCTCACGCCAAGCAGCAGCACCAGCGCTCCGAAGCCTCGCTTGACGCGGTCCATGTGGGTGAGGACCCAGCCGCGAACGCGGCCGAATCCAGCGCGGGAGGCATAGGCGGCCGCAATCAGGACAGAGGCCGCACCCATGCCGAAGGTGCCCAGAGCGACGGTGCCGCGCAGCGCGCCGCCCTCGGTGGCGACGAGGGTCAGCGCGCTCGCCAGCATGGGCCCCGAGCAGGGGCTCCACACCATGCCGAGGAGACTGCCGACCATGAAGGCGCCGCCGAGCGAGCCGGCATGGAAGCGCGACGAGGCGTGGTGGGCGCCGCTTGCCATGGGGGCCATCAGGTGAGTGAAGCGCTCGTTCAACGGCGGCACCAGCATGACGACGCCAAAGGCCATGAGCAGCCCGGCACCCGCGATGCGGATGTGGTCCGGATCGAGCCCGACCGCGTCGCGAGCCACACCCACCAGCAGGCCCAACAGCGCGAAGGCAGACACCATTCCCGCACCCATGGCGACCGGTGCGAGTCGGTTGTCCTGCAAGGCCCCGCCGAGCACCAGGGGCAGTAGCGGGAACACGCAGGGGTTGAGCGTGGTGAGGCTGCCGGCGAGCCACGCCAGACCGAGTTCCGCGGCGGAGACCATGGCGTGCCTCGGCGCCGGGGTCAGAGCGCCTTGGCCAGCGCCA
The DNA here is from genome assembly GCA_044370825.1 of Burkholderiales bacterium. Classification (GTDB taxonomy): domain Bacteria; phylum Pseudomonadota; class Gammaproteobacteria; order Burkholderiales. The sequence goes on along the minus strand of JBILUV010000223.1, from coordinate 2,953 downwards.
GGCTGAGCGCTTCCGGCTGGGTCTCGCCGGCGCTGCGCGCGACTTCCGCCTTTCCCTTGAAAACGATCAGCACCGACTGCGACCGGACCTTGTGCTGGCGCCTGAGGTCCTTCTCCTTGTCGAAGTCGGCCACCAGCACCGTCATGCCCTGAAATTGTCCCGCCGCCTTCAGCTGGTTCAGGGCGCGGCTCTGGTTGACACAGGTCGGGCACCAGTCGGCGTGGAAGTGCAGGGCCACCGCCTTGCCGGCATTCTGAAGGCCGGCAAGCGTGGCGGCGTCATAGGCACGGATCTCGAGGGCCTGGGCTCCGCCCGAGATGCCCAGCAGCGAGAGGGCGAGCCATCCTGTCAGTGTTCGGCGATTCATTTGAGCTCCATGGGCGAGGAAGTCGGTGGCAGGTCCGGAGTTACGGCTGCCGGTCAATTCGTCCCAACCCCAGCTCGGGTTACAGCATCCGCAACTTTTCTTTCCACAAGGCCGATCGGGCCGATCGGGGTAGGACCTCGAAGGGTCAATGATTCGTATGGGAACAATGCCCAAAAACGCCCCGAAATCGCGCTTGGAAGGCCCTTTTCGGGCGCAAAAATCGCGAGCTCCGCCGCCGGGCTGCATGGACAGTGACCGGAACGGCGAACGCGATGTAGCAACTCTGCTGATGTCGCCTGCGCGGGACCTCAGCGCCCGTTGCGCATACCGGCGAAGGCAACCTTGACGAGGTAGTCGGCCACCTGCTGATTGGTGTACCGCCTGGTCATGCGCAGGTATTCCATCGCAGGATCGCAGGTACGGGCGTAGAGGGCGAACACGACGACTTCCGCCGGCAGGTCAGGGTCCATGACGCCCTGAGACTGGGCCGCCCTCACCAGGGAGGTCAGGCGCCCGTTCAGGTCGAGGATGCGCTTCACGTAGGCAGGGTTGGCGAGCAGGTTGGCTTGGAGCGTGGAGTTCGTCGCGGGCAGCAGCGGTACCCCACCCTCGAGGCGCAGGTTCAGCGCCCATCGCAACAGCGCCTGCATTGCGTCCACTGGCGGCGTCTCGGGCGGCAGGCTCTCGAGGAAGGCAAGCGCCTGATCGAGCAAGCGGATCATCACCGCCGCGGCCAGCGACTCCTTGGAACTGAAGTGCTTGTAGAGGCTGGCCTTGGCGACCCCCGCCTCGGCCGCCACCTCGTCCACGGTCATGAGGTCATAGCCCTTGCGGGCGAGCATGGCCCGGGTGGCGTCGAGGATGGCTTCCTCCCGCACGAGTTGCTGCTGCTGGCGCACGCTGAGCTTGGTGTTCATACCATTTGGTCTTTTTTTGAACTAATCAGTTCAAGTTTCGGTCAATTCAGTTCAGGAGCGTGCCGATATCGCCGACGCAGCGTCTGGCAGCCAGAAAATTGCCAGCCGCATCGTAGCCGATTCGGCCGCCCGGGACAGGGCGCTCGAGTCTTCGGATCCGCCCATTTCATTCATCCAAACAGGAGCTTCACCCATGAACACTCGTCGCGCTTTCCTCTCCACTGCCGTTGTCGGTGCCATGTTTGCGTCCTTCAGCGCCACCCCCGTTTTCGCTGCGCCGTCTGACATTGTCGACACCGCAGTGGCTGCGGGCAGCTTCAAGACCCTGGTCACGGCAATTCAGGCGGCCGGGTTGGTGGACACCCTCAAGGGCAAGGGCCCGTTCACGGTGTTCGCCCCCACGGACGAAGCCTTCGCAAAACTGCCCGCAGGAACTGTCGAAGGTCTGTTGAAGGACAAGGCTGCGCTGACCAAGGTGCTGACCTATCACGTCGTGCCCGGCAAGGTGATGGCCAAGGACGTTCCGACCGCCAACGTGAAGACCGTGCAAGGTCAGACCGTTGCGCTCAAGAAGGACTCCATGGGCGTGACCGTGAACAACGCCAAGGTCGTGGCTGCTGACGTGGAAGCCTCCAATGGCGTGATCCATGTGATCGATACCGTCATCCTCCCGAAGTGAAGTCGCGCCCCCAAGACCTGAGCGGGGTATCCCCCGAAGGTCACAGTTCGTAAATGAAAAGGCCCGGAACATGGGCCTTTTCCGCGCCTGGCGAGTCATTTGCGGTTGGCGAACTACCATGCGCCCGCTTCAGGCATGGTGGGGCAGAGCTCGCCCTTTTTACCCCTGAAAGTGGCCCGCTAACGCCTGAAAAACGTCGATTTTCGCGATTTTTGCCATGTGAATCAGAGGGGCGGCGAGGTCCGACCCCAAAGAGCCGCGGTAGCGACTTCTTCGGCGGTATGCCACCATGTTGCCGATGCGACTTTTCCAGTGATTGGCGGGGGGGCGATGCTTCAAGTCGAGGTGTTTGCGTTCGCGGGGTTCGGGGTGGCGGCGATTGCTATGTTGCTCGTGACCCAGACGAAGGCGCGCGTGGCATGGCCGGCATGGGTGGTGCCGGTGCTGGTGGTGGTGCCCGTCGCGGCGTGGACCGGAATGGCGATCTTCAGGGACGGTTTGTTTGGCTTCTGGCCGCTGCTCTCGGGTTCGCCATGGGCTCTGCAGGTCTGGTTGGACCGACTCATGGCGGTCGCCGCCGGTTTCTTCCTTCTGCAGAACCGCGCGCGGGCGATCGGTATGAAGTCCGAGGTCTGGGTGCTGGTGGTGATATTCACTGGCGGCATCGGCCTGCTGCTGATGCTCGCCAGGACGGTGTACCTCGAGCGGCGCAAGGCGATGCGCGCGGATCGCGTTTCGATGCCCGCCTGAGTGCCGCTGCAACGCCGCTCGGTGAGAAGCGACGTGTACCTCGCCTGGGTGCGTGAGCTTGCCTGTTCGATTGCGCGCCACTGTAATCGGCTCATCGCCCGGGCCGTTTGACCGCAGCCGCAGCGTCCAAGCCAAGCCCGGTGAGAATCCTTCTGGGTCGGACCTCGACAAGGTTCTGATTTTCCAGGGAAAATGGACGGAAAATACGTCTTTTGAACGCTCAGCGGGCCACTTTCGGGG
>JBILUV010000222.1:0-6008 GCA_044370825.1 Burkholderiales bacterium | reverse complement strand
ACGGCTGGAGCCTGAAGGCGCGGGTCGAGGCCACCATCTCGCGCCTGGAGCTTGCGCAGGACGCCGCCATCGACACGCTCTCCGGCGGGCAGCGCAAGCGCGTGGCCCTGGCCCGCGCGCTGGTGCTCGAGCCCGACCTGCTGCTGCTGGACGAGCCCACCAACCACCTCGACATCCAGTCCATCGAGTGGCTCGAGGGGGTGCTGCAGGAGTTCGGCGGGGCGATCCTGATGGTCACCCACGACCGGCGCTTCCTCGACCGGGTGGCCACGCGCATCCTCGAGCTCGACCGTGGCCGGCTGCGGGTGTTCGACTGCCGCTTCTCCGAATACCGCCAGCGCAAGGAGCAGATGCTGGCGCAGGAGGAGGTGGAGAACGCCAAGTTCGACAAGTTTCTCGCCCAGGAGGAGGCCTGGATCCGCAAGGGCGTGGAGGCGCGGCGCACGCGCAACGAGGGGCGGGTGCGGCGGCTCGAGGGCCTGCGCGTGACGCGGGCGGAGCGGCGCGAGCGGCTGGGCAAGGTCACGCTGGCGGTGGACGAGGGCGAGCGCTCCGGCCGTCTGGTGGCGGAGTTCGAGCACGTGTCCAAGGCCTTCGGCGAGCGCGTGGTGATCCGCGACTTCAGCGGCCGGGTGATGCGCGGCGACCGGCTTGGCCTGGTGGGGCCGAACGGCGCGGGCAAGAGCACCTTCATCAAGTTGCTGCTGGGCGAGCTGGCGCCCGATGCCGGGCGGGTGCACCACGGTACGCGGCTGTCGGTGGCCTACTTCGACCAGTTCCGCGCCCAGCTCGACCCGGAGGCGAGCGTGGCGGACGTGATCAGCCCGGGCTCGGACTGGGTGGAGATCGGCGGCGCGCGCAAGCACGTGATGAGCTACCTGGGGGAGTTCCTGTTCGCGCCGCAGCGCGCGCGCTCGCCGGTGAAGTCGCTGAGCGGGGGCGAGCGCAACCGCCTGCTGCTGGCGCGGCTGTTCGCCCGGCCGGCCAACATGCTGGTGCTGGACGAACCCACCAACGACCTCGACATCGAGACGCTCGAGCTGCTCGAGTCCCTGGTGGCGGAGTACGAGGGCACGGTGCTGCTGGTGAGCCACGACCGGGAGTTCCTGGACAACACCGTGACCGGCGTGATCGCCTTCGAGGGCGACGGTGTGCTGCGCGAATACGTGGGCGGCTACGACGACTGGCTGCGCCAGCGCCCGGCGCCTGCCGGCAAGGCCCCGGTGGCCGAGGCGCCCAGGGCAGAGCGCACGGCCCGGCCGCGGCCGGCGAAGTCAGGGCTGTCGTTCAAGGAGAAGAAGGAGCTCGAGGCCCTGCCGGGGCAGCTCGAGGCGCTGGAGGCCGAACTGGCCCAGCTGGGCACGCTGCTGGCCGACGGCGAGGTCTACCGCAGCGACCCGCAGCGGGTGAAGACGGCCCAGGCGCGCTATGCCGAGCTGGAGCGCCTGGTGGCCGAAGCCTACGCCCGCTGGGAGGACCTCGAGGCCCGCGCGGGCGCTTGATCCTCGGGCCATGCCGGCGTCAAACTCCACGGCAAAAGAGGGGGAGGACGCGATGGCCGAGTCGCCTGTGGTTCGGGACGATGCCGCGCCGCCGATGCCGGTGGTGCGGACGGTGGCGCCCGGTGCGCCCTGGCGCTGGCTGGCCAGGGGGCTGGCCGACATGAAGGCCGCGCCACTGCCCAGCCTGTTCTACGGCGTGATGTTCGCTGCCATGGGCATGGCGCTGGATCACTTCGTCGGCGTGGCGGCGCTGGAGCTGGCGCTGGTGACGGGTTTCCTGCTGGTGGCGCCCTTCCTGGCGATGGGGCTGTACGACGTCAGCCGCACGCTGCAGTACGGCCGCCCGGTGAAGCTGTCCCACACCCTCGTGGCCTGGCAGGCCAACGCGCCGGCCATCGGCTTCTATGCGCTCATCCTGGCGCTGCTGCTGGCGGTGTGGGTGCGGGTGTCGGTGGTGGTGGTGGCGTTGTTCTTCACCAGCGAGCTGCCCTACGAGGGCAGCCTGCTGGCCCAGCTGGCCTCCACGCCGGAGGGCTGGGTCTTCATGGCGGCCTACGCGGCAGCGGGCGCGGGCTTCGCGCTGCTGGTGTTCAGCACCAGTGTGGTGTCGGTGCCGATGCTGCTCGACTGGCACGGCATGGACACCCTCACCGCGATGATCACCAGCGTGAACGCGCTGCGGGCGAACTTCCCCGTCATGCTGCTGTGGGGGATGAGCATCGTGGTGCTGATCGGGGCAGGGGTGTTCAGCTTCTACCTCGGGCTGGTGATCACCGGGCCGCTGATCGGCCACGCCTCGTGGCATGCCTACCGCGAGACGGTGGGGCGGCCGGAGGCACCGACACAAGCCGGGTAAGCGTCCAGACGGCGGCGTGCCGCCCGGGCGGGGCGGAGGGCGAGCCGCGGTTTGCCCTCGTGGGCACGACAAATCCCTTTATGCGGCCCCGGTGCTGGAGTAACATCTTGTTGCAATAAGCAAACGCCATCCTTCACTGACGGCGTCACACCTCACCACGGGCCGGTCGGTTCAGTGCCGACACCGGTCCCACACGGGAACCGAGCCCACCTACATGCAGTTCAAGGACCTCGGCCTCGCGGAAGAGATTCTGCGGGCCATCGAAGAGCAGGGCTACACCGAGCCCACCCCCATCCAGGCCAAAGCCATCCCGCCCATCCTGATGGGCAAGGACGTCATGGGCGCCGCCCAGACCGGCACCGGCAAGACTGCCGGCTTCACGCTGCCGCTGCTGCAGCGCCTCAAGCCCCACGCCAACACCAGCATGTCTCCGGCGCGCCACCCAGTGCGCGCCCTCATCCTCACGCCCACGCGCGAGCTCGCGGTGCAGGTGTGGGAGAGTGTGCGGGCCTACAGCAAGTACCTGCCGCTGCGCAACGCGGTGGTGTACGGCGGGGTCGACATCAAGCCACAGATCCTGGACCTCCGCGCCGGGGTCGAGGTGCTGGTGGCCACGCCGGGTCGTCTGCTCGACCACGTGCAGCAGAAGACGGTGCAGCTGGGGCAGGTGGAGTTCCTGGTGCTCGACGAGGCCGATCGCATGCTGGACATGGGCTTCATGCCCGACCTCAAGCGCATCCTGGCGCTGCTGCCCACCAGCCGGCAGAGCCTGCTTTTCTCCGCCACCTTCTCCGAGGAGATCCGCAAGCTGGCCGACGGCCTGCTCAAGGAGCCGGTGCTGGTCGAGGTGGCGCGGCGCAACAGCGTGACCGAGACGGTGACCCACTCGGTGTACCGCGTGCCCGAGTCGGCCAAGCGCGAGATGCTGGCCCGGCTGGTGAACTCGCTGGACCTCAAGCAGGTGCTGGTGTTCGTGCGCACGCGCTTCGGCGCCAACCGCCTGGCGCACGCACTGGTGCGCGACCGCAGCCAGGCCGAGCGCATGGAGGCGCTGCAGGACTTCAAGGACGGCAAGGTGCGGGTGCTGGTCGCGACCGACATCGCCGCCCGCGGCCTGGACATCGAGCAGTTGCCCTGCGTCATCAACTACGAGCTGCCGCACACCCCGGAAGACTACGTGCACCGCATCGGCCGTACCGGCCGCGCGGGGCAGACCGGCGACGCCATCTCGCTGGTGTCGCGCGAGGAGCAGGAACTGCTTGAGCGCATCGAGAAGCTGCTCAAGACCACCATCCCCGAGCGCGAGCTCGAGGGCTTCGATGCGAGCGCGGCGGCGCGTCGCCACGATCGCTCCGACCGCCCGGACCGCTCCGAGCGCTCCGGCCGGCCCGAGAGGTCGGGCGAGGGCGGGGGCCGTGGCGGGCGGCCTGCATCCGCCGCGCGGTCCGCGCCGGCATCGCGCGCACCGCAGGATCCTTTATTCGAAAAGCCCTATGAGCCTGGGCAGGCGGCTGCGGCAGCCAAGCCGGCTGCTGCGTCGGCCCCGGCCCGGCCAACGGCGTCCGGTCGTGCGGGGGCGGCGCGTCCGGTGGCCGCACTACTCGCACCCAGGCCCGGCACCGCCTCAACGCCCCGGGGCTGAGAGGCCCGCGCGTCATGGCTGTTCCGGTGCCGCCGCGCCTGCTCGAGATCCTGCGCGGCGAAGACGATACATCGTTGCTCACCGAAGCTGCGGCCTGGGTGGCGCGGACCGGGCGTCCTGGTCTTGACGTTGCCGCCTGCGTCTCCGAGGTCGAGGCCGTGCTGGCGCCGGTGCGCGAGGGCCTGGCCGAGGACGCTTCCACCCGCGAGCGCCTGCTGGCGGTGAATGCGCTGATGTTCGACCGCCTCGGCTTCGCCGCGCCTCAGGGCGACTACTACGACCCGCGCAACAGCTACCTCGACGAAGTGATCGAGCGGCGTTGCGGCATTCCCATCACGCTGTCGGTGCTCTACCTGCACGCGGGGCGGGCCGCCGGTCTGAAGCTGCAGGGGGTGTCGTTCCCCGGTCACTTCCTGGTGCGCTGTGAGGCACCGGAAGGTCTCATCGTGCTCGACCCCTATCACCGCGGTGCCTCGCTGTCGCTGGACGATCTGGTTACCCGGCTGAAGCTGAGCCAGGGCGAGGCCGCCTCCGGGCACAACGTGATGGAGCTGCTGGACGGCGTGGGCACGCGCGACATCGTGCTGCGCATGCTGCGCAACCTGAAGGCGATCCACCTCCAGGCGCGCGACTGGGACCACGCGCTCACCGTGGTCGACTGGCTGGTGCACGCCGACCCCGACACCGCCCCCGAGCGTCGCGACCGCGGGCAGGTGTACCAGGAGCTGGAGTGCGCCCGCGCGGCGCTCGCCGACTACGAGGCCTACCTCAGGCAGGCAGCCGATGCCGAGGACGTCGACGACATCCGCGCGAGGACGGTGGAACTGCGCAAGGCCGTGGCCCGGCTGAACTGATGTCCGCCGGCGCCGTCCAGTTGCAGCGCACGGCGTACGTGCTGCTGTGCGTGGCAAGCCTGCTGTGGGCCACCAACATGGTGATCGGCCGCGGCATCCGCGGCGAGCTGCCGCCGGTGGCGGCGTCGTTCTGGCGCTGGACCATCGCCTTCGTGCTGGTGCTGCCCTTCACCGCGAGTGAGCTGTGGGAGCGCCGCCAGGACATCCTGGCGTCCTGGAAGGTGATGGCGCTGGTGGGCTTCATGGGCGTGACCGTGTTCAACACGGTGTGCTACATCGGGCTCACCATGACCACGGCCACCAACGGCACTCTGTTCAACTCCATCGTCCCGGTGTTCATCCCGCCGATCGCCTGGCTGCTGCTGCGCGAGCGCACCAGCGCCGGGCAGATGGCCGGCATCTTCACCTCGCTGGCCGGCGTGGTGGTGATCGTCGCCAAGGGCAGCTGGCAGACGCTGGTTAGCCTGGCGTTCAACCGCGGCGACGTGCTGCTGGTGCTGGCGATGATCCTGTGGGCCTTCTACACTGTCACGCTGCGCTTCCGGCCGGCGGGCATGAGCATGTATGCCTTCCTGGCGACGATCTGCATCTTCGGGTGGCCGCCGCTGCTCGCGTGGTACCTGTGGGAGGTGTCCACGGGTGCCACCTTCGCGCTGACGCTCAAGACCGGTGCGGCGCTGGCCTACTTCGGCATCTTCCCCGCGCTGGTGGCCTTCGTCTGTTACAACCGCGGCGTGGCGGCCGTGGGACCGACGCGTGCCGGGGTGTTCGTGCATCTGGTGCCGGTGTTCGGCTTCGTGCTGTCCACGGTGTTCCTGGACGAGCCGCCCCAGGGTTTCCACTTCATCGGGATGGCGCTGATCTTCACCGGCATCGTCATCACCACGCGGCTGCGGCCGGCGGCGAGGGCCTGATGGCCGACTCGCAGATGCTGCTGGAGGCCTTCGGCAACCGCGTCTCGCGGCGGCACCGCCACCTGCGCCGCAGCCTGCGGCAGGCCGACACAGACTGCTTCCGGGTGTACGACCGCGACATTCCGGAAATGGCTTTCGTGCTGGATGTCTACGGGCCGCGGGCGTTGCTGCAGCAGTACGCGCGCTCCGAGGATGAGGTGGTGCCCGGCTGGCTGGACGCGGTGGCCTTGCGCACGGCCG
>JBILUV010000221.1:0-6061 GCA_044370825.1 Burkholderiales bacterium | reverse complement strand
GCATCTCGAGGAGCTCCGCGATCCGCTCCCCCATCAGCGGAACAAGGAAGGGAACGCGGATCAGGCCGAGCACAAGACCGGCAGCGAACACGAGTCCGAAATACCAGATCGCGCCAACAAGCATCGTTCGGGGTCGGACCACGGTAATTGTTTGTTTTTAATAAATTAAGATGGCAAAAACAGGGCTTTTTATGGCTTAGAACCGCTATTTTGGGGGTGTTTTTCTGGACGGTACGGGTCCCAGCGCACCTGGCGCAAGGGCCCGGCCGATCCAACGTGCGAAGGAACTGCAGGACCAAGGCAGCGTCGCGGTAGGATTCGCGCTCCGGTGCCGACGGTGCCAGTCGACGGGGAAAGTACATGAAGGTCGCGACGATCGAGACGCTTGCCTGTGACGCGGGCTGGCGCAACTACCACTTCGTGAAGCTCGTGACGGATACGGGCGTCGTCGGCTGGAGTGAGTTCGACGAGGGTTTCGGGGCGCCGGGCGTGGGTGCCGTCATCCAGCGCCTGGCGTCGCGCGTGCTCGGGCGGGCCGTGAACGACCACGAGCGCATACGGGCGGAGTTGCTGTCCGCCACCCGACCGGCCTCGGGCGGCGTGGTGGCGCTGGCGATGGGCGCCATCGAAAACGCGCTTCTGGATGCAAAAGCCAAGGGGCTCGGGGTGCCTGTAGTGGAGTTGCTCGGGGGACGGGTGCGGGACCGTATCCCTGTCTACTGGTCGCACTGCGCCACCTGGCGGATCTTCCAGCCGGAGTTCTATCCGCCGGCAATCACCGACCTTGACGGCGTGCGGTCGATCGGCCGGGAGGTACGCGACTCCGGCTTCCGGGCGCTCAAGACCAACGTCTTCACCTACGACGCCCAGGGGCGCAACCCCCGCAGCTGGGCACCCGGGTTCGGCTACCCGTTCGAGCCCGCACGCAACGTCGAGCGATCGGTACTCAAGGACCTGCGGCGCCATCTCGAGGCCATCCGGGAAGGCGCGGGCCCGGACGTGGACATCCTGCTCGACCTCAACTTCAACGCGGCCACCGAGGGCTACCTGAAGATCCTGCGGGCCCTGGCCGATTTCGAGCTGTTCTGGGTGGAGATCGACAGCCGCAACCCCGAGGCTCTGGCGTGGATCCGCCAGCACAGCCCCCACCCCATCAGTTCCTGTGAAACGCTGCTCGGCCTGCAGGAGTTCCTGCCCTACTTCCGCAACCAGTCCATGGATGTCGCCATCGTCGACGTTCCCTGGAATGGCGCATGGCAGTCGATGAAGATCGCCGCGGCCGCGGAGGCCCACGAGATCAACGTCGCGCCGCACAACTTCTACGGCCACCTGTGCACGATGATGAACGCACATTTCGCGGCGGCCGTACCGAATCTGCGCATCATGGAGACGGACATCGACCGGCTCGCGTGGGACCACGAGCTGTTCACCCACGTGCCGGAGTTCGAAGACGGTCACCTAAAGCTCCCGGACCGCCCGGGCTGGGGGATCGACCCGATCGAGGAAGCCCTGCGTGCCCGCCCCCCGGGGACGCGCACCGGCATCGTGAACGTGGACGCACGAAAAGGATGATCACCCCTTGCCTGCCGTCGATGACTCCTGCCACCTGCTTCGGGACGACATCATGATGTCGACTCATCGCCCTGGTCGCGGGTGCCCTGTGGGCACTCGCGGCTCACGCCGACCCACGCCAGGACGCTCTTGCGGCGTACGGGCAGTTCTTCGAGTACTTCCGCACGGAGAACCATGATCAGCTGGTCACGGTGTTCTCACCGGACGCGCAGTTCATGGGGACGATCTCGCCGGAGCTGGTCACCGATCCGGTCGGCGTGCGGGAGTACTTCGTCCGCGCGTTGTCCCGCGAGCGCGGGGAGGTCCGCGCCAGGCTCTTCGGGACGACCGCAAGCCAGATCTCCGAGGACGTGGTGCTCGTCACCGCCACCTGGCAGTCCGAGCGCACCAAAGACGGCACGATGACCACCAACGGTCCGTCGCGCCACACCGCGGTGATGCAGAAACGAGACGGACGCTGGCTCATCGTCCAGTTCCACAACTCCTGGAAACCCAAGTAGCGCCCCATCGGGGTCGGACCAACTTAATACCCTGATTTAATGTATTAAAAGTTGAAAAAACAGGCTATTTAAGGGCTTGGAAGGCCATTTTTGGGGGTGTTTTCACGCAGCAGGCCCGGCAGGCGCAGAGAGCACCGAGGCTGCATGGACAACAGTATTTGCCTTCCATACGGCCAGATACCGGCGGAGGCTGGAACGATTCCGCGCCGCGCGCTGAACGCCGGTGGCCCAGCCACGCGAGGGGATCGCCGCAAGCCTGGCGACCCAGGCTTGCGGCACTGCGGGGGTTACTGCTTGGAACTGGACATCACCGCTTCCATGACGCGGTCGAGGTTGAAGCTGCCGGGCTTCTGGCGGGGCGGGAACTCCCTGAAGCTCTGCAGCCAACGGCCGACGTAGGCGCCAGCGGGCGCGATGGCGAACATGCGGTCGAGGTACCAGCGCTGATAACCCATGGCGTTCTCGTGCTCGGCGCGCTCGAACGGATCCATGCGCAGGTTGGTGAGCGTCGGAGCGCGCAGCGCGGTGAAGGGCTGCTGCCAGACTTTGAGGCCCTCGGCTTCCTGCTTGAGGAAGGTGACCTTCCAGTTGTCGTAGCGCAGGGCGGCCACCTGGCCATCGTCGGTCCAGTAGATGAACTCGCGGCGGGGCCAGGCCGCCTCACCCCTGAGGGCAGGTCCGAGGTCGTAGCCGTCGATGTGAACCTTGTAGCTGCGTCCATCGATGGTGCGGCCCTTGAGCAGGTCCTGGCTTACCGTCGAGTCACCGGCGGCAGCCAGAAGGGTGGGGAGCATGTCCTCATGGGCACCGATGTCGTTCACCACCGTCCCCGGCTTGATGACGCCAGGCCAGCGGATCAGGGTGGGCACACGGTAACCGCCCTCCCACTGGGTGTTCTTCTCCCCGCGGAACATGGTCGTCCCGCCATCCGGCCAGGTGAAGGTCTCGGCGCCGTTGTCGGTGGAGTACATGACGATCGTGTTCTCGTCCAGTCCCAGCTCCTTGAGCTTGGCCAGCACCTGCCCGACGTGGCCGTCGTGCTCGACCATCCCGTCCGCGTACACGCCCAGCCCGGTCTTGCCTTCGGAGGCCGGCTTCAGGTGGGTGAAGATGTGCATGCGGGTGGAGTTCCACCACATGAAGAAGGGCTTGTTGGACTTCTTCGCCCGTGTCATGAAGTCTAGCGCCTTTACAGTGACCTCGTCGTCGATGGTCTCCATGCGCTTGCGGGTCAGCGGCCCGGTGTCGGTGATGCGGCCGTCCGCGAAGCTGTGAATGACGCCGCGCGGGCCGAAGCGCTTCTTGAACTGCGGATCCTTCGGGTAGTCGGGGCTCTCCGGCTCTTCCTCGGCGTTGAGGTGGTAGAGGTTGCCAAAAAACTCGTCGAAGCCGTGCGCCGTAGGCAGCATGTCGTCACGGTCGCCGAGGTGGTTCTTGCCGAACTGGCCCGTCATGTAGCCGCGCGCCCTGAGCAGGGTGGCGATGGTCGGGTCTTCCTTCTTCATGCCTTCCGGGGCGCCGGGCAGGCCGACCTTTGTCAGGCCGGTGCGGATGGGCGCCTGCCCGGTGACGAAGGCGGCCCGGCCGGCGGTGCAGCTCTGCTGGCCGTACCAGTCGGTGAACAGGGCGCCGTCCTTGGCGAGCTTGTCGATGTTGGGGGTCTTGTACCCCATCATGCCGTTGTTGTAGGCACTGATGTTGAACTGGCCGATGTCGTCACCCCAGATGACCAGGATGTTCGGTTGGCCCGTTGGGGCACTGTACGCACTCGGCGCCGTGGCCAGAAGGCCGAGGGCAATGCCGAAGCTCAACGCAAGTCGTCTCAATTCGTTCTCCGTTTCTGGGTCTGTTCAGGAGTGGTTGACGCGGTGAACCCTGAAGCTACAACCACCCAGGGTGGAGATTACCAGAGCCGAGCCCGCGAATCACCGCACCACGGGCCGCGACGCGGGGTCTGCCGGCCGCTTATGATCTCCATCGCCCTAAGTCTTTGTGGGCCACGGAAATGTGGGACTCCGAACCTGTTTGGATCAGGAGGCCTATCCACAGCATACGTTTTTTCTCGCCATCAACCCTTGACAGTCCTGCAGGATCGCGTGAGGGTAAGAGCGGTCATGCGACGGACCGTGCCGAACGGCGTCGACAGAATCTCGACCGCGACTATCCTGACCGCCAAGCGCATGGGTCCCCTGCAATAGGTTCGCAGATCGGATCCACCCTCGACGCACCAACTGGAGTTGTGCGATGCAAACTTGCTGTTGCCCGCCCGTCTGGTTGAAAGCTGCCCGGCGGATCGCCTGCGCGGCACTGGCGACGATTCCGTTGATTGGCAGGACGGACGCTGGCGCCGAGTGGATCCTGCTCACCTCGGACGAGGTGACTCATACCTACCTCGAAAAGACACCCGTGTCGCGGCGGGACACGGGACAGGTCGGTTTCCGGATGAGAGTCTCCTACGCCAAACCGCGGGACATGATGGGGCTGCAATACGACAGCGTGGTGAGCCGCTATCTGATCTCCTGCCCCGCCAATCAGGTGCTGACGGTGCAGCGGTTCCTGTTGCAGGATACGGCGGTGGTCTGGACCTTCCCCGAAACCCACGACCAGGTACCCGCCGAACGGGAAATCCCGGGCGATGTACTCGCAGTCGTCTGTCCCTAGCAGCCCGGACATTTCACCAGGTCGGCCCCTAAAATAAGCCGCGCACTGATGCCCATCGGGCTTGCAGCGAATTGGCCGTCGGTACGATTTGGTCTGCCGGCCTGCACGGGCGCTCGCGGGCGCCTTGCGGTCATGCCGCACCCCCGCTTCGCGCCAATAGGCTCGGCTATTGGCTTGGCGCGGGACACGTGGCCTGCCTCGCCATCGTCCCTTGGCCTCATGAAATATGGCCGGGCTAGACCCCCCACGCCAGTCGTACCCGATTAGCCAGGCCTGACGTCATGCCACTGCTCACCGGACTCACCGGGATCCGGGCATCGGTGCCGTCGGCGAGCACCCGAAGCCTCGCGGGATCGTGGATCTCCACCCATCTGGCGCGCACCTCTGCGATGCCCTCCTCCCCGAAGGCCCTGAACGCGCGGCTCAGGGTCTCGGGACGCAGCCCGAGGTAACTGCCTATGTGAGCGAGCCGCATCGGCAGGCGGAACCGCCTCGGTGACTGGCCAAGACGCCACGATCTCTCGCCCTGGTAGGCGAGGAAGGCGGCTGACCGGGCAATCGAATGGCGCCGGCCGAGAAGCGCGACATGCTCCGCCTTGCCCGAATTCTCCCGGGTCAGCAGCCACATCAGGACCTCCCGAACACCGCCCGCACCGCCCTCCATCTGTAACAACTGGCCCTGCGGCACCACCACCACCTCCGCCTTGGTGAGCGCGATGGCATCCTCCGGATAGACCTGAGTCTCGATACCCCCGACACCCACCGGGTCGCCGGGAACGGGGAAGGCCACCACCTGTTCGTCGTCCCCGTTCAGGAAAGCACTCTTCAGATATCCATCGCGCACCACGTAGACACCACGAAATCGATCGCCCTGACGCAACAATGACTCCCCGCTTGCCAGCGATCTCACGCGGAACGTCAGTCCTCCCAGGGAGTCGTCGTTCAATGGGGGCATGCGCAGGAGATGCGACAGGTCGGCAACGCTGAACGTCGTATTCATAAAACCCTCGACAAGTGTTTTCATGTCGCGAGTCTCACGGATCGCAAAGTGCCCTGAAATACCCACCATTACGTACGCATTAATACGCATTCTCCAGCGCGGGAGAATGTCGGCATGAGCGGACTTGCGCAGCCACCGTGCGCCTGCCATCAGTTCTGGTCGCTCACCCTGCGGGTCATCACGCCCAGTTCGAGCAGACCGGATACACCAGTCTTCTGCAGGATGTTGCGTCGATGTACCTCCGCCGTGCGCGGACTGATGCCGAGGGCGCTTGCGACTTCCTTGTTCGCCTTGCCGTCCAGCAGGTGAGCGAGCACCTGCGCCTCCC
>JBILUV010000220.1:0-6124 GCA_044370825.1 Burkholderiales bacterium | reverse complement strand
CGCCTCGTGCTGTTCGAGGATCGGCGCGCCCGATTCGCCGGTGACACGCTCATGGTGATCCTGGAGGAACGGACCAACGCCTCCAAGGCATCGAGCAGCCAGGCATCGCGTTCCGGCTCCACGGCCATCGGCGTGCCCAGCATCACGCGCGTGCCCGGTGCCAACCTCGAGGGTCTGGCCGTAGGCGCCTCGTCCGATTCGACTTTCGACGGCAGCGGCAACAGCGCCGCCAACAACGTGTTCACCGGCAACGTGGCCGTCACCGTGATCGAGGTGTATCCCAACGGCAACCTCCTGGTGAGCGGCGAGAAGCAGGTGTCCATCAACAACGGCACCGAGTACATCCGCTTCTCCGGTGTCGTGAATCCGGTCAATGTGACCGCGGCGAACACGGTGTCGTCCACCCGCGTGGCGGACGCCCGCATCGAGTACAAGGGACGCGGCTACATCAGCGAAGCGCAGACCATGGGCTTCCTGCAGCGGCTGTTCCTGTCCGTGTCGCCGTTCTGATGGGCACCTTCGACATGATCGCCTTCCGCAATCTCCCGCGCGCCATCGGCGCCATGCTGCTCCTCGCCGGACTCGCCTTCGGCGCCACGGTCGAGGCCGCGCAACGCATCAAGGACCTGGCCGTGCTCTCGGGTGTGCGCGCCAACCAGCTCGTGGGCTACGGCGTCATCGTGGGCCTCGACGGCACCGGTGACCAGACCACGCAGACGCCGTTCACCACGCAAGCCCTCATCAGCATGCTCAATCAGATGGGCCTCACGCTGCCGCCGGCTGCGCTCCAGTTGCGCAACGTGGCGGCGGTGATGGTCACTGCCCAGTTGCCGGCGTTTGCCCGGCCCGGTCAGGCGATCGACATCACGGTCTCCTCGATGGGCAACGCTCGCAGCCTGCGCGGCGGCACTCTTCTGCTGACACCGTTGCGCGGCGTGGATGGCCAGGTGTACGCGATCGCGCAAGGCAACGTGCTGGTCGCCGGTGCCGGAGGGCAGTCGGGCGGCACCAGCGTGGCCATCAACCACCTGAACGCCGGTCGCATCCCCGGCGGCGCGACGGTGGAGCGAGCGGTGCAGGCTGCGCTCGGTCAGGGCGAGTTCATCACCTTCGACACGCTCGCCACGGACTTCACGACCGTGTCCCGCATCGTCGAGACCATCAACACCGCCATCGGTCCGGGCATGGCGAGCGCCGCCGATGCCCGTCAGGTGCGGGTGCGCGCGCCGCTCGATTCGACCCAGCGCATCGCGTTCATCTCGCGCCTCGAGAATCTGCTCGTCAATGCGGCGGAAGCGCCCCCCAAGGTGATCGTCAACAGCCGGACCGGGTCGGTCGTGATGAACACCCGCGTGAATCTGGGCAACTGCGCCGTGGCGCACGGCAACCTGCAGGTCACGATCCAGAGCAATCCCGAGGTGAGCCAGCCCAACGCGCTCGGGCAGGGCCAGACCGTGGTGACCGACCGCGCACAGGTCGAAGTGAAGTCCGACAAGGCAGGGCTGGTGGTGATGCCCGGCACGACGTCGCTGGCCGATGTGGTGCGCGCCCTGAATGCCGTGGGGGCGACGCCCATCGATCTGCTCGCCATCCTGCAGGCCATGAAGGCCGCCGGTGCGCTCCGCGCCGAACTGGAGGTCATCTGACCATGAACCGTGTGGATGCGGCACAGCTCGCGATCGATCCGCAGGCGATGGGCGATATCCGCAGCCTCTCGCTGCGGGACGACGAAAAGGCACTGCGCAAGGCGGCACAGGCCTTCGAGTCGCTGCTTATGAACCAGCTCATGAAGACCATGCGGCAGGCAGGGTTCGGCGACGACCTCTTCGAGAGCGAGGCGACCAAGACCTTCACCGGCATGCTCGATCAGCAGTACGTCGAGTCTCTGTCCCGCGGACCGGGGCTGGGGCTCGCGGACGTGATCGTCCGGCAGGTCCAGATGGCCCGGGGCGACGGGCTCCAGAAAACCCCGACTGCGGCCGTTACTTCGTAAGAGATCCCCGACCATGGCATCCAGCGTTCTTTCCATCGGCATCACCGGCCTCACCGCGGCGCGCATCGGCCTCACCACGACCGGCCACAACATCGCCAACGTGTCGACGCCCGGTTACACGCGTCAGAACGTCGTGTTCACGCCGGGCGACCCGCAGTACACGGGCTCGGGCTACCTCGGCACCGGGGTGGAAGTCCAGAACGTGGTGCGCCAGTACAGCACGTTCCTGGCGACTCAGCGGCTGGCGGCAGCGTCTCAGCAAGGCTATCTCGATTCCTACCTGACGCAGGCCCGCCAGGTCGACAACGTGATGGCGGACCCGTCGAGCGGTCTGTCGCCCGCCCTGCAGGACTTCTTCTCGGGTGTGCAGGACGTCGCCGCGAATCCGTCCTCGGTGCCTTCCCGGCAGTCGATGCTGAGCTTGTCCGAGTCCATGGTGTCCCGGATCCAGCAGCTCGACGCACGCTTCCGCGATCTCCGCAGCGGGACCAACGCCGAGATCCGCGCGTCGGTCGATCGCATCAACAGCCTCGCCAGCCAGATTGCGAACGTGAACCAGGAGATTGCCTCGTCGGCGGGCGGCGAGAGCCGGCCTCCGAACGATCTGCTCGACCAGCGCGGCTACCTGATCTCGGAACTGAACGCGCTCGTGCGCGTGAGCACGGTGAGCCAGAGCGACGGCACGGTGAATGTCTCGATCGGCACCGGACAGACGATCGTGGTCGGTGCGAATACCCTGACCCTCGAGGCGCAGCCTTCGCCCGATGATCCCGCGAACGTGGAACTGGGTCTGTCCGTGGCCTCGGGGTCCATCCCGATGCCCGCCGAAATCTTCCAGGGCGGCAAGCTGGGCGGTCTGCTGGCCTTCCGCGATCAGACCCTGGATCTTGCCCAGAACACCTTCGGCCGGGTGGTCGTGACGCTGGCGGAGACCTTCAACGCCCAGCACCGGCTGGGGCAGGATCTGAACGGCGCTTTCGGCGAGGACTACTTCTCGGTGCCGCAGCCTTATACGCAGGCCCGCACCACCAACCTGGGCGACGGTGTGGTGAGCGCGACCATCAGCGACGCGGCGAGCCTCACGCTCTCCGACTATCGCGTCGTCTACGACGCCGGGAACTTCGTGGTGCGCCGTCTGCTCGACGGCAGCGAGACCACCTACACGTCGCTGCCGCAGACGTTCGACGGTCTCACCATCGACATGCCCACGGGCACGCCGCAGGACGGTGACGTGTATCTCATCCAGCCCACCCGCTATGCCGGGCGCGATGTCGAAGTGCTGATTTCCGACACCGCGATGATCGCGGCTGCCGCGCCGGTGCGCACGACCGCGGCACTCACGAACAACGGCAACGCGAAGATGACGCAGGGCGTGGTGACGGACGTCTCGAACCTGCCGCTCACGTCGCCGATGACCTTCACCTACGACCAGGCTGCCAACGAGTGGGTCGTGGCCGGTGCCTCCCCCGCGGCCGGGCCGATCGCGTATACCTCGGGCGACGACATCAGCTTCAATGGCATGACGTTCCAGATCAGCGGCAACCCGGCGGACGGCGACACCTTCACGGTGAGCAACAACACGGCGGGCGTCGCGGACAACCGCAATGCGCTGCTGCTCGCGAAGCTGCAGACGACCGGCACCGTCGCCGGCGGCACGGCCAACTATCAGTCGGCGTACAGCCAGATGGTGAGCCAGATCGGCAACGACACGCGCGAGATGGAGGTGCAGTCCAAGGCGCAGACGGCACTGGTGAAACAGACCGTCGACGCCGAGCAGGCCTTCTCGGGCGTGAATCTCGACGAGGAGGCCGCCAATCTCGTGCGCTACCAGCAGGCCTACCAGGCATCGGGCAAGGTGCTGCAGATCGCGTCCCAGCTGTTCGACTCCGTGCTGCAGCTCGGCAACTAACCTTCGCAGGAAACGCCCACCATGAGAGTCAGTACCAATACGGTGTTCGAGCAGGGCGTGTTCAACATGCTCCAGGGTCAGGCGCGTCTGCTGAAGACACAGGACCAGATCTCCACCGGCCGTCGCGTGCTGACGCCGGCCGACGACCCCGTCGCCGCCGCGCGGGCGCTCGAGGTATCGCAGTCGCAGGCCGTGAACGAGCAGTACATGCGCAATGCGGACTCCGCCCGAGGCACCATGGACCTGCAGGAGGAGGCCCTCACACGCTACACGCGCCTGCTGCAGGACGTGAAGACGCTCGCGGTCAATGCGGGCAACGCGGCGCTCAGTTCGCGGGAACTGAAGAACATCGCCGCCGAGCTGCGCGGCCGATACGACGAACTGCTGGGCATCGCGAACACCACGGATGCCAACGGCCTGTACCTGTTCTCCGGCTACCAGGGCACGACGCAGCCCTTTTCGGAGAATGCGCCGGGACAGGTGGACTACAACGGCGACGAGGGACAGCGCCTCGTCCAGATCGCGCCGACTCGCGATGTGCCCGTGAGCCAGTCGGGGGCGGACGTCTTCCAGCGCATCCGGGACGGCAATGGCACCTTCGTGACCTCGGCTGGCGCGACGAATGTCGGCACGGGTGTGGTGACTGCCGGTGTGGTGCGGGATGCCGCGGCTTGGGATTCCGTCGGCAACCCGAAGAACTTCGAAGTTCGCTTTGCCGTGGACAGCACCTCGGTGCCGCCCACCACGACCTACGACATCGTCGACACCGTCAACAACCTTTCTCTGACCACCGGTCTCGCGCCGGCGGCGGGCCCCTATCCTCGGACGCACCAGAGTGGCGCCGCGATCGTGGTGGCCACCCAGGCGCCCCCGGACACCAACCCGGTGGCCTTCGACTATGGCATCGAGTTCTCGGTGACGGGTACGCCCTCGGACGGCGACACCTTCACGGTCGAGCCAAGCACGGCCAAGGACATCTTCTCCACCCTCAACGACCTGATCACGACGCTGGAGACCGCGGGTCCGGGGGCGACACTGAACACCCGCCTCACGAACTCGCTCAACTCGGTGCAGAACAATCTGGACAACGCCCTGGACGTGAATCTGACGATCCTGGCCGCCGTCGGCGCGTTCGCGAAGGAAGTCGAGACGAATCGCAGTGCCGCGGAAGATCTCGGGCAGCAGTTCGCCCGGGAGCTGTCGGGTCTGCGGGACCTGGACTACGCCAAGGCCATCACGGAACTCACCTACCAGCGGGTGTCCCTCGAGGCCGCGCAGAAATCCTTCATGAGCGTGCAGGAACTGTCGCTCTTCGCGCTTCTCTAAGCGGCGCGGGAGATTGCTCCTCCCGCCCGTCCGACCGGTGTTCCGGCCCCGGTTGCCCCGCCCCTCATCGGAGAAGGCTCCGCTTGCTCCTTTCGCGCACCCGCGCACCTGCATGGCATGGCCTGCTGCCGGTCGTGGGAGCCGTGCGTGCGGTGCTGGGCAGCTACGCCGCGAGGCGGGCTCCGGCAGGCTTGTGGCTGGTCGTCCTGCTGCTCGTCGTCGGGGTGGCGGTCGCGGAGGAGGGGGAGTCTTCGCGGTTCGATGTCACGCGTCAATCGGGTGAGTTCGTGGTCGAGGGCTGGCTGAGCGTGGCGGTTCCCCCGTCCGTCGCGTGGGCGGTTCTCACCGACTACGACCACATGGCCGAGTTCATTCCCGACATGCGCGAGAGCCGGCGGGTGGCGGGCGAGGGTGACGCTCTGAGGGTGTGGCAGAAGGGCGTTACGCGCGTCGGGCCCTTCAGCTTCGACTACGAGGTGGAGCGCGATGTGTGGGTCACGCCGGAGAGCCTGATCCGGTCACGCGGCATCCGCGGCAACATGAAGAAGCTGGAACTGGAGACCACCCTCGCGGCGGATCCGGTGGGCGTGAAGATCCACTACCGCGCGGAGATCGTGCCGGACTTCTGGGTGCCGCCGCTGCTCGGTCCGCGCCTGATCCGCACCCAGGCCGAGCAGCAGTTCCGCGCGCTCGTGGCGGAAATGAAGCGCCGGGCGGCACAAGCGCGCCACTGACCCGCAGGCGAGGCTCAGGCGAGCTGGCCCATGCGGCCCGCCTCGTAGTCCTGGAAAGCCTCCAGGATTTCCTCGCGCGAGTTCATCACGAACGGGCCATAGCCCACGACCGGCTCCGCAATCGGCCTGCCCCCCAGCACCAGCAGCCGGCAGGCGGCTTCG
>JBILUV010000219.1:0-6141 GCA_044370825.1 Burkholderiales bacterium | reverse complement strand
GACAGGTTTGCTCCGACGGAGAACGGGGGCTCAGTCTGCCAGATCACCAAGCCGCGCAGGTCGCGCTCCGCACGCTCCACCGCGAGTGCGACGCCCTCGAGCACGTCCTCTCCTATCGCGTGCATCTTGCTCTTGAAGGACAGCACGCCGATGTCGTCGCCATCGCTCCACAGGCGCACCGCGTCGGTCTCGAGCAGCGTGGTGCCGGGCTCGCCACCCTCTCCCAGCAGCCGGTCCGGGACCGGCTGGCGGCGGTACACCGGCAGTGACGAGCGCGGCCGTGGCGCTCCCGCGCGCGGGCTGAACGAGCCCTCGGGGCCATGCACGCCGGTGCGCTCCGGCGCCAGCGCCCAGGCCGGCAGCGGCACCGCCGCCATCGCGCCACCGGTCTCGATGTCCTCGGAGATCCAGCGCGCAACGTTCTGCCAGCCGGCCGCCTGCCAGAGCTCGAACGGCCCCTCCTTCCAGGCGAAACCCCAGCGCAGGGCGAGATCGAGGTCGCGCGCGTCGGCGGCGATGTGCTCGAGCTGCACCGCGCAGTAGTGCAGCATGTCCCGCGTCACCGCCCACAGGAAGCGCCCCTGGGGCCGGTCCGAGGCGCGCAGCGCCGCCAGGCGGGCCGCCGGATCGCGCTCCCTGAGCAGCTCCGCCACCGCAGGGTCCGGGTCATGCACCGAGGTCCGATAACCGCCAGTGGCCGCGTCCAGCACCTGCAGGCCGTCCGGGCCCTTGCGATAGATCCCGTGCCCGGTCTTCGAGCCGAGGGCGCCACCGGCCACCAGCGTCGCCATCCAGTCCGGCACCGCGAAGTACCGGTGCCAGGGGTCATCCGCCAGCCCCGACTGCATGGTGCCGATCACATGTCCGAGCACGTCGAGGCCCACGAGATCGGCGGTGCGGAAAGTGGCGGTGCGCGGGCGTCCGATGCGGCTGCCCGTCACGGCGTCCACGGCATCGAAGCCAAGCCCGAG
Organism: Burkholderiales bacterium; assembly: GCA_044370825.1. GTDB lineage: Bacteria > Pseudomonadota > Gammaproteobacteria > Burkholderiales. Next base: position 5,170 of record JBILUV010000219.1, on the reverse strand, counting down.
GCGCGCTGCATGGTGGCAGGCCGCCAGCAGGGAAAACACGCCGACGCGATTGGCGATGAAGTTCGGCGTGTCCGGCGCCCGCACCACGCCCTTGCCCAGGGCAGTGGTGAGGAAGGACTCCAGACCGTTGAGGACCGCGGGCTCGGTGTCGGCCACCGGCACCAGTTCCACCAGATGCATGTAGCGCGGCGGATTGAAGAAGTGCACCCCGCAGAAGCGTCGCCGCAGCGCCGGCGCCAGACCAGCCGCCAGCGCCTCGACCGACAGGCCGGAGGTGTTGGTGGCCAGCACCGCGCCGGGTGCCAGCGCCGGCGCGATGCGGGCGTACAAGGCTTGCTTCCAGTCCAGCCGCTCCGCGATGGCCTCGATCACCAGATCGCACTCGCCCAGGCGTTCGAGGTGGTGGTCGTAATCCAGCGGCGTGATGGCCCCGGCGAGCGCCGGCAGGGCCAGTGGCGCCGGATCCATCTTCGCCAGCGCCTCGATGGCGCGCGCCGAGGCCGCACCCGGCGGTCCGTCGGGCGCGCCCAGTTCGAACAGCAGGCACTCGATGCCGGCGTTGGCCAGATGCGCGGCGATCTGCGCCCCCATCACGCCGGCGCCGAGCACGGCGGCGCGGCGCACCTCGAGACCCCTTCGTGCCTCATTCATTCCCGCTGCTCCCTGCCGGCCCGGATGTCCGGACAGCCGATCCACCGCAGATCCCCTGCCCGTTGGTGTCGCGCGCATCCCCGGTGCCGACCCGGTGGAACCCCCGGGCTCCTGGCCCGCACGCCCGCTCCGTTCTCACCATCCCGCCGTGTACTGCAGGGCGACGATGTCGGCCGCGTTATCGTACCCGCCGCGCAGGGTCATGGAGGTCGTCGGCGAGGTCGCGACCGCGTGTTCGACCGGCGCGCTGGCGAAGAACACGTGCGCGTAAGCGAGATCGAGCCGGTGGTGCTTCGCCACGTCCCAGCGCGCACCGATGGACAGCCAGGTGCGATCGGCATCGGGCTGGTTGGCGGTGCGGTCCTGGGCATTGGCCACGGGCGCCTGATCCCAGGCCACGCCTGTCCGAAGCAGCCAGGCGTCACTCAGCCGATAGTTGGCGCCGGCCGACACGCGCACCGTGTCGCGATACTTCAGCGCCAGCGAGTTGCTGAGCGCCCCGGTGGCCCGGTTGCGCACGTCCAGGGACTGGATCACGCTCCACTGGTAGTGGGACACGTCGCCCAGCAGGGTGAGGCGATCGCCCAGCGCCTGCACCGCGCTCACCTGGGTGATGGCCGGCAGCGCCAGCTCGGCGGTGATGTCGAAGGACTGGGTCGGCACCACCGCACCGGTCGAGGTGGTCACGCTCTGCCGGCCCTCGAGTCGGGTGTCGACCCGCGACCGGTAGCTCACCCCCAGCCGCGTGGACGACGACGGCTCCCACAGCGCGCCGAGGTTGAAGCCCCAGGCCTGGTCGCTGCCCTCGAAGCGCGCCTCGCCTACCGACGGCCCCGGCAGCAGCTGCGCGCGGCGGATCTCGGCGTCGAGGCGGGTGTAGTTGATGCCGACCCCGAAGGACCACGCCTCCGAGGCACGCCAGGACAGCGAGGGATTGACGTTGAGGCTCTTCAGGTCGGTGAGCCCGGCCTGGAAGCGTCCGATCCAGCCGGCCTCGTAGTCGGTCCGGCTGCCCCAGGGGGCGCTGATGCCCAGGCCGAGGCGCCAGCGCTCCAGCGGCAGCACCGCGAACAGCGCCGGCAAGGTGCTGCTGCCGGCGAACTCGCCGCCGTTGCCTCCCGTGGCCAGCAGGCCGAGGGTCCCCGAGGACCCGCTGTCCCGGTAGGCGAAATCCGGCTGCACGTGGTGCGCCGCCAGGGCCACCTGACGCGAGTCGATGCGCGACATCCCGGCCGGATTGAAGAACACCGTGCTCGCGTCCTCGCCCAGCGCCGCCGACCCGGCCAGGGCGTTGCCTATCGCCGCCGCCCCCTGGTAGGGCAGGAAGAAGCCCGCCGCTCCCGCCTGGGTGCACCACGCCGCCAGCACCGCCACCGCGACACCACGGCCGCATCGCTGCAGTTGTCCTCCTTTCATCGCTTCGGTCTCCTCAGGGTGTTGTCGTTGTTCGACCTCTCATGCCATCGCCACCGGCCGCGGCCGGCGGTTCTCGTCCACGGCGACGTAGGTCAGCGTCGCCTCGGTCACCTTGACCACCGTCTGTGCCACGCCGCGCTCGGCGAACACCTCGACGTTGACCGTGATGGAAGTGCGGCCGACGCGGGCGATCTCGGCATAGAAGCTCACCACGTCGCCCACCAGCACCGGCTGCTTGAACAGGAACGAATTGACCGCGATGGTCGCCACCCGGCCGCGCGCCAGCCGATAGGCCGGGATGCTGCCAGCGAGGTCCACCTGGGCCATGATCCAGCCACCGAAGATGTCGCCGGTGGAGTTCACGTCCGAGGGCATGGGCACGACGCGCAGCACCGCTTCGCGCCCCTGGGGCAGTACGATGGAGGGATCGGCGTCTGTCGGGCTCATCGCGGTCTCCGCGCTATCTTCGGGTTATCGGAGCATGCCGGCGCGGCGTGCCGCAGGCAGCAACGTGACCTCGGCCATCCCGGGCGCTTCCGCGGGGCGCACCCGCCCGAGCTCGCGTGGGAAGTCGTCCACCATGATGCAGGCGCGCTCCAGGCGACGGGTGTCGTCGAGGAAGCGCACGTCCTCCGCAGACAGCAACCCCCGCGCCTGCGCCGCCGCCTGCCGCTGCACCTCGGTGTCACCGGTGATCACGCCGTCGCGCGCCGCCGTTGCCAGCACCGCACGCAACGCCTCGGCCCGCTCCACCCGGGACAATGCGAGGTCCAGCCGCCCTACCGGATCGCTCTCGAGCGGCAGCGAGAACACGCCCCGGGTCAGGCGCTCGCGCACCTCGCCGGGCGCGCACAGCGCGCGCGCCACCTCGGTGCCGCGCCGGTCTGAAGGGGCGCGACAACGCTCGCCGAAGGGCAGCACGGCGAGGCGGATCACCGCCGCGGCCCAGCGATTGGGCAGGTTGCGCGCCACCCCCACCAGTGCCTGCTCGGCGCGGTGGCAGGCATCCTCCAGCGCCCAGCGCACCACTGGGAGGTCCGCCTCGGGTGCGCCGTCATCGTGGTATCGCTTGAGCACCGCCGAGGCCAGATACAGCTGGCTCAGCGCGTCACCCAGGCGACCCGACAGCTTCTCCCGCCGCTTCAGCGCCCCGCCCAGAGTCAGCAGCGCGACATCGGCGGTGAGGGCGAAGGCCGCCGACAGACGCGACAGTTCGCGCACGTGGCGGCGCGTCGCCGGCACACCCGCGGCTACCGCCCAGCGTGCGCCGGTCAGTCCGTGGTATGCCGCGCGCAGGAAGTTGCCGGCCAGGAAGCGGGCGTGCCCCGACAGTGCCGCGTCGAAGTCTCGCGTGGCCGCCGCCCCGGCTGGCGCCCTGGCGGCGGCCATCTCCCGCTGCAGGAAGGGATGGCAGCGAAGCGCCCCCTGGCCGAAGATGATCAGGCTGCGCGTGAGGATGTTGGCGCCCTCGACCGTGATCGCCACCGGCACCTGCTGATAGGCGCGGCCGAGGTAGTTGCCCGGCCCCAGGCAGATGCCCTTGCCGCCGTGCACGTCCATCGCGTCGTTCACCACCGACCGGCCGCGCTCCGTGGCGTGGTACTTCATGATGGCTGACACCACTGCCGGCTTCTCGCCCTGGTCGATGGCCACGGTGGTGAAGGCGCGCGCCGAGTCGATCGTGTAGGTGTGGGCGGCGATGCGCGCCAGCGCCGCGTCCACGCCCTCCATGCGCGCCAGCGGCGTGCGGAACTGCCGCCGGATGCGGGTGTAGGCGCCGGTGGTGCGGGCAGCGAGCTTCATCATGCCGGCACAGGACGAGGGCAGCGAGATGGCGCGCCCGGCCGCCAGGCACTCCATGAGCATGCGCCAGCCCTGCCCGGCACGCGCCGGCCCGCCGATGATCCAGTCCGCCGGGACGAACACATCGCGGCCCGAGGTCGGCCCGTTCATGAACGAGCCGTTGAGCGGGATGTGGCGGCGGCCGATCACCACGCCGGGATGGCCCGCCGGGATCAGCGCCAGGGTGATGCCGCACTCCACCTCGCCGCCGAGCAGGCGCTCGGGGTCGCGCAGTCGGAACGCCAGCCCCAGCAGGGTGGCCACCGGCGCCAGCGTGATGTAGCGCTTCTCCCAGGTGAGGCGGATGCCGGTGACCTCGCGACCCTCGTGCAGGCCGCGGCAGACCACCCCGACATCCGGCAGCGAGGCCGCGTCGGAACCGGCCTCCGGTCCGGTGAGGGCGAAACACGGCATCTCGTCACCACGGGCAAGGCGTGGCAGGTAGTGGTCCTTCTGGGCCTCGGTGCCGTAGTGCAGCAGCAGCTCGGCCGGCCCCAGGGAATTCGGCACCATCACCGACACCGTGGCGGTTGCGCTGCGCGTCGCCAGCCGCGCCACCACCTCGCTGTGCGCCAGGGCCGAGAAGCCGAGGCCGCCGTAACGCGGCGGAATGATGAGGCCGAGGAAACCCTGCTCGCGAATGAACCGCCACACCGCCGGCGGCAGGTCCTCGAGTTCGTGCGACACCTGCCAGTCGTCGAGCATGGCGCACAGCGCATTGACCGGCCCGTCGAGGAAAGCCTGCTCAGCCTCGGTCAGCGCGGGCCGGGGCAGCGCGAGCAGCCGGCGCCAGTCCGGCCGTCCACCGAACAGCGCGCCCTCCCACCAGACCGTGCCCGCCTCCAGCGCCTCGCGCTCGGTGTCGGACACCGGCGGCAACACCTTGCGAAAGGCACGCAGGACAGGGCCCGTCACCAGCAGGCGACGCACGGGGCCGGCCAGCACAACCGCCGCGACCAGCGCGGCGAGAATCCACAGGAGGGTCATGAGATCTCCGGGCAGGGACTCCGCCCGCCGCCCCGGTGGGTGGCGTCGCGGCCTGCGGGCGATCATGCGTCCCGCGCCGCCGGCGCGTCAACGCGCCGGCGGAGGGAGAAACATCAGAACAGCGCGGCGTCCAGGGCCAGCACGCTGGTGGCGCCGCCGGTCACCTCGCGGGCGAAACCGTGGGCCATGGGCATGATGTGCTCGGAGTGATACCGGGCGGTGGCCATCTTGGCGCGATAGAAGTCGTGGTCGGCGGCACCGGCATCGAGCCGAC
>JBILUV010000217.1:0-6199 GCA_044370825.1 Burkholderiales bacterium | reverse complement strand
GCCGGGACGGTGGTGTCGACGACCACGACGGACGCGAACGGCAACTACCTGTTCAACAACCTGGTGCCCGGGACGTACTCGGTGCAGTTCGTGGCGCCGGCGGGCTACATCTTCACCACGAAGGACGCGGCGGGTTCGACGGATGCGAACGACTCGGATGCGGATGTCACCACCGGCCGGACCATCCAGACGGTGCTCGAGTCCGGTGAGAACGATCTTTCCTGGGACGCGGGTCTGCGTGTCGCTCCCAAGGGCTGCATCGGCGACCGTGTCTGGCTCGATTCGAACATGAACGGCATTCAGGACACGGGTGAGACCAACCTGACGGGTGTGAAGGTCGAACTGCTCAATGGGCACACTGGGGCTGTCATCGCCACCACGACCACCGACGCCAGCGGCAACTACCGCTTCGAACACCTCGACGCCGGCTCCTATCAGGTGCGTGTCACGGCACCGGACCATTACACCTTCACGATCAAGGATGCCGGCAGCAACGACGCCATCGACAACGACTTCTCTGCCGCGACGGTCACGGGGACGAACCTCATCGTGAATGGAAGTTTCGAGGAGGGGGTCTCGATCGGGTCCAGCGGCTGGGTGCATGTCAACGGGCTTCCTGGCTGGACCAAGGTCGGAGCGCCGATCGAGGTGGGTCGTGGTGGCACCTTCGGAGTGACGGGATTCACCGGTCACAACGTCGTGGAACTGGACAGCAACACCTGCGGAACCGGCACCGGGTTGCAGCAGACCGTCAACACCGAGGCCGGCAAGAGCTACGAACTGAGTTTCGATCTCGGTCTTCGTGCGCACACCGCGGCAGCCACCAACACGGTCGAAGTGTTCTGGCGCGGCACGAAGATCGCCACCATCACGCCGACCAGCACGGCGATGACCACCTACAAGTTCAACGTCACCGGGTCGGGGGGGGCGGATGTGCTGCAGTTCCGGGAAGCCGGTGCGGACGATCACGTTGGCGGCATTCTCGACAACGTTCGGCTGGTGCATGTCGGTGCGCAGGTCGCGACCAGCGCGAAGATCGATCTCACGCAAGGCGAGTGCGACGTGACCTGGGACGCCGGACTGGTGCTGAAAGCGAAGGCCAGTGTCGGCGACAGGGTGTGGCACGACAAGAACTACAACGGCGTTCAGGATCTCAGCGAGACTGGTGTCAGCGGAGTGAAGGTCTTCCTGCAGAACGCCAGCGGCGCGACCATCGCCACCACGGTGACGGACGCCAATGGCAACTATCGGTTCACCGATCTCGATGCCGGGACCTACCGTCTTGCCTTCGACAAGAGCGCAGCGAGGTGGGAAGGCAAGAACATCAGCCACTACCGCTGGACCAGTAAGGATCACGGTGGTAACGACGCGCTGGATTCGGATGTCACCGCTGGTTCCCAGACGGTCAGCCACACCGACTTCTTCTACCTGGCGGCGGGTACGCACGATTCGACCCGGGACGCGGGCCTGTTCACGCCGATCGTCATCGACCTCAACGGCGACGGCGTGCGCACCATCAGCCGCGGCGCCGCGGGAGGCATGTTCGACCTGTTCGGAAGCGGCACGGCAATCAGCTCCGGCTGGGCCTCGGCCGAGGACGGGATGCTGGCGGTGGACCTCAATGGCAACGGCATCGTCGACAGCGGCGCCGAGCTGTTCGGCGGCTTCGCCAAGGGGGCAGGCTTCGCACGGCTGGCCGCTTTCGACACCAACGCTGATGGCGTGGTGGACGCGAGCGATGCCGACTTCGGCAGCCTGCGCATCTGGCGGGACGCGAACAGCAACCATCAGACCGATGCTGGCGAACTGATGACACTGGCTGACGCCGGGCTTGTGAGCCTGGATGTGAGCTACGTCGAACTGCCTTCGGTCGACGCCAACGGGAACCTGCATCTCGAGCGCAGCTCGGCCACCATGAGCGATGGTCGCAGCGTCGACATGACGGACGTCTACTTCAACGTCGATGCCGCGGATGCCAGGGCAGCCGGTGTGCAGTTGCTCTCGTTCGAGGAGCTGCTTGGCGAGGACCTGTCTTTGGATCTTCTCCTGGGAGGGGTGTCGAGCTCGCCCGCAGCGACCCCCGTCGGTGGTACCGCTGCCCTGCAGGTCAACGGTGACTTCGAAGCAGCGCGCATGGTCCTCGAGCAGCTGGACAGGCACGAGCAGGTGATGTTGGGCTGATCAGCGTCACGGGTTCAGGCGGTCGTAGGCGCCGAGACCCTGGAAGACCGCCCCACCGCATCAGCGGTGGGGCGGTCTGTCGTTGTGGCGGGCCGTCCAGCGAGATCCGCGATTCAGCGCTCCTGCAGCGCGCTCGACAAGGCCTTCGTGATGGGCTTGAACAGATAGGCCAGGATGGTGCGTTGGCCGGTGGTGATGTGGGCGTCGACCGTCATCCCCGGCAGGATTTGCAGCCGTTCCTCGGGGCGGCCGACGTAGTTCTTGTTGGCCACCAACTGCACCTCGAAGTAGAGGTTTTCCTGCTTGGGGTCGAGTACGGCGTCCGCGCCTACGCGGGTGACCGTGGCGTCCATCGCACCATAGACCGAGGAGTCATAGGCGCTGACGCGGATCTTGGCGTCCTGTTTCGGTTTCAGGAAGGCAATGTCCTTGGGCTTGACCTGCACGGCGATCACCATCTGGTCGTCGATCGGGATGATCTCCATCAGGGTTTCGCCGGGCTTGGCCACGCCACCCACGGTGGTCACAATGAGCCGGTTGACGATGCCCTCGATCGGGGCGCGCAGGGTGCGGCGGGTCACCTTGTCCTCGTCGCCGGTCATCTTCTGGGATAGCGCAGCGCTGCGCACCTGCAGTTCGTTGAGTTCGGCGCTTGCCAGTGCGGTGAACTTGGCCCGCGTCTCGGCCAGCTTGGCCTCGGCCTCCCGAATGGCCGCCCGGACGCGGGGAATCGCCAGTTCGGCACCGCGCAGGTCGCCCTGGATGCGGGTGACATCCTGCTGGGCGGCCAGTTGCGCGCCTCGCGTACCTGCTCCCTTCGACAGCAGCTTCTCCTCGATGTCGAGTTGTTGCTCTGCGAGCGCCAGGCTCTGCCTGAGGGAGCGGATGCGGCCCTGGGTCTCGTCCAGTTCCTGGCGGCGTTGCTCGATCTGGCGGCGGATTCCGGAGATCTGCGCCGACTGTTCCTCGCGGCGTGAGGTCCACAGCTGCATCTCACGCCGTACCAGATCGGGGGCACTGGTCTGGACATCCTGGGGGAATGCCGGGCTCGTCCCGCTAACCTCCGCCTGGAGGCGTGCCAGCGTGGCGCGCTGCCCCGAGAATGACTCGCGGCTCTCGCCCAGGTTGGCGTCGAACTGCTTGTTCTCCAGTGTCATCAGGAGTTCGCCCTTGCGGATGCGGGCACCCTCGCGGACGTGCAACTCGCTGACGATTCCGCCCTCGAGGCTCTGGATCTGCTGCACCTTGCGCGACGGCACAACCTTGCCGGAAGCCTCGACGGTGATGTCGAGTTTCGACAGTGCCATCCAGGCAAACAGGAACAGGAGCAGCAGGCCGACCACTGCGACCAGAGCCATGGCGGCCCACCGTGGTCCGCGGTCGAGGTCGATGTGGGAACTGACGGCTTTGTCACGGGCCATGCTCATGCCGCAGCCTCCGCGGGTTGGGGAGCTGCCCGCAGCCCGCCGAGTTTCTTCAGCGCCTCTGGTGTTGGCGCATCCAGCGCGATCTGGCCCTGCTCCATGACGACCAGGCGATCGACCAGAGGCAGCATGGCCATGCGGTGGGTCACGAGCAGCAGTGTGGTCTCGCGCAGTTCCGCCTTCAGGCGGGCGATCAGCGACTGCTCGGTGGCCGGGTCCATCATGCTCGTGGGCTCGTCTAGCAGCAGCAGCCTGGGACGGCGTGCCAGCGCGCGTGCCAGACCGACGATCTGGCGTTGTCCTCCGGAGAGCCGCTCTCCGCGTTCGCCCACCTCGGTTGCCAGCCCGTCGGGCAGCTGCGTGAGCAGCTTGTCCAGGCCTGACAGACGCACCGCCGATAGCAGGTCTTCGTCGGTGACATCGACGGCACCGAGGGTCAGGTTGTCGCGGATCGTCCCGTGGAACAGCACCACGTCCTGGGGCACGTAGCCCACAAGACGTCGCAGCGCGCGGGGATCGAACTCCCGCACCGGAATGCCATCGATCAGCACGCTGCCGGCGGAGGGCTCGTAGATGTTGAGCAGCAGTTTGAGCAGTGTGCTCTTGCCCGAGCCCACCCGGCCGATGAAGCCGAGGTGTTCGCCCGGTTGCACCTGGAGGTTCACGCCCTTTAGGGCGACGCTCTTCTCCGAGTAGCTGAACTGCACTTCCCGCAGCTCCAGGTTGCCGCTGATGCGCGACACGAACAGGCCATCGCGCTTGTCGTCCGTCGGGGTGCGCATGATCTTTTCCAGCGCTTCCAGCGAGAGCTTGGTCTGCTCCCAGCGGATGATCATGCTCGCGAGCTGGCCGACCGGCGCAACGGCGCGCGATGCCAGCATGGAGGTCGCGATCAGTTGGCCCAGGGTCAGTTCGCCCTGCGAGATGAGCAGTGCTCCGAACATCACGATCAGCACGGTCTCGAGGCTGAACAGCGACGTCGAGAAGTAGTTCGAGAAGTTCGAGTACTCGCGGCTCCTGAGCGAAGACTCGGCGATCTTGGTGCACAGCATTTCCCAGCGCTGCCGCGCCCAGGACTCGCCGCCGAGCGCCTTGACCGTATCGATGCCGTTCATGACCTCGAACAGATGGGCGGTGCGCTGCGCGCCGTCGCGGGAGATGTCCTTCATCACGCGCCCCAGCGGGCGCTGCATGTAGAAGGCGGTTCCGAGGGCGATGGGTACCAGCGCCAGCGGGATCAGTACCAGCTTCCCGCCGATGATGCCGATCAGCACCAGGTAAAACACCACGAAGGGGAGGTCGCCGATCATCGCAAGGGTCGAAGCGGTGAAGAATTCCCGCACCGATTCGAAGTCCCTTACTGCGTTGGCCAGCACCCCGCCCGAGGCCGGGCGTGAGGCGGTGCGCATGCGCAGGCTGTGGGCGAATACCTGTGATGACAAGGTGAGGTCGGCACGGCGTGCCGCTGCGTCCAGCAGGTAGCTGCGCAACACTTTCGTGACGAGATCGAAGAGCACGAAGGCCACTGCCGCCGTGGTCAGGACCCAGAGGCTGTCGAGTGCATTGTTCGGGACCACCCGGTCGTATACCGCCATGGTGTAGAAGGGGATCGCCGCGCCGAGCAAGTTGACGATGACCGTGGCCAGGATCGCCCAGCCGTAGATGCTGCGGTTGGCCGCCAGCGTGTCCCAGAACCACCGAGCTGGCTCCTCGACGTAGTAGAGCAGGCTGCGTGAGTCGAAGAAGAACACCGGACGCACGATGTGACACACGCCGCGGACGGCGTCTGTCAGGCTGGCCGCCTCCCGCCAGGTGACCGTTCCGGTCCTGGCATCGGCGCACTCGAGCCGGGTGCCATCGCGGTGCATGAGCACGAGCGCCTCGCCATCCTCCTGCAGCCACAGCGCCGGCAGCATCGATGCCTTGAGACTGCCTGGATCCGCATCGATGCGGGTCAGCCTCAGGCCCCCCCGGGCGGCACACTCGTCCAGCAGGTCGGAGGACATCGCGCTCTCTGCGCCGACCGGCAGCCCGGTCATCAACTGGCGCGGGTCCATGCGTCGGCCGAAGTGCTTGGCCAGGAAGGCGAGGGCCGCAACGGCCGGAGGCAGTTCCGCACCGTTGTGTGGCGAGGCTTGCGCCTCTTCATGGGGGGGCTTGTCAGGGTGCTGCGGTGTCGCGGCGGTTGCGCTGTGCGGCACTTCCGGCTCCTCGGGCGGGGTGGCCGTTCCCGCGTCCGATGCAGCGACGCGGGACGTACTCGGCGATCTCGTGTCCCTGAGTGCTTTAAGCCTTTCGATCCAATGGGTTGGCGTCATGGTTCCAGGAAGAAGGGAATTTGGTCTTCACGACGTCTCAAGCCCGCGTTGGCGCATGCCGTTCAAGCTGGGGTCGCGATTGTTACTCCGGTGGCCTTGCCTCAATGTCCTCCTGCTCCGTCCGTCTTCGTCTGGCCGCATGCGTCGTCGCTCTGGTGGCCGCGCCTGCGCCGGCGATCGGTCAGTCGCTGCCGCAACTGCTCCCGCTTGTCATCGACCAGCATCCGGACATCCTGAGGGCGAGATCGGCCCTCGAGGTGGCTCAGGAGGTGGTCA
>JBILUV010000216.1:0-6240 GCA_044370825.1 Burkholderiales bacterium | reverse complement strand
AAGGCCCGCGGCGTCGATCGCGTGTTCGCCCTGTGCGGCGGCCACATCATGCCCATCTGGATGCGCCTCGACGCCGAGGGCATCGCCATCATCGACGTGCGCGACGAGCGCGCCGCCGTGTACATGGCCCACGCCCACGCCGAACTGACCGGCGGCCTCGGCGTGGCCCTGGTCACGGCCGGCCCCGGCGTGACCAACGCCATGACCGGCATCGCGAATGCCCACGTCGCCCGCGCGCCGGTGCTGGTGCTGTCCGGGGTTCCGCCCCGCCCACAGGAGAACCGCGGCGCCCTGCAGGACATGGTGCACACCGACCTCCTGCGCGGCATCACCCGCTACGCCCGCACCGTGCGCGAGCCGGCGCTGGTCCTGCAGGAACTCGACGAGGCGGTGTCGCGCGCCTTCGGCTCGGGCGCCGATCCGGGCCCGGTATATCTCGACTTCCCCACCGACACCCTGCGCGCCGCGGTGCCGGCGGCGGTGCAGCTCGAGGAACACTTCCGTCCCAGGGCGCGCCCGCGCATTCCGGCCGACCCCGCCCAGGCCCGTGCCGCCATGGAACTGCTCTGGTCGGCGCGCCGCCCGCTGGTCATCAGCGGACGAGGTGCTCGCGGCTGCGGGCCCGAACTCGTGGCCCTGCTCGACCGCCTGGGCGCCGCCTATCTCGACACGGGGGAGAGCCGCGGCCTGGTGCCCGACGACCACCCCTCGGTCGTGGCCGCCATGCGCGGCAGCGTAATGACCGATGCCGACGTCGTGCTCACCGTCGGCCGGCGGCTGGATTTCCAGCTCGCCTACGGGTCGCCGGCCGTGTTCGGCGCCGCCCGCTTCGTGCGCATCGGTGACGCGCCGGGCGACCTGCGCGACAACCGTCGCGGCGAGATCGAGATGTTCGCCCACGCGGGCGAAGTGCTGACCGCCATCGTCGCCGCCGCGGGCGAGCGCGCCCCGGGGATCGACCGCGAATGGATCGCCGGCCTGCGCCGCAACCACGAAGCACGGGCCGGCAAGCTGCGCGACACCATGCGCAACGCCGCGCCGGGCACGGACGGACGACTGCACCCCAATCGGGTCCTTGCAGCGCTGCAGGAGCGACTCGCGCCGGACGCCATCGTGATCGCCGACGGCGGCGACTTCCTCAGCTTTGCCCGGGTCGGCCTGCAGTCGGGCACCTACCTCGATCCGGGCTCGCTGGGCTGCATCGGCATCGGCACGCCCTTCGGCATCGCCGCCAGTCTGGCCTGTCCGGGTCGGCAGGTGGTGGTGGCCACGGGTGACGGCGCCTTCGGCTTCAATGCCATGGAGATCGACACCGCGGCCCGCCACAAGGCACCCGTGCTGGTGGTGGTGGCCAACAACGGCGCGTGGCAGATCGAGGTCCAGGACCAGATCGAGACCCACGGCCGGGTGGTGGGGACAACGCTGCAGTTCGCCGACCACGCTGCCATGGCCCGGGCCTTCGGCCTCCATGGCGAGCGCGTCGAGCGCGCCGAGGACCTCGTCGGTGCCATCGACCGGGCACTGGCCAACCTGCCCGCCCTGCTGGACGTGGTGGTAACCCCGGAGGCGCGGTCGTCGGACAGCAAGACCGGCCTGGCCTGGGTGCCCGACCTGCAGCCCCTCGCAGCCTGGGACGACGCCGAGCGCGCCTGGCGCGCCGGAGGCCATCGCTGAGGCCATCGGGATACCCAACCCAGGCAACCCGCATCCACCGGGAAGTGCATGCAAGCCCGCCCGACGCGTGCACAATCACGCCACCGTGCGTTCCCGGCATTGGTCGCCACCAGATTCCACCCGATGCGGCTGCCGGTCCCGCCGCCCGGGAGTTCTCCCGACCTGAAACGGAGGTTCCGATGAAACGCAACACCATCCTTGCCGCTCTGGCATTCAGCACACTGGCCGCCGGAGCACTCGCGACCGCCGTGTCGGCCGATGACGGCGACGCCGGCCTGCTGACGCGGGCCCAGGCCTTGTTCAAACCCCTGCCCGCCGCCGCGGAAGCGCCGGACCGGCCGGTGACCCCCGAGCGTGTCGCCCTCGGCCGCGTCCTGTTCTTCGAGACCCGTCTGTCCAGCGATGGCAAACAGAGCTGCGCCGAGTGCCACCAGCCAATCTTCTATGGCACCGATGGTCTGGCACTGTCCATCGGCAACAAGGGACGCGAACTGCCGCGCAACGTGCCCACGGTGTTCAACACGGCGCTGCAGTTCAAGCAGCACTACGGCGGCAACCGCGTGGACGTCGAGGAGCAGGCCGTCAAGGCCCTCCTGAGCCCGCTGGCCTACGGGAACCCCGACTACGCCAGCGCCGAGGCGAAACTGCGCGCGATCCCGGGGTACCGGCCGATGTTCGAGAAGGCCTTCCCTGGCGAGGCCGAGCCGGTCACCGCCACCAACTGGGGCCTGGCCATCGGCGCCTACGAGCGGTCCCTGATGACGCCCGCCCCCTTCGATCGCTACCTCGCCGGCGATACCGCCGCCATCGGCACCCAGGCCAAGCGCGGACTCGACAAATTCATCGGCTACGGCTGCGCCGGCTGCCACGGCGGCGTGGTGCTGGGTGGGCAGATGTTCCAGAAGTTCGGCATCGTCGCCGACTACTGGACCGAGACCGGCAGCACCGAGAAGGAACTGCTCAAGGGCCGCGACAAGGGCCGCTTCCACGACTCCAAGGACGAGGCGGACGCCTTCATGTTCAAGGTGCAGCAGTTGCGCAACGTGGCCGTGACGCCGCCCTACTTCCACGACGGCTCGGTCGCCACGCTGCCGGAGGCGGTGCGCGTCATGGGCAAACTGCAGCTTGGCCGGGATCTCGGCAAGCAGGACATCACCGACATCGTCGCCTTCCTGGGGACGCTCACCGGCGCATCGCCGGAGAACTTCATCAAGGTGCCGGAACTGCCGGTAGCCTCGCGCTGAGGCCGGGGCGTCGCCCGCAGGCCTGGCCGACCGGGCGCTCCCTCAGGGGGCCCGGTCGGGATAACTTGCCGCCATCCCGGCCCGCACATCCTGCTGGATCCCGTAGGGCGGCACCGGGTAGCGCAGCCCGTTCTTCGAGAGCGCCTGCATGCCCTCGACGGCCTTGAACAACAAATCCGGCGGCAGAGCCATGAGCATCTCGTCGTCCTGCACCCCGCCGTAGCGCCGCTCCGCGAAGCACGGAATCGAGAGACTGGGCTCGCGCCTCGCCAGCGCCCGGCCCCACGAATCCGCGCAGGCCGACTCGCCCACCACGCTCCAGTCGAAACGCCGGTACCCGGTCCATTGCAGGCCGTTGATGAAGTACATCATCGCGCCCGGGGTGGCGTAGAACAGTGCGATGTCCGGCGGATCGAGCCGCCCACTCGCCAGCGGCGACAGGGCCAGGGCCTCGTAACGACCATCCGGTACGCAGTGCATGGCCTGCTGGTGCGCCTCCGCATCCTGCCGGGTGGCGAACCAGACGCCCGCCATGTGCCTCCCGGAGCGCCACTCCGCCGTCTTGGCGGCACCCAGCCCCACCACCGAGCGGCACTGGGCCCCGACCAGATCCTCGGCCGTCACACCCAGGGTCCAGCCCAGGCGGGCGCACTGGCCCACCAACTGGTCGAGCGCGTGTACCGCCTGCGGCCGCCGGATCCTCGGGATGGCCTCCATGTCGCTGCGTCTTTCGAACAGCTTCATGCCGAAGACGTGGGAACGCAGGCGCAACAGGCGCTCCAGTTCGGCGACGATCGTGGCTTCCGGGGTGCTCATGGCGGGACTCCGCAGGTGGATGACGGCGGCCGGGCGCAGGGGTCCGTTGCCCGCACATCGACACAGCAAGGAGGGTAGCCCATCGGATGCGAGCCCGCGGGGCCGGCTTCCGCTTGCACACCGCCAAAGCGACAAGGGGGGGACGACTTGCGTCGCCCCCCCCTTGTCCCATCCATCGGCTGGCGACCATCGCCAGCCTTTGCGTCACATCTTGCGCTCGAAGTGCTCCAGCAGCTTGTGCAGATCCATGGCGGTCTGCGACAGGGTGCGAGCAGACTTCTCGACGTCAGAGATGCTGCCCATGTTCTCCTCGGTCAGGGCGCTCATGCGTTCCATGCTCACCGCCACCTCGTGCGATGCCTGAGACTGCTGCTCGAGCATCGAGGCGATGTCGCGCGCCGACTCTCCGACGCCACGGCTCGCCTTCTCGATGGAACCGAGGCTCTCGTTCGACGACCGGATCAGCGCCGTTCCCCTGCCCACCCCCTCCACGGCGTCCTTCATCGTGACGATCGCCGTCGCTGTGCCAGCCTGGACTTCGGCCACGGTGGCGGCGATGTCTACGGTGCTGGTACGGGTGCGTTCCGCGAGCTTGCGCACCTCGTCGGCCACCACCGCGAAGCCACGACCCTGCTCGCCGGCCCGTGCCGCCTCGATGGCAGCATTCAGCGCAAGCAGGTTGGTCTGCTCGGCGATTTCCTGGATGGTCCGGGTGACCACCGAGATCTTGCCAACGGCCTCGCCAAGCGTCTCGATCTGCGTACGCGCAGCGTCCACGACCCGGACGACATCGTGGGTCGCGTCCAGCGACTGCGCCATCTGGCGCGTGCCGTCGGTCACCACCTGGATGGCGCTTTCGGCATGTTCAGAGCTGCGGCGCGTGGCATCGGAGATCTCGCCCACCGACACCGAAAGCTCCTCCAGGGCGCTGGCCACTCCATTGATGCCGTCGGACTGCCGTTGCGAGCGCTCCAGCAGTTGCGCCGCCTGCTGCACCAACTGCCGGCAACCCTGCTCCACGTTGTTGGCCGCGGTCACGACATCCGAGATCACCGCGAACATGTTGACCTTCATGGTCTGCAACCCCACCAGCACCTCGGCAAACTCGTGGCAGCCAGCGGTCTCCTGCTCGTGCATGAGGTCGCCCTCCGAGACGCGCTGCAGCGCCTCCTTCATGCGCGCCAGTGGCTTGCTGATCGCGTTCCACAGCCAGAAATAGCCGGTCGCGGCACCGCCGACGGTGGCCGCTCCGGCCAGCCAGGACCAGGGTTGCGGCAGCAGCGCCGTGAGTACCGCACCACCCGCCACCCCGCCGAGCACCGCGCCCATGGTCACCTTGAGCGGACGACCGAACTTCAGCGATGTGGTCGGCATCTTTGCCCGTCCGCTCTGGATCGCCGCGTAGAGCGACTCGGCGCCGCGCTTATCCGCCTCAGACGGACGCCGACGCACCGACATGAAGCCCACCGTCTGGCCGTTCTCGGTCAGGGGGCTGACGTACGCATCGACCCAGTAATGATCACCCGACTTGGTGCGGTTCTTCACGCGGCCGCGCCAGGGCACGCCGGCGCGGACGGTGTTCCACAGATCCGCGAACGCCTCGCGCGGCATGTCGGGGTGACGCACCACGTTGTGCGGGCGCCCGACCAGTTCGTCCTCGGTGAAACCACTGATATCGACGAAGGCCGGGTTGGCGTAGGTGATCTTGCCCTTGAGATCGGTCTTGGTGACGATCGGCTGCTTGGGGTCGAGATGATGCTCGACATTGGTCGTGGGCACCTGCATGCGTGCCTCCCGGCCACGGGGCGTGTTCTCGCTCATGATTCCTCGGCTCTGTAGGACAGACCGCCGGCGCGGCGGCGCGTGGCATCGCGGCAGTTCGCCGCACACCCTCACCGCCTAGCTTTCGGCGCCAAGGAGCCAAGCTTTAGGACATTGGGAAATGCACTACTTATCGCCCATGCCCCATCGCCCATCGCCTATCCCCCATACCCCTGCCCTGCCGGCAGATCGACCACCGCCGGGAAACCGAGCGCCGACAAGGCATCGGCGACCTGGCGGACATGGGCGAAACCGCGGGTCTCCAGCACGAATTCCACCTCGGTGTCCTGCAGCGGCAGGTCGGTGAAGGCACGCTGGTGGTGCACCTCCTCGACATTCGCATTCGCTTCGGCAATGGCCGCCGAAACACGGGCCAGCGACCCGGGCACATCGCGCAGGCGCACCCGCAGGCGGGTGAGGCGTCCGGTGCGCACCATGCCCCGCCGGATCACGTCCGACAGGGTCAGGGGATCGATGTTGCCGCCGCAGAGCACCAGACCGACGCGCTTCCCGGCAAACCGTTCCGGATGCCGCAGCACGGTCGCGAGCCCGACACCGCCGGCACCTTCCACCACGGTCTTCTCTATCTCCAGCAGCAGCAGGATGGCGGCCTCGATGTCCCCCTCGTCCACCAGCAGCACGCCGTCCACCAGACGGCGCACGATCTCCAGCGTCAGCCGCCCTG
>JBILUV010000005.1:0-33926 GCA_044370825.1 Burkholderiales bacterium | reverse complement strand
AAACACCGGGGCCTGAATCACGTCCAGCACGCCGGGTACATTGCGCAGCTTGTTCAGTCCTACGGCCAGATCCTCAGGCGTCTGGTCATCGACTTCAAAGCTGATCAAGGCCGCTGTAGACGACTCCGGGGCATCGTCCTCCTCGGCCGGGTCGAAGGCGAGCACGCGCAGCATGTTCGCCAGCCCGGGCATGCGCCGTGTGCCGAAACCATGGCCGCTGCCTCTGAGAATGCGCGCACCTGCCGCGTGGCGCTGTTGCCGGCAGGCCAGGTGGCGCACGATCGCCGCGCCCGTGGGCGTGATCCGCTCTCCCGACACGCCATCATCTGCGAACGCGAAGCCCTGAAGGATGGCCGAGGTCGCGGGTACGGGCACCGGCAGTCGTCCGTGGGCGGTCTGTACGAAGCCCGATCCGAGAGGCAGGGTTCCGATCGACCACTCGCGCGCGCCCAGAGCGGTGATGAGATAGGCTGCACCGACGATGTCGGCCACCGAGTCCCATTCCCCCAGTTCGTGGAAACTGACCTGCTCGAGCGGGTGGCCATGGATGCGTGCCTCCGCCTCGGCCAGAACGGTGAAGATACCGATGGCGTGATGGCGTACTTCGGGGCTCAGAGCAGAGGCTTCGAGGCTGGCCCGGATGTCCGCGAAGTGCCGGTGCGCGTGATCGCCGGCGGCGTGCGGCATGCCAGCGCCCGCGAGAGGACTGGCGGCAGCGGCGGTGTGCGGGCGGTAGGGGCTTGCGGGTACAGCACCGGCGTCGTGCCCGGCCGCACTCCCCGAAGGCGCCGGGATCTCCACCAGGAATCGGCTGCCGGTCAGTCCGTGGTCCTGCGCCGGCTCGAACCGGCAGTCGATGCTTGCCGGCACTCCGGCAGCACGGATCGCGGCGAGCAC
The DNA here is from genome assembly GCA_044370825.1 of Burkholderiales bacterium. GTDB lineage: Bacteria > Pseudomonadota > Gammaproteobacteria > Burkholderiales. The sequence continues at coordinate 33,029 of JBILUV010000005.1, read as the reverse complement.
TCCTTCGCGAAGATGCGGGAAAACATCGGTGATCGCAGCGATGAACATGTCGCCTGCGATGCCGCCAACTGGGTCGAGGTGGATGAACATCTGGGGGGCGGGGCGCTACGGGTGCAGGAAGAGATGGGCTGCAGCCTTCACAGCCGGATACGGCTGTGAAGGCTGGCGGTGACCGTCTCAGGCAGTCGCGTGTTCGTGGTGGCGACCAAGCATCGGATAGAGCGTGCCCTTGCCATCGAACCGGAACGGCTCGGACTCTCCCACCACCTCGAACATGGACGGGTTGGCCTTGATGAAGGGCAGCATCGGTTCCGACACGTGGATGTCCATGATCTCCAGAGTCGTGGGGATGCGCACGATCTTCGTGTCCTCGGGTCGCACACGGACCACCGTCTTGACCGCCAGCCGAATGGCATCTGCGTCGGTGTTCATGATGAGCGGGATCCCTCCACCATCCAGGTAGGTCGAAGTGATGATGTTGGCGTAGGTCTTGCCGATGTCGATCTCGCGGTAGAGGCGCATCGTGATGACGTCGGCCGCACCGACGCCGGTGGCGTTGCCATGGGTCTCGGGTGTGAGGCCGAGCACGGCAATCTTCTTGACGAAGGGCTTCATGTTCCACTCGACGTTGCGGCAGTTGCGCCCGGTGATGTTCGGGTCCATGCCGGAGCCGGAGATGTTCTTTCCGATCTTCTCCACCACCAGAACGTCGATCTCGTCGAACTGAAGCCGGGCCATCAGCGACTTGGCCCGTGCCTGCAACACCGGCTCGCGTTCGAAGATCTGCTCGGAGGGCACCACCTCGATGAGCGCTGTCTCGTCCGCGGCGTTCTCCACCATCGCCACGCCCAGCAGGATGTTCCTGCGCGCCAGGATAAGCCTGGCGGCCGCCGGCAACAACTCGCCAAACATGTCCATGCCCTGGGTGTGGAGCTCGGTGGCGCCGATGATCTTGCCCATGCCGATGGTCAGCATCTTCACGATGCCGGACTCGATCGGAGCGCGAAAGTTGGTGTGGGGCTTGACGCGGCACACCACCACGACGCCGTCCGCCTCGGAGGCGAGGCGGTCCATGTAGACCGGCATGCCGCTGTCCAGGCGCCCGACCTCGACCACGTCCATCTGGGAATGTATCGGACAGCCCATGGCCTCCTCGGTGATGCCATAGCCTTCCAGCACCTCGCGCTGCCCCTCGGCGGTGGCACCGCCATGGCTGCCCATGGCCGGGAAGATGAAAGGCTTTGCGCCCAGCGCCTTCAGTTCAGCCACGACCTGCTTGGCGCACTCGGCGATGTTGTTGATGCCGCGGCTGCCGCATCCGACCGCGATGGTCATCCCCGGCTTGATCCTGGCGCGGACCTCGGGACGCTGGAATTCCTCGGCCACGGTCTTGGACACGCTGGTGACCCGGGGAAGGTCGAACTTCTGGCGGACGTGGACCATGCGAGGCAGTGGCACATCCAGTCCACCGGCGATGTTGACCTCGATTTTTTCTCCGATCATGGCAGTCCTCCAGTCTTGGTATAGGGTCGACTCGGATTCCGCGCTGCCCCTGTGCAGGTGGATCCAGCTCCGACCGTGGATTGTGCCACCCCGCCGCGCCCCGGGGAACCTCAGGGGGGAACAGCGAAAGAAGCCCGCTCGGCTGCAGTTGTCACCAGCGAGCGGTACAGGTCCTGGTAGCGTCGTGCCGCGCCATTCCAGGAGAAATCCCGACCCATGCCGTTACGCTGCAGGTGGCGCCAGAGATGACGGTTCCGGTAGGCGTTCGCAGCGCGAGCGATGGCAGCCAGCAAAGCCTCTGGCTTGGCCTCCTGGAACAGGAAGCCGGTGGCAGCCTGCGCGCGCCAGCCTGTTCCCGGGACAAGGTCAACGACACTGTCCGCGAGCCCACCGGTGGCCCGCGCCACCACGGGTGTGCCGTAGTGCTGGCTGTACATCTGGTTCAGTCCGCAGGGCTCGAAGCGTGAGGGCATTACGAAGAAGTCAGCGCCCGCTTCGATGAGATGCGAGAAGGCCTCGTCGAAGCCGAGTCTTACCCCTACCCGGCCCGGATGACGGCGGGCGAGTTGGCTGAAGCCGTGTTCCAGGCCCGCATCGCCGGACCCGAGGACAGCCAGCTGCACGGGCAACTCCAGCATGCGTTCGGCGCAGGCGAGCAGCAGGTCCAGGCCTTTCTGGTGGGTCAGGCGGCTGACCACGCCGGCCACAGGTACGGCCGGGCCGGCGTCCAGACCGAGGGCGGTTCGCAGCGCCTGGCGGTTCATTTCCTTGCGTGCGAGGGACCCGGCGTCATAGCGCTGCGGCAGCGTCGGGTCGGTGGCAGGATCCCAGGCCGCGGTGTCGATGCCGTTCAGGATGCCGGTGAGGTCCGCTGCCCGCCATGCCAGCAGGCCCTGAAGCCCGAAGCCCAGGGGCTCGCTCTGGATCTCCTGCGCGTAGGTCGGGCTGACCGTGCTCAGCGCTGTTGCGAATTGCAGGCCCGCCTTGAGGTAGGAGATGTTGCCGTAGTACTCCAGTGCATCGAGGCGGAACCAGTCCCAGGGCAGGCCGACGCGCGGCAGTGTGGCAGGCTGGAAGATTCCCTGGTAGGCGAGGTTGTGTATGGTGAGCAGAGATGGCGCGGTGGGCCGCCCGGAGAGCGCCATGTAGGCGGGCGCTAGCCCCGTCTGCCAGTCGTTGCAATGAAGCAGGTCGGGCCTCCAGCCCAGCGGGGTGGCGTCACCCGCCAGTTCCGCCGCTGTCCGGGCCAGCAATCCGAAGCGCAGGTCGTTGTCGGGCCAGTCGCTGCCGTCGCCACTCTGGTAAGGGCCCCCTCCGCGCTGGAACAGGGGCGGACAATCCAGCACCAGCAGCGGCACGCCCCCGCCCAGGGTACCGGCAAGAAGCCTGGCTTCCGGAAAAGGCTCCAGCCTGAGCGTCGCCAGCACGCTGTTCCCAGCCGCCGTCGCCGCGAGGACTGCCGGGTATCCGGGTATGAGCAGGCGCACGTCGACGCCCTCGCGCTGCAGCGCGGCAGGCAGGGCACCACTGACATCGGCCAGCCCGCCGGTCTTGATCAGCGGGTGCGCCTCCGAGGTCGCGAACAACACCTTCACGCGTCCGGCTCCAGCACGACCAGCGCCAGGGGTGGCAGGGTCAGGCACATCGAATCTGCGAAACCCATCCAGGGGACCGCTTCAGTCGACAGGCCAGCGCCGTTTCCCAGGTCGGAGCCGCCGTACCACGCGGAGTCCGTGTTCAAGCGCTCGCGGTAACGCCCCGCGACCGGCACGCCAATCCGGTAGCCGTGCCGCGGGACCGGGGTGAAATTCGCCGCCACGACCGCCACGGCGCCGGTACGGCCGCGCCGGATCCAGCTGACCACCGACTGTTCAGCATCTTGGCAGTCGATCCACTGGAATCCCTCGGGTTCGAAATCCAGCTCGTGCAACGGGGGGAGGTCGCGGTAGAGGCGGTTGAGGTCGCACACACAGGCTCGCACTCCCGCATGCCAGGCGATGTCGAGCAGTCCCCAGTCCAGTTCGCCGCCGACACGCCACTCGCGTCCCTGCCCGAACTCCCCGCCCATGAACAGGAGTTTCTTGCCGGGCGAGGTCGTCTGCCAGGCCAGCAGCAGCCGCAGGCTGGCGAACTTCTGCCAGGCATCTCCGGGCATGCGGCCCAGCAGGGAACGCTTGCCGTGGACCACCTCGTCATGGGACAGCGGCAACAGGAAATTCTCGCTGTAGGCGTACATCTGCCCAAAAGTGAGCCGCGCGTGTTGGTAACGACGGTGAATCGGGTCGAGACTCATGTAGGCGAGCGAGTCGTTCATCCAGCCCATGTTCCACTTCATGGAGAACCCCAGTCCGCCCAGGTGGACCGGTCGGGACACCATGGGCCACGCGGTGGATTCCTCGGCGAAGGTCAGGGCGCCGGGGAAGTCCCGGTGCACCATGGTGTTGAGATCCCGGAGGAATGCCATCGCCTCGAGATTCTCACGGCCGCCGTGGCGGTTGGGAAGCCACTCGCCCTCGCGTCGGGAGTAGTCCAGATAGAGCATGGAGGCCACTGCATCGACCCGCAATCCGTCGACGTGGAACTCCGACAGCCAGTGGGCGGCCGAGGACAGCAGGAAGCTTCGCACCTCGGTACGCCCATAGTTGAAGACATGTGTGCCCCAGTCCTTGTGCAGGCCGAGTCGCGGGTCCTCGTGCTCGTACAGGGCCGATCCGTCGAACCTGGCGAGCGCCCAGTCATCCCGAGGGAAATGGCCCGGCACCCAGTCGAGGATGACGCCCAGGCCGGCGCCGTGACACGCGTCGACCAGGAAACGCAGATCGTCTCCCGTGCCGAAGCGGCTCGTCGGCGCGAAGTAGCCGCTGCACTGATAGCCCCAGGACTCGTCCAGGGGATGCTCCGCCAGAGGCATGAACTCGATGTGGGTGTAGCCCATGTCTCGCACATAAGGGACCAGGTGCTCGGCGAGTTCGCGGTAGGAGTGAAAGCTGCCGTCCCGATGGCGCCGCCACGAACCCGCGTGCACCTCGTAAGCATTGAGGGGGGCGTGCAGCCAGTCGCGCCGAGCCCGCGCGCGCATCCATGCTTCGTCCCGCCAGCGGTGTTCGGAAGGGTCGAGCACGCGCGCGGCCGTGCCGGGGCGCAGTTCAAAGGCACCGCCGTAGGGGTCGGTCTTGACAAACACCTCGCCACTATCCCGGTTGCGGATCTCGAATTTGTATAGGGTCCCGGCCCCCAACCCCGGAATGAACAACTCCCAGATGCCGCTGCTGCCGCGGCTGGTCATGGGGTGCGCGCGTCCATCCCAGCGGTTGAAATCCCCCACCACGCTCACGCGGCCGGCGTTTGGGGCCCAGCAGGCAAAGCGCACGCCGGCGGTGCCGTTGCGCTCCAGCAAGTGCGCGCCGAACAGACCACCGGTGCCGGCGTGCCGCCCTTCGTTGAACGACTTGAGATCCTGTGCCGGGAGATCCGGCACAAAGGCCCACGGGCTGACGACATCGGCGAAAGACCCCCCGGAGCGCTCCATCCGGAGTGTGAGGGGCATTTCCGGCGGCGCAGCGCAGACGAGCTCGAACAGCCCGGGAGCCCGGCGGGGGAGCGCGCGCCAGCCGTCCGGAAAGCGCGCCGACACTGTGAGGGCATGCGGGTCCAGATGCCGGGTTCGCCACTGCCCCGGGGCTGTCTCGTGAACCCCGAGCAGGCCATGAGGGTCGTGGTGTCGTCCCTGCAGCAGGAGGTCGAGTTGCGGATCGTTCATCGGAGTGCCGTCGTTGCGCGACCCCGATGATGGATCAAAGCCTGCCGTTCTTGCCAATCATCTCGCGGCCGGGTGGTGTGCCACGGGCCTGGGGTCCGGTCGTGACGGGTATGATTGGGCGGAATGCGCCCACGCCAGACCCTGCCCTTTCGGTCACGTTCCATGGTCGCGAGGCACCCGCATCCTCCAACGAAGCACCGGACAGGCAGCCCTCATGCAGAACGATCCGCGTTTCGTCAGTCGACTCACCAAGAACACCTATGCGCTGGTTCTGGCCGGCGGCAAGGGAAGCCGTCTGCGCAACCTGACCGATTGGCGCGCCAAGCCCGCCGTTCCGTTCGGCGGCAAGTTCCGCATCATCGATTTCGTTCTGTCGAACTGCGTGAATTCCGGCATCCGGCAGATCGGCGTCGCGACCCAGTACAAAGCCCACAGCCTCATCCGGCACATCCAGCGCGGCTGGAGTTTCCTGGACGGCCGGTTCAAGGAATTCGTCGACGTGCTGCCGGCGTCGCAGCGCACCGCCGACGAGACCTGGTACCAGGGTACGGCGGACGCGGTCTACCAAAACCTCGACATCCTCCGCTCCTACCAGCCGGAGTACGTGCTAGTCCTCGGTGGGGACCACATCTACAAGATGGACTACGGAAAGATGTTGTCCGAGCATGTGCTGCGCGGAGCGGATGTGACCGTGGCCTGCATCGAGGTGCCGCTGGCCAGCGCGTCCGCCTTCGGCGTCATGGGAGTAGATGACGACTGGCGGGTACGCGAGTTCGAGGAGAAGCCGGCGCAACCGCGCTGCATCCCGGGCCGGCCGGACACCGCCCTGGTGAGCATGGGAATCTATGCTTTCGGTGCCGACTTCCTCTATCGGCAACTCGACATCGACCGCAGGGCGCCGAATTCCAGCCACGATTTCGGCAAGGACCTGATCCCGCGGCTGGTGGCCAGCGCCAGCGTCCATGCGCACAACTTCGCCGACAGTTGCGTCGGTGCGAAGGACGATGTTCCCTACTGGCGCGACGTTGGAGCGGTCGACGCCTTCTGGGAGGCCAATCTCGATCTGTCCCGCGTCGACCCGGAGCTGAACCTATACGACACGAGCTGGCCCATCTGGACGCATCAGGAGCAACTCCCGCCCGCGAAGTTCGTGTTCGACGAGGACGGGCGTCGTGGCCATGCGGTGGACTCGCTGGTGTCGGGCGGTTGTATCGTCAGCGGTTCTAGGGTGGCGAGGTCGGTGCTGTTCTCGAACGTTCGTTTGCACAGCTTCAGCGAGATCGAGGACTCGGTGCTGCTTCCCGATGTGACCGTGGGAAGGAAGGTGCGGCTGCGTCGCTGCGTGGTCGACAAGGGCTGTGCCCTGCCTGACGGTCTGGAGGCCGGACTCGACCCGGCGACCGACGCGAGCAGATTCCACGTGACCGATGGCGGGGTCACCCTCATCACGCCCGACATGCTGGGGCAGCCTGGATTCCACCAGCGCTGAGGCCTGAGGCGGTTTATGCATCGTTCGTTTTCCCGGCCCTCCACGACAAAGGACGCCATCCTGGCGCGGCGGCATGTCGCCGGTGCGGCTTCGGGTGGCGGCGCGCGGGCTGACCTGTTGACGCCTGTCCCCCGGGAGCGGCACGAGCCGGCATGCCGGGGGTGGCCGGGGCATGAGTGACGTGCGCGCGAGGCCGGTGCGGCTGGTGCTGCTCTGGCACATGCACCAGCCGGATTTTCGCGATTCCGCGACCGGGGAGTTCCGCCTGCCCTGGGTGTACCTGCACGCGCTCAAGGATTACTCGGACATGGCTGCGCACCTGGAGCGTCATCGCGGTGTGCGTGCTGTCGTGAATTTCGTCCCGGTTCTGGTCGACCAGCTGGAGGACTATGTCGATCAGTTCCGGTTCGGCAGGCTGAGAGATCCACTGCTGGAACTTCTCGGGCGGGGGGATCTCGAGGCCGCCACGCCGGTTGAACGCGCACTGATCCTGGATCGGTGCTTCCGCGCGAATCACGAAAAAATGGTCGACCCATTCCCGGCGTATGTGAGGCTGCACGAGTTGTTCCGTCTGAGCGACGAGGCCGGTGGAGAAGCTGGTGCCTACCTGTCGGGGCAGTACTTTTCGGACCTGATCACCTGGTATCACCTCGCCTGGTGCGGCGAGACTGTCCGAAGGCAGCATCCTCGCGTCGGGCGGCTGATGGCCAAAGGCTCCGGCTTCACGTCCGCGGATCGCAGGGACCTGCTCGAGGTCGTCGGCTCAGTCGTGGCGGAGATTCTGCCGCGCTGGCGCGCTCTCGCTGACGCCGGGCAGGTGGAGCTGTCGACCACGCCGTTCTACCACCCCATCGGGCCGCTGCTGCTGGACTTCGCCGTGGCGCGCGAGCGCCAACCGGATCTGTCCCTGCCCCGCGAGTCCTGCTATCCCGGCGGCAAGGAGCGCACCCGCCAGCACATCGACTGGGCGCTGGCCTTCCACGAGCAGCGATTCGGCAGGCGCGCGGCAGGAATGTGGCCGGCCGAGGGTGCGCTGTCCGCGGAATTCGCCAGGCTCATCGGCGCCGCCGGCATGCGCTGGACGGCGAGCGGGCAGTCGGTCCTGGCGGCATCCATCGATTCGGATGGAATGGTCGACGTGGCACTCGACGGCCGCCTCTATCGCGGCCATCGCCTCGGTGCAGCGGGGCCGGTGGCGTTCTTCCGCGACGACCGGCTTTCGGACCGCATCGGTTTCGAATACGCGCGCTGGCACGGGCGCGAAGCGGCTGCCGACTTCGTGGCTGAACTGGAACGCATCGGCGCCGAGGCCCCAGCTGACGAGGTGCCGCTCGTCTCGGTCATCCTGGACGGCGAGAACGCCTGGGAGTACTACCCCTACAATGGTTACCACTTCCTCAACGACCTCTATGGACTGCTGGATAGTCACCCGACGATCCGCACCACCACGTATGCGGAAGTGTTGGCGGCCGAGGATGGCGGCAGATTTCCGGTGCTGGACCGGTTGGTGGCGGGGAGCTGGGTGTACGGTGATCTGTCCACCTGGATAGGGCACAGGGAGAAGAACCGGGCCTGGGAACTGCTGTGTGAAGCCAAACAGCACTATGACCGCATCCTGGGCGAGGGGCGCCTGTCCGCAGCGCAGCGGGAGCAGGCATCCCGCCAACTGGGCGTGTGCGAGGGCTCGGACTGGTGCTGGTGGTTCGGTGACCACAATCCGCCGGAGTCGGTGCGGGCCATCGACGTCGTGTACCGGGCGAACCTCTCCCATCTGTACGAACTGCTCGGCGAGCCGGTGCCGGCGGAACTTTCCGTTCCGGTCAGTCAGGGGGGGGCGGGAGATGCCGGGACCCGGGGGGCAATGCACCGGGCCGGGTGAGTGCCCCCTGCAACCGCGTGGTGCCCAGGGAGACGACCTGATGGGAGTGGCGCGACCGGCGGGATTCGAACCCACGACTCCTGGCTTCGGAGGCCAGTACTCTATCCAGCTGAGCTACGGCCGCGCGGAAAGAGAGCGAATTATAGCCGGTTGTGCGGCCGGCCTCCACGCCCGAGGGGTCGTCTCCTATAATGGCGCGTTAACCTAGCCTTTTCGAGGGACCCATGGCCGAAGCCTCCAGTGTCGAATCCCACGAGTCGCTGATCAAGACCCCGCAGCAACTCGTCACCGTCATCATCCTCGCGTTCGCGGTGCCCATCGTGATCATCGTCCTCGTGGCGCAGTTGGTCACCGGTGGTCTGCGGATCGATCCGGAGGACCCCAGGATGTCCGAGAGCGCGGTGGCCGGCCGCATCAAACCGGTCGGTGAAGTGGTGCTGGCCGGCGAGGTTCCGGCGGCAGCCAGCGCGGCGGCGGCCCCCGCTCCGACGGTGGCCGCTGCGCCCTTGGCGAAGCAGGATGGCAAGACGGTCTATGAGAAAGCCTGTGCGATGTGCCATGCGGCCGGCGTGGCCGGGGCGCCAAAGGCTGGTGACAAGGCTGCGTGGGCGCCACGCATCGCCCAGGGCAAGGTGACCCTGTACGAGCACGCGATCAAGGGCATCCGCGGGATGCCGGCAAAGGGCGGCAATCCTTCCCTGGCAGACGAAGAGGTCAAGGGCGCGGTCGATGTGCTGATGGGCATGGCCAAGTAAGTATGCGCTGGCTGGCACCGTCTGCAGCAGGCGGTCGGCAGCCCCGGGTGCGGCTGGTGTGCTGTTCGCCTCGCCTTCGCGGTGATGAGCACCTATGTGATCGGTGACCTCCAGGGCTGTCTGGAACCTCTCCAGCGGCTTCTGGGGGCCTGCGGTTTCTCGCACCAGACCGATCGGCTCTGGTTCGTTGGGGATCTCGTGAACCGCGGCCCGGATTCCCTGGGCGTGTTGCGCTTCGTCCGCGGCCTTGGCGACCGGGCGGTCTGTGTCCTCGGCAATCACGATCTTCACCTGCTGGTAGCCGCTGGTGGTCATTCCCCGCTCCATCCCGGGGACACTTTCCAGGACGTCCTCGGTGCACCGGACCGAGAGGATCTGCTCGACTGGTTGCGTCACCGTCCGCTGTTCCATGTTGAGGACGGGTGGGCGATGGTCCATGCCGGCCTGATGCCGCAGTGGACCGTGCCCGAGGCGCGCGAGCTGGCCGCCGAGGCGGAGACTTTGCTGCGCTCCGATCGCTTTGATGGTTTCCTGCGCACCATGTACGGCAACCACCCCGACCGCTGGGTCGACGCCCTTGCCGGCTGGGACCGTGCGAGGGTCATCGTCAATGCCATGACCCGCATGCGAGTGTGCTCGGACGAAGGGGTGATGGAGTTTCGCCACAAGGGCGACCCGGCGGACATCCCTGCCGGTTACCGTCCCTGGTTCGAGGTCCCTGGCCGGCGCAGCACTTCTCACACGCTTCTGTTTGGCCATTGGTCAGCGCTCGGGTACCGCAGCGGACAGGGCTATGTGGCTCTGGACAGTGGTTGCCTCTGGGGGCGCTCCCTTACGGCGCTGCGGCTGGAAGATCGCCGCGTGTTCCACGTGCCCTGCCAGGGGGCGGGAGACTGAGCGCGCCGGCTACCTGAGCCGCGCAGTGCTCGGCCAGGTCGCGTCGGTGCCGTCCGACTGCATGCACTTGCGGGAGCAGGTGCAGATCGACGCGGATTTCCGGTTGCGACACGATGAGCAGCGTCGACTCCCACAACGAGCGATCCCCCGCGTATGCGGCTGCATCGCTTATCCCTCCGTCAGGATGACTGTAGCGCACCGCTACAGGCTGCGCGTAGCCCGCGACCTCGACCAGAGGCTGCAGCAAGGATCCATGAAAGGGCCGCACCTCGGTGCCATCTGTGGTCGTGCCTTCGGCGAACAGTGCCATCACCTGTCCTTCTCTCAGAGCGCGGCCGAGGGAGGCGTTTACCCGTGAGGTATCGTGACGGCGGGCACGGTGCACGAACACCGTACCCTGGCGCGCGACGAGCCAGCCCACAAGAGGCCAGCCACGGATCTCGGATTTGGCGATGAACAGGCAGTCCAGGCTGCTCCTGATGACAAACACGTCGAGCCAGGACACGTGGTTGGACACCACGAGCACCGGGTTTGCCGCGGCTGATGGCGTTGCCTCGCCATGCCGCCGGAGGCGCACGTTGAGAATGACGAGAAGCCGCCGTGACCACCAGCGGAAACAGGCCGATCGTCCCCTGGCGCCAATCAATGGGTAGGCGAGGGCGCTGAGCCCGAGCCCCACCAGAAGGTGGGAACCCAGGCGTGCAAGACGCAGGCCGCGAATGACCGGGTTATTGGGGGCGGACATCCTTCATGAAGTGACGGGCGTAGCGCGTGTCCATTCGGGCCAGGGGCAACATCATGAACAGGTCCGCAGTGTTGAAATCCGGGTCCCAGGCTGGTTCTCCACAGACCTGGGCGCCGCAACGGAGATAGCCTCTGAGGAGGGCTGGTGGTTCCGCCGGTCGGTTCGCGTCCAGCCTGTCGAGGGGCAGCGGACATTTTGGAAAGACGCGATACTCGACCGGACTCAGACTCGCAACCCGAAGGCGATTGTAAAGGCTCGCAGCCCCATGTCCACCATCGGACATGCTGACGGAGGCGCAGCCGATGAGATGGTCGAAGCGCCTCGATGTCATGAACTGCGCGATGCCGGACCACAGCATCGCCATGGTGGCGCCGCCGCGGTAGTCGGGGTGAATGCAGGAGCGTCCGATCTCCACGGTGCGGTCCCCCAGATGGGCGAGGCGTGAGAGATCGAATTCCTGGGCGGAATAGAAGCCACCCAGTTCGTGTGCGGACGGCCCGGTAAGGATGCGGTAGGTGCCCACTACTTCGCCGCTGGCCTCATCCCGCACCACCAGATGCTCGCAGTGCCCGTCGAAGCGGTCCTTGTCGACCCCGGTCTCGTTCGATGACAGCCGAGCGCCAAGTTCACCGGCGAACACGCGCCAGCGCAGTTTCTGGGCGTCGCGTACTTCGTCCGCGGATCTCGCGAGCGACACGGACAGGCGTGCCCGCCCCCGACAAGACGGACGTGATTCCAATCGCAGCATGCGGCCTCCGGCAATGCTTTCGGAGGCCGCAGGCTAAGAACGGGCCGTGACGTGGCCGTGAAGTTTCCGTTACCCTTCGGTGAAGGCCGGGATGTCAGATCGTGGCAACACACTCACCATGGCCGCGTTTTGAACGCCTCCTGGAACCGGGTCTCGATCTCATCGCGCGTGAATCCGTGGTTCTGGGCGCCCCGGCAGGCGATCTTGATCGAACCGATCAGCGATGCCAGTCGTCCGGTCAATTCCCAGTCGAGTCCGTTTGCAATGCCATATAGCAGACCGCCCCGGTAGGCATCCCCGCAACCTGTGGGGTCGACCACCGCCTCTGGCGTCACGCTTGGTATCGCCGTCGGCACACCGTCCGTCCAGATGGTGGATCCGGCGGCGCCCTGGGTCACTACGAAGGCCTTGACGAGCCGTGAAAGGGCCTCGACGCTCCGCCCCGTCTTCTCCTCGACCAGTCGGGCTTCATAGTCATTCACCGTCACGTAATCAGCCTGGTGGATGAAGGCCATCACCTCCTCCCCGTTGAACATCGGCAGGCCCTGACCGGGGTCGAACACGAAGGGGATCCCGGCTTCGTGGAACTGCGCCGCGTGCTGGAGCATGCCGTCGCGGCCGTCCGGAGACACGATGCCCAGACCGATGTCTCGGGCGTCGCCCACCTTGTTGCGATGGGACTGCATCATGGCGCCCGGATGAAACGCAGTGATCTGGTTGTCGTCCAGATCGGTGGTGATGAATGCCTGCGCGGTGAAAGCCCCGGCCACCTCGGTGACGTGCGTGCGGCCCAGCGACAGGCGATCGAGGTGTTCGGCGTAGGGCGGAAAGTCCTGCCCAACCGTTGCCATGATCACGGGCCTGCCGCCCAGGAGTTGCAGCGAGTATGCGATGTTTCCGGCGCAACCGCCAAATTCGCGTCGCATGTCGGGCACAAGGAACGAAACATTCAGGATGTGTAACTGGTCCGGAAGGATGTGCTGCCGGAAACGGTCGTGGAACACCATGATGGTGTCGTATGCCATGGATCCGCAGATTAAGGTGTTCATGTGGCCTGTGGTCTGGTTGGTGGATTCAATGGGGCGTGACCGTCGTCGCTTCAGCGGACGACCACGAAAGGTTTGGCGCCCAAACGAATGGCGATCCGTTCAGCTTCCTGGCGGGCGGCATCACGGTCGGGGAAGGGGCCGCTCTGAACGCGGTGAATGCCTGCCACCGACAGCACGCCGATCGGAGACGTGAAGCCAGGCAGTTCGCTGCGCATCTTGTTTACGAAATCGTCGGCATTGCTGCGCTCGGCGAAGGCGCCGAGTTGCAGGAACACCCCGTTGGTACCCGCAGGCGCAGCTACCGGAATCGGGGCTGCAGAGGGCGGCGCCTGTCCCGCGGGCGTTACCGCGGCAATCTGGCGGGCCTCGGGGAGTATGGCCTCGACTTCCACCATCCCGCTGCCGTCGGCCAGCAGGCCGAGGCGATACGCCGCGGTATAGGAGAGGTCGATGAGGCGATCGTTGCGAAACGGGCCGCGGTCATTGACTCGCACCACCACGGACCGCCCGTTCCTCAGAGATGTGACACGAACGTAGCTGGGAAGCGGCAGCACCGGGTGAGCCGCCGTCATGCCGTACATGTCGTAGGTCTCGCCGGTCGACGTCGCCCTGCCGTGGTACCGGCGCCCGTACCAGGACGCGACGCCTCTCGCTTTATAGGGTGCGAGAGAGGTCATCGGGACGTAGTCGTTGCCGAGTGCGGAATAGGGACGCATGGCGGCCCGGTGGAAGGGCTCCATCCTGGGTTGGGCGTCGGGAATGCTGTCGAGGTCAGCCGGCGGGTTGTCTCCAGGGCCGTCGTCCAGGTAGTAGCCGCCACGGCCCCGGCTATTGGCGGCAGCGGCCGGAGGCGTCGTCTGTGGCGCCGTCGGGGCAGGCTGGGCGACGGTGGCACCCTGCGGTGGCGCCGGGCCGATGATCGGGACCGCGTCCCCTGGGGCGGGCTCGGTGGGGGAGATGTCGGCTGATGCGCATCCCGAGGCGATGAGCGTCGCAGTGACCAAGCCAGCAATGATGACCATGCCGTCCACGTCAATCCTCCATATCGTGCCTAGCCGGGACCCGTCATCAGGCCACGGGATGATGGCGACGTACATTGTGAAGCAGGCCGTGCATCCCGCGCCAAGCCGATAGCCCAGCCTATTGGCGCGAAGCCGGGGCGCGGGATGCGTCGGGGCCAGGCTGTTGACATGTCCGGGCTAGCCCTTTACCAGGCGCTTGTGGGTGTGAATGCTCATGAGTATTCCGATGCCGAAGAGCAGTGTGACGAGCGAAGTGCCACCGTAGCTGATCAGCGGCAGGGGTACTCCCACCACCGGCAGGACGCCGCTGACCATGCCCATGTTCACGAACGCATAGGTGAAGAAGGTCAGGGTCACGGCCCCGGCCAGCAGCCGGGAAAACAGGACCGAGGCATTGGCGGCAATGTAAAGACCCCGCCCGATCACCAGCACGAACAGGATCACGAGCACGATGTTGCCGAGCAATCCGAACTCTTCGGAGAAGACAGCGAAAACGAAATCCGTGGTGCGCTCGGGCAGGAAATCCAGCCTCGCCTGGGTGCTGTTCATCCAGCCCTTGCCGAATACGCCGCCGGAGCCGATGGCGATGGTCGACTGGATGGTGTGGTAGCCCGCGCCCAGCGGGTCCTGGCTAGGATCGAGCAGCGTGAGAACCCGCTGGCGTTGGTAATCGTGCATCATGCCCCAGAGCATGGGCAGCAGCGCCGCGCCGACTGCCGCGAGGCCGAGGATGATCTTCCAGGACAGCCCGGCGAGGAACAGCACGTAGAACCCTGCTGCGCTCACGAGCAGCGCGGTCCCGAGGTCGGGTTGTTTCGCGATCAGAGCGACCGGGATCGCCAGCACCACCGTCCCGATGGCGTAGTCACGCAACTTCAACACGGCCTCGTAGCGGTCGAAATACCAGGCCAGCATGAGCGGCACCCCGATCTTCATGATCTCCGAGGGCTGGATGCGCGTGATCCCGACGTTGAGCCAGCGGCGCGCGCCGTTGCTTACCTCCCCGAACAGCGCGACGCCGACCAGCAGCAGCAGACCAACGGCATATACGGGCAATGCCAGCCGCGCCATGTGCTGCGGAGGCACATTGGCCGCGATCCACATCACGGTCACGGCCACCCCCATGTTCATGAGTTGCCCGCCAACGCGCGAGAAGTTCTGCCCCGACGCGCTGTAGAGCACTCCCATTCCGATGCCGAGCAGCGCCGCGACCACAGCGATCATGAACGGGTCGAGATGGCGCGTGACAAGGGTGATGAGCCGGTTAATCACTTTCCTCCTCCTGGGCCGCAGCCGACTGAGGGGCCTCGGGCGGAGGGGCCTGTTTCGGCAGCTTGCCGAGGATGGCGAAATCGAACGCGGCGCGCGCGATCGGCGCGGCGGCCGAGCCGCCATGGCCGCCGTTTTCCACCAGTATGGCCAGGGCAACTCTGGGGGCCTCTGCGGGCGCATAGGCGATGTATAGGGCGTGATCCCTATACCGTTCCGCTATCCGGGACTCATCGTACTTCTCGCCGGCTTTCATGCCGATGACCTGGGCCGTTCCGGTCTTGCCCGCCACGGAGTACTCCGCGCCCGCGAAGGCCTGGGAGGCGGTGCCGCCAGGTTTGTTTACGTCGATCATGGCGTTGCGCACGCGCACGTAGTTGGCATTGCTGATCGAAAAGGTGTCGAACGGCCGGGGCTCGATGGTTCGACGCTCCCCGGTCTGGCTGTCCTCCACCTGCTTCACGACGTGCGGCCGGAACACCACCCCCTGGTTGGCCAGGATGGCCGTGGCGAAGGCCAGTTGCATGGGAGTCGCCAGGTTGTAGCCCTGTCCGATACCGACCGAGATCGTGTCACCCGCAAACCACTTCTGCTTGAAGCGGCGCATCTTCCAGTCCTGCGATGGCAACAGCCCGCCGGACTCCCCGGGGATGTCCACCCCGGTGACTCGACCAAGCCCGAACTGCCCGATGAAGCGGTGGATGTTGTCTATGCCCAGGTCGTGGGCCAGTCCGTAATAGTAGGTGTCGCATGACACGACGATCGACCGGTGCAGGTCCACTGAGCCGTGCCCACCCTTCTTCCAGTCGCGATAGACGTGCCCTGCGCCACCCAGCTGGAAGGAGCCGGGATCCGATATCGTGTAGTCGGGGGTGCGTTTGCCGAGTTCCAGCCCTGCCAGGGCCATGAAGGGCTTGAACGTCGATCCCGGTGGGTACACGCCCTGGAGGGCACGGTTGTTGAGGGGCCTGTCGGGAGAATTGTTGAGCATGTCCCAATTGTGGGGATCGATCCCCTCGACGAACAGGTTCGGATCGAAGCCAGGCCGCGAGACCAGGGCCAGCACCCCCCCTGTCGCGGGCTCGATCGCGACGAGCGCGCCGCGGCGGCCGGCGAAGGCCTTCTCTGCGATCTCCTGCAGGCGCAAGTCGACCGCGAGATGGAGGTTGTTGCCCGACACGGACGGCGTGGTGCGCAGCGTGCGGACGGCCCGCCCCGCGGCGTCGGTCTCGACCTTCTCGACCCCGGGGATGCCGTGCAGGTCCCGCTCGTAGCTGCCCTCGAGACCGACCTTGCCGATGTAGTCCGCGCCACGATAGTTGGCCGCCAGCCCCTTTTCCTCCAGCCGTGCCATCTCCTTGTCGCTAAGCCGGCCGATGTATCCGATGAGGTGGGAGGCGATGTCGCCGTTGGGGTAGTGACGGAACAGACGGGCGTTGATGTGGACCCCTGGGAAGCGGTAGCGGTTGACCGAGAAGCGCGCGACCTCCTCTTCGCTCAGACGTGTGCGGATCGGCAGGTGGTCGAGTTCCTTTCGTTCCTCCAGCAGCTTGCGCAGACGACGGCGGTCCCGGGGGGCGATGTCCACGATCTCGGAAAGGCTGTCGAGCAGTTCCTCGACCGGCCCGGCCTCTTTCGGTGAGAGCTCGAGTGTGTAGGCCGAGTAGTTGTGGGCCAGGACCACGCCGTTCCGGTCGAGGATCAGGCCGCGATTCGGAAGCACCGGCACGATGGAGATGCGGTTGGCCTCCGCCTGGGTCAGGTAGTACTCATGCTGCAGCACCTGGAGGTGAAAGAAGCGGAGCATAAGCGCGAAAAAAAGCAGCAGAACGCCGGCGGCGCAGACGCCCAGTCGCCATCTGAAGCGTTCCAGTTCTAGTTCGAGGTCGCGCATCTCCACGCCGCTGGCCTGCGGCCTGAAGCCTGCCTTCGGTTTGAACTCGGCGATGCGGGCCAGCCAGACCTTGAGGCGGGACTCCTCGGGACGCAGTTCGACACCGCGTGCCTTCGGCCGGAAACCCGTCCGGCGGCGGCCGAATCTCACTCGGGACGGCAGGCGCAGGAACATGAGCGGCGTGGGCGTCGGGGATCAGCCGACCTCCTCCTCCCTGGCGCGCCGCCGCATGGGCAGCGTGAGCAGGCCCGCTGCCGCAGGCCAGATTGCCGCTCCGGTCAGGCTCGATACGAAATACAGGACGTCCGGGGCTTCGGCGCTGGCCGCGAGACGGATCAGCAGCTGCACGGCCTGCTGTCCGGCCAGGATCGCGAGCACGTGCGCGATCTGGTAGCTCATGGGAAACATCTGGATCCTGCGATGCAGAAAGATGGCGGCGTAAGTCGCCATGCAATATGCGAGGGCGTGCTGGCCGAACAGGCTGGCATCCGCCACGTCCATGAGCAGCCCGAGCACCCAGGCAGGCAGCAGCCCGATGCGGTGCGGCTGGAACACGCTCCAGTAGATGAGAATCACAACCACGAAATCGGGCATCGCGCCGGCCAGCCATCTGGGCAGCGGGATGAGGTTGATCAGGAGCGCCAGCACAAGCGTCGTGGTGATGTAGACGCCTCTGACGGGCCGCAGGATCTCACCGCCGAGAATGTTGTCCCCGAGGTTGCTGCGGCTCACCGCGACGCCTCCCGGGGTTTGCCCGCGGGTGGCGTCTGAACCAGCGGGTCGGCCGGTTGTGGCGGTCCGGGCGACAGGATGACGACGCGGGTGTAATTGGAGACGCCCGCCGCCGGCAAGCAGATGATGCGCGCGAACGAGGAGGCATTGCGTTCGACGTTGGTCACCACCGCCACTGGCAGCCCCGGGGGATAGATGTCGTCGATGCCGGAGGTCACGAACAGGTCGCCGTTCCTGACGTCGGCATTCACCGGCATGAATCTCAGCTCCAGCATCCCACCGATCCCAAGCCCGAAGGTGACCGAGCGGACGCCGCTGCGGGCGTTTTGGACCGGCACCGACTGCGTCTTGTCTGTCAGCAGAGATACTTCCGACACCAGCGGGAAGACGCGGGTGACCTGGCCGACCACGCCGAGGTGGTCGACGACTGCCTGCCCCACAACGAGGCCGTGGAAGCTGCCACGATCCACCACCACCTTGCGGGTGAACGGGTCCCGGGTCTCGTGGAGCATCCGCGCCACGATGCGCTGACGGTCGGGGATGGGGGGAACATCGACGAGCCTGCGCAAGTGCTCGTTCTCCATCTCCAGTGCGCGCACGCGCTGAGATTCCGCGCCGCCGAGTAGGCGTTCCCGCTTGAGTTGCTCGTTTTCACGGTATAGCGCAGCGTGCGTCACGAAGAACTCGCCGGCACGCCCGAGCAGAGCGGCTGGCACGGCGGCCGCTTCCTGAAGGGGAAACAACAAGATCGACACCGTGGCCCTGATGTTCTCCAGATAACGGAACCGGGCGTCCGCCACCAGCAGCACGAGCGAGATGAAAGCGAAGAACGTCAGCCGGACGAAGAGGCTCGGGCCGCGCTTGAACATCGGCGGCGCAGATGCTTGCATCACTCAGCTCGGACAGACGTCAGCCAGGATGATTCACCAGGCCGCAGGATGACCGCAGGGCGCCCGCCAGCGCCCGTTTCGGCCGGCAGACCGATTCGTACCGACAGCCAATTCAATGCATTCCCAAGGAGCATCGGTGCGCCGCTCATGTTCGGGGCCGACCTGGTAAGACGTCCGGGCTGGGTGGTCCCCGTGACGGCGGGCTGCGGCGCGGTTCACCGCCATGCGGCGTCCACCAAGCCTCAGTCGTTGGTGAAGATGCTGGTCCACTTGTCCATATGTTCGAGAGCCTTGCCGGATCCGCGCACGACGCAGGTGAGCGGATCGTCCGCCACGATCACCGGCAGACCAGTCTCTTCCATGAGGAGACGGTCCAGTTCACGAAGAAGAGCCCCGCCGCCGGTGAGCACCATGCCACGGTCGGCGATGTCCGCGCCAAGTTCCGGAGGGGTCTGCTCGAGGGCGGACTTCACCGCGCTGACGATGGAGTTCAGGGGGTCGGTCAGAGCCTCGAGAATTTCGTTGGAGGAGATGGTGAAGCTGCGCGGGATGCCTTCGGCGAGATTGCGGCCCTTCACTTCCTTCTCGCGCACCTCAGACCCCGGGAAGGCGGAGCCGATCTCTTTCTTGATTTCTTCGGCGGTGGTTTCGCCGATCAGCATGCCGTAGTTGCGGCGAATATAGCTGATGATTGCCTCGTCGAACTTGTCGCCGCCGACCCGCACGGAAGCCGAGTAGACGATGCCTCCCAGGGAGATGACTCCCACCTCGGTTGTGCCGCCTCCGATGTCCACAACCATCGAGCCGGTGGCCTCGTTGACGGGCAACCCGGCGCCGATGGCAGCTGCCATCGGCTCCTCGATGAGCTCCACCTTGCGTGCGCCGGCACCGAAGGCGGATTCCTTGATCGCGCGTCGCTCCACCTGGGTGGAGCCGCAGGGCACGCAGATTACGATGCGGGGCTGGGGACTGAACAGCCGGGCGTCGTGCACCTTCTTGATGAACTGCTTGAGCATCTGCTCGGTCACGGTGAAGTCGGCGATGACGCCGTCTTTCATGGGACGGATAGCCGTGATGTTGCCCGGCGTCCGGCCGAGCATCTGCTTGGCCATGAGGCCGACCTGCTCGATCACTTTCTTGCCGTTCGGCCCGTCCTGCCGGATGGCAACGACGGAGGGCTCGTCGAGCACGATACCCTGCCCGCGAACGTAAATCAGCGTGTTCGCAGTGCCGAGATCGATCGCGAGATCATTGGAAAAATAACCACTTAGAAAACCGAACATGCGAGAGGGCCCCGTGGCAGGCGTGGATGGGGGGGTGGCGCCGAGTGGTACCGAAATGGGGCATTATGGTACCTTACGCGACCCCTTGGGACCAAGACGTTTGAGTAAGCAGGCGGAGAACCCCCGATGGCACTGACCCTTGAAGATGTCGGGCGCATCGCGCATCTGGCACGCATACACATCTCCGCACAGGAGTCCGAAGTGGCGCTGATGCAGCTGAACGACATCTTCTCCATGATCGAGCAGATGCAGGCGGTCGACACCTCCGGTATCGAGCCCATGTCCCATCCGCTCGGTGGTACGCAACGTCTGCGGGACGACCTCATCACCGAGGTGGTGGACCGCGAGGCTCACATGCGCAACGCCCCCGAGTTTCAGGAGGGCTTGTTCCTGGTGCCGCGCGTGGTGGAGTGACGGGCGTCAGCAGTTGCGTGTGCGCGCAGCGCGGGTACCCCACACAGTCACAGCCTTGTCTCGAGGAACTGCCTTGACCCAGTTGCATCTTGCCTCCGTTGCCGAACTCAGCCGTCTTCTGAACCGGGGGGAGGTCTCTTCGGTGGATCTCACCCGAGCGTTCCTCGAGCGGATCGACCGGTACCGCGATCTCAATGCCTTCCTGGATGTGCGTCCCGAAACGAGCCTGCGGCAAGCGGCCGAGGCGGACCGGCGGCGTGCGCAGGGTGATGCCGGGCCCCTGCTCGGCATTCCCCTCGCGCACAAGGACATTTTCGTCACGCGGGACTGGGCCAGCACAGCCTCGAGCCGCATGCTCGCCGGCTACATGAGCCCGTTCGACGCCGCCGTGGTCGAAAACCTCGCCCAGGCGGGCATGGTGTGCCTCGGAAAGCTCAACTGTGACGAGTTCGCGATGGGCTCGTCGAACGAGAACAGCGCCTACGGACCGGTCCTGAACCCCTGGGACAAGGCCTCTGTGCCGGGCGGCAGTTCGGGCGGCTCCTCCGCGGCGGTTGCGGCCCGCATCACCCCAGTAGCGACGGCCACTGACACCGGCGGCTCCATCCGCGAACCGGCCGCCTTTGCCGGGGTGACCGGCACCAAGCCCACCTACGGGCGTCCGTCGCGCTGGGGCATGATCGCCTTTGCCTCGAGCCTGGATACGGCCGGTTTGATGACCGTCTCGGCGGAGGATGCGGCGGTGGTCCTGTCGGCCATGCTGGCCTTCGATCCGCGGGACTCGACCAGCATCGACCGTCCGGCAGAGGACTGCTCTCGCGAGCTGGACAAGCCGATGTCCGGCCTGCGCATCGGCATCCCGCGGGAGTTCTTTGGTGCCGGGCTGAGGTCGGACGTGGAGGCGCCGATCCGCGCCGCGCTCGAGGTCTATCGCGGTCTCGGCGCCGAGCTGGTCGACATCTCCCTACCCAACGCCCACCTCGGAATCCCGGTCTACTACGTGGTGGCGCCGGCCGAATGCTCCAGCAACCTCGGCCGGTTTGATGGTGTGCGCTATGGTCACCGGGCGGTGGACTACGCCGACCTCACGGACATGATCAAGCGTTCCCGCGCGGAGGGGCTTGGGTCCGAACCGAAGCGTCGCATCCTGATCGGCACTTACGTACTGTCCCACGGCTATTACGATGCCTACTACATCAAGGCGCAGCAGGTGCGGCGACTGATCGCGCAGGACTTCCAGACTGCCTTTCAGCAATGCGACGTGATCGCCGGCCCCGTCACCACCTCGGTCGCCTTCGGGTTCGGCGAGAAGGCGGCGGATCCGGTCTCCATGTACCTTGCCGATCTGTACACCGTGCCGGGCAGCCTGGCCGGCATCCCCAGCATGAGCATTCCCTGCGGCTTCGGCGACAAGGGCCGCCCCGTGGGTCTGCAGTTGATGGCTAACCACTTCGAAGAGGCCCGGATGCTGGGTGTTGCCCACCAGTACCAGCAGGCGACGGACTGGCACCTCCGTGTGCCCGCCGGATTCGGCGAGGACTGACATGAAGCCCCAATGGGAAGTCGTCATCGGTCTGGAGACCCATGCGCAGCTGTCGACCGAATCCAAGATCTTTTCGGGAGCCTCCACGGCCTTCGGGGCCGAGCCCAACGCGCAGGCCTGTGCGGTGGATCTCGCGCTGCCTGGCGTTCTTCCGGTGCTCAACCGCGGCGCGGTCGAGCGGGCGATCCGGTTCGGGCTCGCGGTGGGCGCCACGATCAACCGACGTTCGATTTTCGCGCGCAAGAATTACTTCTACCCTGATCTGCCCAAAGGGTATCAGATCAGTCAGTACGAGATCCCTGTGGTACTGGGCGGCTCGTTACGCGTACGCGCGGACGGCGTCGAGAAGGTGGTACGACTGACGCGGGCCCACCTGGAGGAGGATGCCGGCAAGTCGCTGCACGAGGATTTCCACGGCATGAGCGGCATCGACCTCAATCGAGCCGGCACACCCTTGCTGGAGATCGTCTCCGAACCGGACATGCGCTCGGCAGCCGAGGCGGTCGCCTACGCCCGCATGCTGCACTCGCTGGTGCGCTGGATCGGGATCTGCGACGGCAACATGCAGGAGGGCTCCTTCCGCTGCGACGCCAATGTCTCGGTCAGGAGACGGGGCGATCAGAAGTTCGGCACGCGCT
The DNA here is from genome assembly GCA_044370825.1 of Burkholderiales bacterium. Classification (GTDB taxonomy): domain Bacteria; phylum Pseudomonadota; class Gammaproteobacteria; order Burkholderiales. The sequence continues at coordinate 10,519 of JBILUV010000005.1, read as the reverse complement.
GCGAGATCAAGAACCTGAATTCGTTCAGATTCCTCGAGCAGGCCATAGAATTCGAGATGGCACGCCAGATCGAGATTCTCGAGGACGGCGGCAGTATCGTGCAGGAGACCCGCCTCTACGATCCGGATCGTGGCGAGACCCGGGCGATGCGTTCCAAGGAGGACGCGCAGGACTATCGGTATTTTCCCGACCCGGATCTGCTGCCGCTGGATATCGTGGAGTCCTGGATCGAAGACGTCCGCGCCGGCATGCCGGAACTGCCCGAGGCGAGGAGGCAGCGTTTGGTCTCGACGCTCGGGCTGTCCGACTACGATGCCGGGACCCTGACCTCGAACCGGGAGATGGCCGACTGGTACGAGGCCCTGGTGCGAGCACTGCCTGCCGAGCCCAAGCTCTGTGCGAATTGGCTTATGGGGGAGGTGTCCGCCCGATTGAACCGGGAACAGCGGGACCTGTCCGATTCGCCGGTGTCTGCGGTATCCCTGGCGGCGCTGCTTGCGCGTATTGCCGACAGCACCCTGTCCGGCAAGCTCGCCAAGGAGGTGTTCGATGCCATGTGGTCCGGCGAGGGAGATGCGGACGACATCATCGAACGCCGGGGCCTCCGTCAGATCTCCGACGTCGGGGAACTAGAACGGATCGTTGACGAAGTGCTTGCGGCCAACCCGAAGTCCGTCGAGGAGTTCCGGGCGGGCAAGGAGAAGGCCTTCAATGCCTTGGTGGGTCAGGCCATGAAAGCCACCCGCGGCAAAGCCAATCCCCAGCAGGTCAACGGTCTGCTGCGCCGCAAGCTCGGCTGACCGGCCGTCCCACCGATCCCGGCCTCCGCCACCGCAGGTGACCCGGTGGGGCCGGGTTTGCGCTTGCAGGTCTCGTCCCCGGGTGGTTCACCTCGAGGGATTGGAGGTCAACTCCACGAACCGCGTTCTATCCTCGGCGTAACGCTGCTCGATGCGGGAGATCTCGGCGTCCCGTTGAGCCAGTTCCCGTTCAAGGCGCGCCAGCTCCCGTTCCGCTTCTTCAACGTCCTCTGCGAGGGCTTGGGGCGCGGGTTTGGAGCCGCGGGCGGCCTGTTCCAGTTTTTTACGCAGCGTATCGGCCCGTGATTTCGATGATTTGACCCGCGTCTCCACGACCTGCCGTGCCTGATTTGCAGCCACAACTGCGCGTTTCCTCGCGTACTCTATTTCGTCGGCGGTCGTGTAGGTGTTCAGCAGCGCGTTGTCGCGGCGGCGTTGTTGCTCCAGTTCGCGCTCCTCGGACTTCCGACGCAGCTTTTCGTCCTCCCGGGCACGGATCTGCTCCGGGCTCGGCGCCGCGGCGTTCTGCTTCAACACCCGCCCCCGTCCGTCCAGCTCGGTGGAACTCCGGTCCTTCTGTTCCGCCGGCATGTTCTCCGAGTAGTGGGTGACGCCCTTGTCGTCGACCCACTTGTACAGTTTTCCTGACCAGACAGACTGGGAAGCGGAGGCGACGACCAGCGCCATAGCGAACCGTAAGCATTTAATCCATATCATGTCATACCGATTCCGTAGCGTTGTCGATAAGCTCTGACAGCCTCCAGTGAGGCGGTCAACCCAGGCTCGTCCTCCAGATAGGCCAGCACGTCATCGAGGGTGCAGATGCTCAGCACCGGGGCGTCGAAAAGCGCCGTTACCTCCTGCGCCGCCGACAGGTCGCCCTGACCGCGCTCCCGGCGGTCGAGGGCAATGACAACGCCCGCCAGTTCCGCCCCGGCCCTACGGATGATGTCGACCGACTCCCGCACCGACGTGCCCGCCGAGATCACGTCATCGACCACCATGACCCTGCCCTTTAGGGGCGCCCCCACCACGATCCCGCCTTCGCCATGGTCTTTGGCCTCCTTGCGGTTGAACGAGAACGGCACGTTCCGGCCGTCCCGGGCCAGCGCTGTCGCCGTCGCCGCGACCAGTGGAATGCCCTTGTATGCGGGGCCGAAAAGGACGTCGAAAGGAACGCCCGCCTCCTGCAGGGTCGTGGCGTAGAATCGGCCGAGCTGTGCCAGGCTCTCGCCGTCATTGAACAGGCCAGCGTTGAAGAAATAGGGTGACAACCGCCCGGCCTTGGTCTTGAACTCGCCGAACAGCAGCACGCCCTTCGATACGGCGAAGCGTACGAACTCCCCCCGGAAATCCATTCCTGCCTCCATCCTGATGCCATGCCGAGAATCGTGACGCTCAATGTTAACGGCATCCGATCCGCCGCGAAGAAGGGTTTCCTGCAATGGCTCGAGACCTGGTCGGCCGACGTCGTGTGCATCCAGGAGTTGAAAGCCACCGAGGAGGATCTGGGCCCCGAGATGCTCGCCCCGGCCGGGCTGCGCGGCCACTTCCATCCCGCGCAGCGCAAAGGCTACAGTGGTGTGGCCATCTACAGCCGGCAGGCTCCCGACCGCGTTGTCCGCGGGGTGGGCATCGAAGACATCGACGCCGAGGGACGTTACCTGCAGGCCGATTTCGGTGACCTCTCGGTCGTTTCGCTCTATGTTCCCTCCGGCTCGAGTTCCGATGAACGTCTGGCGGTCAAGTTCGCCTTCATGGAACGCTTCAACGCCAGCCTCGACGCGCTGGCCCGCAGCGGGCGTCACGTGGTCATCTGTGGCGACTGGAACGTCGCCCACAAGGAGATCGACCTCCGGAACTGGCGCTCCAACCAGAAGAACTCGGGTTTCCTGCCCGAGGAGCGCGCCTGGTTTTCGGGTGTGATCGACGAGATGGGCTTCGTGGATGTGTTCAGGCGGCTCGATCCCCGCCCGGAGCAGTACACCTGGTGGTCGAACCGGGGGCAGGCCTGGGCCAAGAATGTGGGCTGGCGGCTCGACTACCACCTGGCGACACCGGAACTGGCCGGGCGGGCGACGCGGGCGGAGATCTACAAGACCGAGCGCTTTTCCGATCACGCCCCGCTCACCATCGACTACGACTGGTAAGTGCGGCTCCCGGGAGGCGGTGTCCGCCCTGCTCATCAGCCTCGGTCTCTGCGGTCCGGAGCCGCTGCAACACCGGGGCAAGCCCTCTGGCCCGGCACAGGACGCGCAAACAGGACGCCATCGGCTGGCAACCTTGGGGAATCACGCGCCTGTTCAGCGTCCCTTCAAAATCCGCAGCCTGCCTGCTTCGAGTTCCGGATGGGAACGCAGGCGAGTCGCGATGGCCTCTGCTTCGGCCTTGGTGCCCATCCCCGTCACCGCAACGCCGTAGACGCGTTCACTGCGCCGTTCGGACGGTGAAATGAGGGCCGGGTATCCCGCGTCCCGCAGGCGATCGTACGCCGCCAGGGCACGCCATTCGCTCGGCGTCTCCAGGACCGTCACCCGCCATCGTCCACCGGCAGTCAGCGTCCCCGCCCCTGGCTGAAACCCGGTTTCCGTGCGCAGACGCACGATCTCTGCCGGCGTCGCCCGCGCCACCGCCGCCGGGTGGCTCGCCGGACCGAGATCGAGCCGGTCATCCGTGCGATCCATGTTCAGGGCCTCGCCCAGGTCGGTCCGGACGACGGCCTCGCCGCGCCGCAGGATCAGATGCTGATGAGATTCAGTGACCCGGCCCCAGAGCTCGGCATCCCCAAGACCGGCCGACAGCCCGGGCAGACGCACCAGCCAGCCGGCCCCGGCGGGCGCGGCCCGGCTCGAGATGCGGAAAGCCCCGGCGAGGACCCGCAGGGTGGCGGTGCCCGAGTCGGAGACGAACACTCTGGCATCCGCGCCCAGGTTGAGGTGCCCGCCCCTGCCAAGGCTCCCCTCCGCGCGGCCGCCCGAACCGGTGTGAAGGATCTCGCCGGGCTGCAGAGCCGTTCGCGGGGCCAGTGGCATCCTCGCGCCATTGCGAACCACCCAGGCGGGGGGCGTCACCGCCGTGATGACGAGGGTGGACGGCTCCACCGGGTGGTCTGCGCTGGCCGGGCTGCCGGCGCAAGACATGGCGATGCCGGCGAGCAGCATGTTCATCACCCTGGAGGCGGCGACACGCCGCGTGACGATCATGGGCGGGCCGGGAAGAAGGCAACATCGCAGGGCCGCGAATCGCCCATGCCCGTGCGGGCACGCAAGCCAACCCCGGGGCGGGGTGCTGTTTCGTCCTCTTCCCGCCGCGCCGGTGCGGATCCGCGTTCCAGCCGCCTTCGATGGCTGCGGGGCTGCACGGCGGGCCGGCTGCCTCGGGGGGCAATCATGGTCACGGCGACGCTCGTTTCGGCCGCGGGCGCATGCGGCAGCGCGCGGGATCCGGGCCATGCGCCGATCCGCGCGCCGGGGCCGACCCTCCCCGGGCCGGGTTCTCTATAATCAGCCGCTTTTCCCAGCCAGACAATCACCCACCTGGGTCCCATGATGGATTCCCTATATCGTCCTTCCGAAGTGGAGCGCGCCGCCCAGCAGGCGTGGAACGAAACCAACGCCTTCCGCGCTATCGAGGTCCTCGGAAAGCCAAAATATTACTGCCTGTCCATGTTTCCCTATCCCTCGGGGAAACTGCACATGGGGCACGTGCGCAACTACACCATCGGCGACGTGCTCAGCCGGTACCACAGGATGCTCGGGTACAACGTGCTCCAGCCGATGGGCTGGGACGCCTTCGGGCTGCCCGCCGAGAACGCCGCCATGGCCAATGGGGTGCCGCCGGCGCAGTGGACCTACGACAACATCGCTTACATGAAGCAGCAACTCCGGTCGCTCGGCTTCGCCATCGACTGGGAGCGGGAACTGGCCACCTGCCGGCCGGAGTATTACCGCTGGAACCAGTGGCTGTTCCTGCGCATGCTCGAGAAGGGCATCGTCTATCAGAAGACCGGCGTGGTGAACTGGGATCCGGTGGACCAGACGGTGCTGGCCAACGAGCAGGTCATCGACGGCCGGGGTTGGCGCACCGGGGCGGTCGTGGAGAAGCGCGAGATCCCCATGTATTACATGCGCATCACTGCGTACGCCGAGGAATTGCTCGGCTCGCTGGATGCGATGCCCGGCTGGCCGGAGCGGGTCCGCCTGATGCAGGTGAACTGGATCGGTCGCAGCGAGGGTGTCAGGTTCGCCTTTCCATATGAACTCGACGGCCGGCAGGAAAAGCTCTGGGTGTTCACCACGCGCGCCGACACCATCATGGGCGTCACCTTCTGCGCCGTCGCGGCCGAACACCCTCTGGCGGCGCACGCCGCACGCGACAACCCTGAACTGGCGGCATTCATCGAGGAATGCAAGCGCGGTTCGGTCATGGAGGCCGACATGGCCACCATGGAGAAGAAGGGCATGCCCACCGGTATTTCGGTCACCCACCCCCTGAGCGGGGAACGCATCGAGGTGTGGGTCGGCAACTACGTGCTCATGGGCTATGGCGAAGGTGCGGTGATGGCGGTACCCGGCCACGACGAGCGGGACTTCCACTTCGCCCGGAAGTACGGTCTGCCCATCAGGCAGGTGGTGGCCGTGGATGGCCGCGAGTTCTCCACCGAACACTGGCAGGAGTGGTACGCGGACAAGGCCTCGGGCCGCTGCATCGACTCCGGCCGTTACGACGGCCTGGGCCACGCGGCGGCCGTGGACGCGATCGCTGCCGACCTCGCTTCCCGGGGGCTGGGCGGCAAGCAGACCACCTGGCGCCTGCGTGACTGGGGGATTTCGCGGCAGCGCTACTGGGGGACACCGATCCCGCTCATCCACTGTGCATCCTGCGGCACGGTGCCTGTGCCGGACGACCAGTTGCCGGTGGTGCTGCCCGAGGATTGCGTGCCGGATGGTTCCGGCAACCCGCTGAACCGGCGCCCCGACTTCCTAGATGTCGCCTGCCCGCGCTGCGGCGCGGCGGCCAGGCGCGAGACCGACACCATGGACACCTTCGTGGACTCGTCCTGGTATTACCTGCGTTATGCCTGTCCCGACAATGCGTCGGCCATGGTCGACGAAAAGGTCCGCTACTGGCTGCCGGTCGACCAGTACATCGGTGGCATCGAGCACGCCATCCTGCACCTGCTGTATTCGCGGTTCTGGACCAAGGTGATGCGCGATCTCGGCCTGCTGGAACTGAACGAACCGTTCTCCAACCTCCTGACCCAGGGCATGGTGCTGAACGAGATCTTCTTCCGCAAGTCCGGTGCGGGCCGCATCCAGTACTTCAATCCCGCCGACGTGGACATCCGTACCGACGACAAGGGGCAGCGGCTGGAGGTGGTGCTACGTTCCGACGGTGCGCCGGTGGAGTCGGGCGGCATCGGCACCATGTCCAAGTCCAAGAACAACGGTGTGGATCCCCAGGCGCTGATCGAGCGCTACGGCGCCGACACAGCCCGTTTCTTCATGATGTTCACCAGTCCGCCGGAGCAGACGCTCGAATGGTCGGATTCCGGGGTCGAGGGTTCGTACCGGTACATGAAGCGGCTCTGGGCGTTCGCCTGGCGCTACGCGGATTCGGTGCGGCCGGGTCTGCCGGCGGGGAGGACCCTGGCGGGCGTGCGGCTGCCGGCGGGGCTGGCGGATGCCCGGCGGGAGGTACACGCAAATCTCAGGCAGGCCACCTTCGATCTGCAGCGCAACCAGTTCAACACCGTGGCGTCGGCCTGCATGAAGATGCTGAACGCGCTGGAACGTGCGCCCGACGAGGATGGCGAGGCCCACGCGCAGGTGCTGGAGGAGGGCTTGTCGATCCTGTTGCGGCTTCAGTCCCCCATCACGCCCCACCTCTGCCACCACCTCTGGCGGGAACTGGGCTTCGGCGCGGACGTCCTCACCACGGCGTGGCCGGAGCCTCTCGAGGAGGCACTTGCCCAGGACGAGGTCGAACTGGTGCTGCAGGTCAATGGCAAGTTGCGCGGCAACATGCGGGTCGCCCGCGATGCGAGCCGGGAGCACGTGGAGAAGCTGGCCATGGAGCACCCGCACGTTCTCAAGTTCACCGAAGGTCAGGCGCCCAGGAAGGTTGTGGTGGTACCGGGCCGTCTGGTGAACGTGGTGGTCTGAACGGTGCGGGCTGCCACGAACCGCATGCGTCTCGGTCGCCGGCGACTGGTCCTGGCGGCGCTGATCGCGAGCTTGCCCTGGGGGTGCGGCTTCCAGTTGCGCGGTCGGATGGACCTGCCGTTCGAGACCATGTACGTTGACGGCATGACCTATTCCGCGTTCGCCAGCCAGCTCAAGCGCAACATCGCCGCAGGTGGCAGCACGCGTCTGGTCGACCAGCCGTCCGATGCCGCAGCGGTGGTCTACCTCATCAGCGATTCCCAGGAGCGCGGCATTTTGGCGGTCTCCGGAGCGGGACGGGTGCGGGAGTTGCAACTGCGCTATCGCGTCTCCTTCCGGGTTGCGACCGCCACTGGCAGGGAGTGGTTGCCGGTCAATGAGGTGCTGGTGGTGCGCGACCTGACCTACGATGACACGCAGATTCTCGCCAAGGAAGGCGAGGCGCAGATGCTGTTCCGGGATATGCAGTCCGATGCCGTGCAGCAGGTGTTGAGGCGCATCCAGGCAATCCGGGCGACCAGCGGCAGGGTGGCGTCGTGAGCATCGAGACGGGAGCGCCGGGGTCGGTGGGCGTGGTGCGGCCGCAGGACATGGAGTTCGATCAGCCTCTGGCCCTGAAGAGCGGTGCCGTCATGCCGGCTTACCGTTTGCGTTACGAGACCTACGGCACACTTGACGCCGACCGTTCCAATGCCGTGCTCGTGTGCCATGCGCTTAATGCCTCCCACCACGTAGCCGGCTGGTATGAGGGCGACCCCAGGAATGTCGGCTGGTGGGACAACCTCATCGGGCCGGGTCGTCCCGTGGACACGGATCGCTTCTTCGTCATCGGCGTCAATAATCTCGGCGGCTGCCATGGCTCGACGGGGCCGGCGTCGATCAATCCCGCTACTGGGTCGCCCTGGGGCTCCGCCTTCCCGCTGGTCACGGTCGAGGACTGGGTCGAGGCACAGGCACGCCTCGCCGATCGCCTCGGCATCCGCAGCTTCGCTGCCGTTATTGGCGGCAGCCTCGGCGCGATGCAGGCCTTGCAGTGGGGCATCAGCCATCCAGAGCGGGTCAGGCACTGTCTCGTGATCGCCGCGGCGCCCCGCCTGTCGGCGCAGAACATCGCCTTCAATGAGGTCGCGAGACAGGCCATCACCACCGACCCCGATTTCCACGGCGGCGACTTCTATGAGCACGGCGTCGTGCCCCGGCGCGGACTTCGGCTGGCGCGCATGCTCGGACACATCACCTATCTGTCCGATGACGCTATGGCAGAGAAATTCGGTCGCGAGTTGCGGGAGGGTGAGTACAAGTTCGGCTTCGACGTGGAGTTCGAGATCGAGTCCTACCTGCGCTACCAGGGCGACAAGTTCTCCACCTATTTCGACGCCAATACCTATTTGCGCATCACCAAGGCACTGGACTATTTCGATCCGTCGCTGCGGCACGGCGGCAGCCTGGCGGCAGCTCTGGCGTGCGCGCGCGCGCGTTTCCTTGTCATTTCGTTCACTTCGGACTGGCGGTTCTCGCCGGCGCGGTCGCGGGAGATAGTCAAGGCACTTCTTGATAACCGGCTGGACGTGAGCTATGCGGAGATCGATGCGCCGCATGGGCACGACGCCTTCCTGATGGACGATGCGCGCTATCACCGGCTGATCGCCACCTACATGGCCAACATCACACTGTGAGCACGCTCCAGGGTTCCTCAAAGGCCGCCGGCCTTCCCCGGCGCCCCGACTTTGATGCCATCGCCCACTGGGTGCCCCGGGGGGCCCGCATCCTCGACCTCGGCTGCGGGGACGGATCGCTTCTGCGCTTCCTCAAGGAGACGCGCAACGTCTCCGGTTACGGCGTGGAGATCTCCGACGAGAACGTCGCAGCCTGCGTCGGAAACGGAGTCAACGTCCTGCAGAGCGACCTCGAGGCCGGGCTGTCAGGATTCGAGTCAGGCTCCTTCGATCAGGTCATCCTGTCGCAGACCCTGCAGGCCATGAAGCATACGGAGCGGCTGTTGAAGGAAATCCTGCGCGTCGGGCGGGAGGGCATCGTGAGCTTTCCCAATTTTGGCTACTGGAGGGTGCGGGCGCAACTGGCGATGGGGCGGATGCCTGTGTCGCGCGAACTGCCCTACCAGTGGTACGACACACCCAACATCCATCTCTTCACGCTGGCCGATTTCGAGTCCTTCTGCCGGGGACACGCCATCCGCATCCTCGAGCGCCTCGTGTTGACGGATGGGCAGCCGGTGCAGGCCTTGCCCAACTTCTTCGGCGCGACCGCGGTCTACCGGCTGGATCACGTCGCCGGGGCCAGGCCTGTTTCCGGCTGAGTCACCGCCGCGCCCATGAATGAGCGTCCGTCCCTGCGGGAGACCCTGTTCACCCGGCGGATGCTGACATGCGTATTCACAGGCTTCAGCTCGGGTCTGCCGCTCTACCTGTTGCTGAACCTCGTGCCCGCCTGGCTGCGCACCGAGGGCATCAGCCTCAGGACCATCGGCGCCATGGCGCTGATCCAATTCCCCTACACCTGGAAGTTCCTGTGGGCGCCTCTGCTGGATCGCTATGCCTTTCCTGGCCTGGGACGGCGGCGTGGGTGGATGTTGTTCACCCAGTTGGGCCTGCTGCTGCTGGTGGGAGGCATGGGCTTCCTGTCGCCAGCCGCCGATTTACCCCTCATCGTCTACGCCACCGCGGGCGTTGCCCTGCTCAGTGCCACGCTGGACATCGCGCTCGATGCCTATCGTCGTGAACTCCTGGCGGACGCTGAACTGGGTCTCGGTAATGCGGTGCACGTGAATGCCTATCGCATCGCGGGGCTGGTCCCGGGTTCCCTGTCGCTGATCCTCGCGGACCACCTGCCCTGGAGCACCGTGTTCATCGTGACGGCCGGCTTCATCGTTCCCGGCATCATTCTGGCCTTCGTCGTTACCGAGCCCGCCCTGGCCGCCGTCCCGCGTTCGCTGCGTGACGCCGTGGCCGAGCCGTTCCGCGAGTTCTGGCGCCGGCGCGGCTGGCGCGAGGCCGTGCTGGTGCTCGCCTTCATCTTTTTCTACAAGCTCGGTGACAGCATGTGCACCGCGCTGGCGACACCCTTCTATCTCGACATGGGGTACTCCAAATCGGACATTGGCCTGATCGCGAAGAACGCTGGGCTGTGGCCCAGCGTCGTCGGTGGATTGCTCGGCGGACTGTGGCTGGTGAGGCTCGGTGTCAACCGCGGGTTGTGGGTCTTCGGCGCGGTCCAGGTTATGACCATCCTCGGGTTCGCGTGGCTCGCGCAGCTCGGTCCGTTTCCTGCCATTGGCGCATTCGAGCGCCTGTCCCTGGCGGCGGTCATCGGTGGCGAGGCCCTTGGCGTCGGGCTCGGCACGGCGGCCTTCGTCGCCTTCATTGCCAGGACGACCCACCCGTCCTACAGCGCGACCCAGTTCGCCCTGTTCACAAGCCTTGCCGCCGTGCCCCGCACATTCTTCAATGCCATTACCGGCTGGCTGGTGGAGAGGCTGGGCTGGTTCGGGTTTTTCTGGCTCTGCGTCCTGCTGGCGTTGCCTGGGATGGCGCTTCT
>JBILUV010000261.1:0-4981 GCA_044370825.1 Burkholderiales bacterium | reverse complement strand
GTCGCGCCCTGGAGTCCTCGGGATGGTGCGGACCAGCCGATCACGGCAGCCCGATGAGCCGAGGCAGCCTGCACCTGGGGCCCGTCTTCCACCCCTTCAACCGGGTCCAGTGGTGGCCGATCACCGTGCGCGATCCTGCGCAATGATGGGGCCGTTCCCGGATCTCTCTCTGGAGAAAACACGACCATGCGTGAAGTCTTCATCTGCGCTGCCTTGCGCACCCCGATCGGACGTTATGGCGGCGCACTGTCGTCAGTGCGTCCCGACGATCTGGCGGCGATCCCGCTGCGCGCCTTGCGGGATCGCCACCCCGCCGCGGATTGGGCGGCCGTCGACGATGTGGTGTTCGGGTGCGCCAACCAGGCGGGCGAGGACAACCGGAACGTCGCCCGCATGGCGTGGCTGCTGGCCGGGATGCCCCAGGACGTTCCCGCCAGCACCATCAACCGGCTGTGCGGCTCGGGGATGGACGCGGTGGGTATCGTGGCCCGAGCGATCCGTGCCGGCGAAATCGAAATCGGTGTGGCCGGAGGCGTGGAGAGCATGTCCCGCGCGCCTTTCGTCATGCCCAAGGCGGACGTGGCTTTTTCCCGCAGCAGTGCCGTCTACGACACCACCATCGGCTGGCGATTCGTCAATCCTCTCATGAAGCACTTGTACGGCACGGATTCGATGCCTGAGACCGCCGAGAACGTGGCCGCCGAGTACCGCATCGCGCGCGAGGATCAGGACGCGTTTGGTTTGCGCTCCCAGAATCGGGCCCTTGCGGCCCAGGCCAGCGGGCGTCTGGCGCGGGAGATTGTGCCTGTGGAGATTCCCTCCCGGAAGGGCGATCCGGTGATCGTCGACCGGGATGAGCACCCCAGGCAGACCACCCTCGAGGCGCTCGCGAAGCTCAAGCCCATCGTCAGGCCGGACGGTACCGTGACGGCGGGCAATGCATCGGGTGTGAACGACGGCGCCTGTGCCCTCATCCTGGCGACCGAGGCGGCGGCGCGACGGCACGGTTTCACGCCCATGGCGCGGGTGGTGAGCGTGGCGACGGCAGGCTGTGCGCCGCGCGTCATGGGTATCGGCCCGGTGCCGGCGTCGCGCAAGCTGCTGGAGCGCACGGGTCTGGGCATGGGACAGATCGATGTGATCGAGCTGAACGAGGCCTTTGCTGCCCAGGGTCTCGCGGTGCTGCGGGAACTTGGCGTCGCCGACGATGATCCGCGCGTCAATCCCAACGGCGGGGCCATCGCCCTGGGACACCCTCTGGGCATGAGCGGTGCCCGGCTGGTGGGCACGGCGGCGCACGAGCTGCACGAGCGCAACGGGAGAGTCGCCCTGGCCACCATGTGCATCGGCGTCGGCCAGGGAATCGCGGCCATGCTTGAGCGCGTCTGACGGTCAGGCGTGTCGGCGCGGGGGGCGCGATGCGGTTCCCAGGGCTTCGTGCCGATGGCGTTCGCCTCGGTGCCGAGCTGGTGAATCATCCGGGCTAAAATGGCGCTTTAAACTCTGGCGGGAAAAAACTCATGCAGCTCGGATCCATCGGCGTCGTCGGCGCCGGCACCATGGGCAATGGCATCGCGCAGACACTGGCGGTAGCCGGACATCCGGTCATCATGACCGACGTCGCACAGGGCGCCCTCGATCGGGCCTTGAAAACCATTGATGCCAGTCTGGACCGGCTGGTAAAGAAGGAAAAGATGAGCGCTGAGGCCAAGGCACAGGCCTTGTCCCTCATCCAGGCCTCGACTGACCTGGCCAGCCTCGGCGGCGTCGATCTTGTGGTGGAGGCGGCGACCGAGAATCTCGCGCTCAAGCTCGAGCTGTTCGCGCGCCTTGACGGCATCCTCAAGGACGAGGCGATCATCGCGTCCAACACCTCCTCGATCTCGATCACCAGGCTGGCGGCCGCAACCGGGCGCCCGGGGCAGGTGATCGGCATGCATTTCTTCAACCCGGTGCCGGTCATGCAGCTGGTTGAACTGATCCGCGGCCTGCAGACCAGCGACGACACTTATGGGAAGGTGGAGGGGCTGACTCGGGCCATCGGCAAGTCGCCCGTCCAGGTCCGCAACTCGCCGGGGTTCGTCGTCAACCGCCTGCTCTGCCCCATGATTAACGAGGCGATTTTTGCGCTGGGTGAGGGTCTGGCCTCGGCCCAGGAGATCGACGACGCCATGCGTATGGGCTGCAATCATCCCATCGGTCCCCTGGCACTGTGCGACCTGATCGGGCTTGACGTCCAACTGGCGGTGATGCAGGTGCTGTTCGAGGGCTTCAAGGACCCCAAGTACAGACCGGCGCCGTTGCTCGTGGAGATGGTCGAGGCAGGTTACCTTGGGCGCAAAAGCGGGCGGGGCTTCCATCGCTACGGCTGACAACTGCATGACCGGATCCGTCCCCGCGGTTGGGGGAAATAGTCGTCAACCGCTGGCGCCGGGCGGCCGTTCATGTCACCTGGAAGCGCGATTCCGCGAGCGGACCCGGCCTGCGTCATTCACGGTTTCGGCGGTTGGCGGATTGCGTACCTCGGGGAAAAGTCCCTAGAATCGCGCCACCAAGGCCAGTATGACCTTTCAAGGAGAAAAGATGAAACTCTCACATCTGCTCGCCGCCTTTGCGGTTTCCGGTGTCTTGTTTACGGGCGGAGCGCAGGCAGCCGATGCCGGCAAGGCTCAGTCCCTCATCAAGGGCAGCGACTGCGCCGCCTGCCACGCGGCCGAGATGAAGCTGGTCGGGCCCTCTTACAAGGACGTGGCCAAGAAGTACAAGGGTAATGCTGGCGCGGTCGATATGCTGGTCAAGAAGATCAAGGCAGGTGGTTCCGGCAACTGGGGCGCCATCCCCATGACCCCGCATCCGAACATGAAGGACGAAGACGTCAAGGTCATCGTGGAGTGGATTCTGGCGATGTAAGGACGCCCTGCGTCAAGAAAACCGGTCCCAGGACCGGTTTTTTTTTGCCTGTCGCCCGCGCATGCGCTGCAACTGCTCGAATTGACTGCATTTTCGCGACAGGGAATAATCTTCGACCACATTGGAGTCGCGTGCATCGCCGCGATGCCCCACCCGCATACCCCTGACATCCCAGGAGACGTCATGCTCATGCCCAGGAACGCGATGCGCCGGTCCCTCCTGCTCATGTTCGCGGTAGCAGCCGGATTGTCTCTGAGTGCTTGCGGTGACAAGAAGGAGTCTGCCGGATCGGCGGCTGGCTCGTCGACAGGGGACGGACAGGTCCGGGTCGGGATCGGCCACGCGGCACCCCTTACCGGGGCGGTTGCCCACCTCGGCAAGGACAACGAAAGCGGCGTCGAACTTGCGGTATTGGAGGCGAATGCCCGGGGACTCACGATCGGGGGCAGGAAGGTCGTCTTCGAGATGATGAGCGAGGACGACGAGGGCAAGCCTGACAAGGGCCCCATCGTAGGTCAGAAATTCGTGGATGCCGGGGTTGCGGGGGTCGTCGGTCACCTTAACTCAGGCGTGGCCATTCCCGCCTCCTCCATCTACCAGGAAGCCGGTATCCCCGTGATCAGTGGTTCGGCCACCAATCCGCAACTGACGGAGCAGGGGTTCCAGGTCACTTTCAGGACCGTCGGGCGGGACGATCAGCAGGGCCCGGCAGTGGCCGATTACCTCATTGCCCGATACCAGCCGAAACTGGCGGCCGTCATCGATGATGCCAGCTCATACGGTGAGGGGCTCGCCAATGAAGTCGAGAAGACGCTCAAGGCGAAGGGCGTGACCGTTCTTGCCCGCGAAAAGGGCACCGACAAACAAACCGACTGGAAGGCGGTGCTCACCAAGCTTCGCGGCAGGAAGCCCGATGCGGTGTTCTTCGGTGGCATGGACGCGACTGCGGGCCCGCTGCTCAAGCAGGCACGAGAGCTTGGCCTCACCGCAGTGTTCGCGTTCGGAGACGGTGCCTGCACCGACAAGATGCACGAACTCGCTGGCGCAGCGTCGGAGGGACTGGTCTGTTCCCAGGCAGGGATCCCCGTAAGCTCGTCGAGCAGGTCCTTCCTTGACGCTTACAAGGCGAAGTACGGGAAAGAACCTCTCATCTACGCCCCCTTCACCTACGACGCCACCAATGTCCTGATCGAGGCAATGATCGCCGCCGATTCGGTCGATCCGGCCAAGTTCCTCCCCTCGCTGAAGCGCATCGCCCACGTCGGTGCGACCGGGCGCATAGAGTTCGACGACAAGGGAGACCGAAAGGACGCGGAAATGACGATCTTCACCGTCCAGGCAGGCAAGGTGCTGCCGGTGGCCATCGTCAAGAGCGCGAAGATCATCGACTACAAAGACTTCGCAGGCGCCACTGGCGCGGGCGACCGGTGATCCCGTTCAAGACCTCGATGGGCGGCGCGTGACACCGGAGCCGCCGGGCGTGACCAAGACAGTGGGACGCCCGGGAAACGGGTCGGAAGCATAGTCTTGGACATCTTTCTCCAGCAGATCATCAACGGGCTGACCCTGGGCAGCGTCTACGCTATCGTTGCTCTCGGCTACACCATGGTCTACGGCATTGTGCAGCTGATCAACTTCGCCCATGGCGAGGTGGTTATGATCGGCGCAATGGTGGCCTTGTCCGTGATCGCCTCCATTGCAGGCAGCGGGCTGGCCGTGTCGCCCGTGCTGATCATCCTGGCCGGTACGCTGTGTGCCATCCCGGTTTGCATGGGAGTGGGGTTCGCGATGGAGCGTGTGGCCTACCGGCCGCTGCGGGGGGCGCCCCGGCTGGCCCCGCTGATCACAGCCATCGGCATCTCGATCATCCTGCAGCATCTCGCCATGCTGATCTGGAGTCGGAATCCGCTGTCCTTTCCACAAATCGTGGCCAACCCGGTGTTCGAGTTCGCCGGTGCCACCATAAGTACGATCCAGGTGGCGATCATCCTGCTGTCCCTGGCCGTGATGGCCGGCCTCAGCCTGCTGGTCTATCGCACCCGGCTGGGTATCGCCATGCGGGCCACTTCCG
>JBILUV010000020.1:0-23516 GCA_044370825.1 Burkholderiales bacterium | reverse complement strand
CGGGGCTTATGGGCATCGACATCAACCGTGTCATTTCGCTCACCTTCGTCGTCGGCGCCGCCCTCGGTGCAGTCGCCGGTGTGATGGTGGGCACCTACTACGGTGTTGCGCACTACACCATGGGGGCATTGCTCGGGCTGAAGGCGTTTTCCGCAGCCGTGCTCGGAGGCATAGGAAATCTGGCCGGAGCGATGCTGGGCGGCATGCTTCTTGGCGTCGTCGAGGCCCTGGGCACCGGCTACATCGGAGATGCAACCGACCTGTGCCACGTCGACTGGATATCGTCTGCCATCGCGGAGCGATGTGCTGCGGACGGCCACTTCATCCTCCTGGGCAGCAACTACCAGGACGTCTTCGCCTTCGTCGTCCTGATCTTCGTCCTGGTGTTCCGGCCATCCGGACTTCTGGGCGAACGGGTGAGTGATCGGGCGTGAGGCCTCGAGACGGCGGATCGTCGCGGCCATGACCGATACCTCGATAGCCAGGGGAAAGCCGGCGGTATGGGCCGGGATGGCGGTCATCGCGGTGGTGCTGCTGGTGTTGCCATTCGCTCTGGCATCGGTTGGAACGGCCTGGGTGCGAGTGACGAACCTGGCGATCCTGTTCATCCTGTTGTCCCTCGGGCTGAACATCGTCGTTGGTTTCGCGGGCCTGCTGGACCTCGGATACATCGCCTTCTACGGTGTTGGCGCCTACACCTATGCGCTGCTCGCTTCCCCGCACTTCGGGCTGCACCTGCCCTTCTGGGTCATCATCCCAATCGGTGCCTTCCTCGCCTGCGTCTTCGGCATGCTGCTTGGAGCCCCGACGCTGAAATTGCGAGGGGACTACCTCGCCATCGTCACCCTGGGGTTCGGCGAGATCGTGCGCATCTTTCTGAACAACCTCTCCCAGCCCGTCAACGTCACCAACGGTCCGCAGGGCATTTCGCGCATCGACCCGTTTCGCATCGGAGGGCACAGCCTCGGGTCCGCGGATGTGATCGGTTCCTTCACCGTGAGTGGTCCCGTCAAATACTACTATCTGCTGCTCGTGGTGTTGGTGGCGGTGATTGTGGTCAACGTGCGCCTGCAGGATTCCCGAATGGGACGCGCCTGGGTCGCCATTCGTGAGGATGAAGTGGCGGCCCAGGCGATGGGTATCAACACGCGCAACGTCAAACTGCTCGCCTTCGCCATGGGAGCCAGTTTCGGTGGCATCGCCGGCGGCATGTTTTCCGCCATCCAGGGGTTCATCAGTCCTGAGAGTTTCGTGCTGGTCGAGTCCATCATGGTGCTGGCGATGGTGGTGCTCGGCGGTATGGGCAACATCTGGGGCGTCATTCTCGGTGCCATCCTTCTGTCCTTCGTGCCCGAGGTGCTGCGCTATACCGTGGAACCGGTGCAGCGCGCGATTTTCGGTCGGCTCGTAGTCGAGCCCGAAGTGATCCGCATGCTGTTGTTCGGTCTGGCCCTCGTGCTGATGATGCTGTATCGCCCGGCGGGGCTCTGGCCCTCCCGCAACCGTCGGCGCGAGTTGACGGTGGGGCCGCCAGCATGATCCAGCCTGCCCAAGTTGCCGGGGTACTTCTCGAGGCGGTCGGAATCGAGAAGCGATTCGGCGGCCTCACGGCATTGTCCGGGGTCTCGCTCACCTTGCGCCGCGGCGAGATCTACGGCCTCATTGGGCCCAATGGGGCGGGTAAGACCACCATGTTCAACGTGTTGACCGGCCTGTACCAGCCTGATGGTGGCGTGTTCCGGTTCGATGGACGGGACCTGTCCGGGCTCAAGCCGCACCGCTGTGCTGCCAGTGGGATCGCACGCACCTTCCAGAACATCCGCCTGTTCGCCAACATGACCGCGCTCGAGAACGTCATGGTCGGCCAGCACATGCGTACCCGTGCGGGAGTCCTGGGCGCAATCCTCAGAACCGCTGCGGTCCGGGCTGAGGAGGCCAGGGTGGTACGCAAGGCCCACGAACTCCTGCGCTACGTTGGCATAGACAGACATGGCAACACGACCGCGAGGAATCTGCCGTATGGTGACCAACGCAGGCTAGAGATCGCCCGCGCCCTGGCGACCGAGCCCAAATTGCTCGCCCTGGACGAACCGGCTGCCGGCATGAACCCGACCGAGAGACAGGCGCTGGGTCAACTCATCGGCCGAATCCGCGGGGATGGGACCTCGGTACTGCTCATAGAGCATGACGTGAAGCTCGTCATGGGCCTCTGCGACCGCGTGGCGGTGCTGGAGTACGGCAAGAAGATTGCCGAAGGTCCGCCACGCGAAGTGCAGCGCGATCCCGCGGTCATCACAGCCTACCTCGGAACGGCCGTGCACGAGACAAGGGGGCCTTCTTGAGCCTGCTGGAGATACGCGGCCTGAAGGTCGCCTATGGCGGGATCGAGGCGGTCCGAGGGATCGACCTTGAGGTCGCCGAAGGTGAGTTGGTCGCCCTGATCGGCGCCAACGGAGCGGGCAAGACGACCACGCTCAAGGCGATCGCGGGCATGCTCAGACCAACCGCGGGCACCTTGCGCTATGACGGAGAGGAAGTCACCGGTCTGCCATCGCACCGCCTCATCCGACGCGGTATCGCCCTGGTGCCTGAAGGACGCGGTGTGTTCGCCCGCCTCACTGTCGAGGAGAACCTCGCCATGGGGGCCTACATCCGCGACGACCGGCCTGCCGTGCGGACTGATGCCGAGCGGGTGTTCGATTTGTTCCCGCGATTGCGCGAGAGGCGGGCTCAGGTTGCGGGCACGCTCTCTGGCGGAGAGCAGCAGATGCTGGCCATCGGGCGGGCGATGATGAGCCGACCCCGGCTATTGCTGCTCGATGAGCCCAGCATGGGCCTTGCACCCCTCATGGTGCAGAAGATCTTCGAGGTCGTCCGCTCCATCGCCGCCCAGGGCGTGACGATCCTGCTGGTAGAGCAGAACGCCCTGCTTGCACTCGAAGCGGCGGCACGCGGGTATGTCATGGAATCAGGCGCGCTCACCTTGCAGGACACGGGCGCTGCCCTGCTCGCGAGCCCCCAGGTGCGGCAGGCCTACCTGGGAGAGTGATGGAAATCGGAGACCCCGCCCCGGCGGGCTGCGGGACACGCGATTCTGCGGGATGACCGCAAGACGCCAGCCAGCGCCCGTGGAGCCCAGCAGACCAAATCGTACCGACAGCCAATTCGCTGCAAACCCAAAAGACATCGGTGCGCAGCTCACTTTCCGGGCCAACCTGGTGAAACTTCCGGGCTGACCTGCTGGACCAGTCCCTGCTGGACGGCTCAGGTGGCGGAGGCGGCCCTACGGCTGATGGCCTGAGCCTCGCCCCACATCGCTGCCGAGTTGCCGTCTGCGCCGACGCCGAAGAAAGCCTTGCGCTGGCGCGCCACGCGAGCGAGCACCAGCATCTCCTCCATGGCTTCCATACTGAAACCCTTGCGATTACCCCGCTCGTCGACGATCAGCTTGGCGAGGTATTCCTCGAAGCCATCGTGACCCCAGAGGCTGGTCATGGCGGCGATCACATGGGAATACTCCTCGAGCGCGGCCTTGACTTCGAGCTTCCTGGGCGGCTTGCGCTTCGGCTCGGAGAAATCCAGCTCAGGGAACGAAAGATGCGCCGGTCCTGCCGCCATGATGGCGTCGGCATCCGGTGGGATGAGTATGTTGTTCACGGCGAGCAGTTGTTCGAGCAAGACCACGCGCGAGCGCAGCTTCTCGATGATCCTCTCGTGGTCTTCGTTGATTCCCGCCATGTCTGGTCGGCGTGGTGCCCTTTTTCCGGTCCGATGGCGGCGCGGGCGCACGTATAGCCCGTGTGAGCCGCCATCGCTGACCAACCATTTTCGGCATCCGTTCGGTAAGGTTGAGGAATGAGCGAGGGTATCGACCGCATGCGCGTGACAGGCATCCGATCCTGCATGGACCGGAATGAAAGCGCAGTCAGCCTGCGGAGGGGCTCTCCCGGGCGGATCAGTCCAGTGGTATCCAGTTCCTGCCTGTGAGGAAGTCCCGGGTCAACACCTCCTCGGGCGATTCGGGCTCCGGATGCCAGTCGTAGCGCCAGCGGACGATGGGGGGCAGGGACAGAAGGATGGATTCCGTGCGCCCACCCGATTGCAGGCCGAACAGCGTACCCCGGTCGAACACTAGGTTGAACTCGACGTAACGGCCCCTGCGGTAGGCCTGGAAATCGCGTTCCCTCTCGCCGAAGGGATGTTGCCGCCTGCGCCGGACGATCGGCAGGTAGGCGTCGAGGAAGTGGTCTCCAACGCTGCGCGTAAGAGCAAAACATTGCCCGAAATCCGGCTGGCAGAGGTCGTCGTAGAAGATGCCTCCTATGCCTCTGGGTTCATTGCGGTGCTTGAGGAAGAAGTAGCGGTCGCACCAGCGTTTGAAGTCGGGATAGCGGGTCGGTCCGAAGGGCGACAGGGCGTCCTTGCAGGTCTGGTGGAAATGGCACGCGTCCGCCTCGAAACCGTAGTAGGGGGTGAGATCCATGCCGCCTCCGAACCACCACACCGCCGGCTCGCCATCCCTGACGGCGGCGAACAGCCGGACATTCAGGTGCACGGTCGGGACATAAGGGTTCCGCGGGTGCAGGACCAGGGACACCCCCATGGCCTCGAAGCCGCGTCCGGCCAACTCGGGACGCCCGGCCGAGGCCGAAGGTGGCAGGCTTGGTCCCCGCACATGCGAGAACAGCACCCCCGCCCGTTCGAAGACATTACCCTCCTCGATGAGGCAGGACTTGCCGCCTCCGCCCTCGGGCCGGACCCAGTCGTCGCGACGGAACGGGCGACCGTCCTCAGCCTCCAGGCCGCCAACGATGTCCGCCTGCAGCCCGAGCAGGAATTCGCGCACACCGGCGATATCCGGCGCTGCCGTCGACCGTGTGCTCATAGCGGGCTCCTGCGGGCTTCGATGGCCCGATGACCGATGTCGCGACGCAACTGGCGACCATCGAACTGGATCCGGTCCGCCGCCTCGTAGGCGCGGCGCTGTGCGACGCGCACGGTATCTCCGAGGGCGGTGACACACAACACGCGCCCGCCCGCGGTCAACACCTGACCGGCCTGCGCTGTCGTGCCTGCATGGAAGACATGGACGTCGTCCCCATCCAGACCAAGGCCAGAGATCGCGTCCCCGCGGCGGGGATTGTCCGGATAACCTGCCGCTGCCAGCACAACCCCGAGTGCGAATCGACGGTCCCACTGGGCGTCAGCCTGATCCAGGGTACCGCTCACGGCGTGGTCGAGCAGGCTCAGCAGGTCGGACTTGAGGCGCATCAGGATGGGCTGCGTCTCAGGATCGCCAAGCCGGCAGTTGAATTCCAGCACGCGCACCTGCCCGGCGGGCGACACCATCAAGCCCGCGTAAAGGAAGCCTGAGTACCGGTTGCCCTCCGCCTCCATCCCCTGAACAACGGGCAGGATGACTTCGCGCATCGCCCGGGCGTGCACTTCGGGGGTGATGACCAGGGCGGGCGAGTAGGCACCCATGCCGCCCGTATTGGGCCCCAGGTCGCCGTCGAGCAGCCGCTTGTGATCCTGGCTCGATGCGAGCGGCAGGACGTGGCGACCATCCACCATGACGATGAAGCTTGCCTCCTCGCCTTCCAGGAAGTCCTCGATCACCACGCGTGCCCCGGCCTGCCCCATACGATTGCCCACGAGCATGTCGTTGATGGCTGCATGGGCAGCTGCCGCCTCCATCGCGACCACGACGCCCTTGCCTGCCGCGAGGCCGTCGGCCTTGACGACGATGGGGGCACCCTTCGCCTCGATGTACGCATGGGCGGCGTCTGCATCGGTGAAAGTGCGATGGTCGGCCGTCGGGATGCCGTGGCGGACCATGAACTCCTTCGCGAAGTCCTTGGATGATTCGAGTCTGGCTGCCGCCTGGGTCGGACCGAAGATCCGAAGCCCGGCCGCCCGGAAAGCATCCACCACACCCGCCGCGAGAGGGGCTTCCGGGCCGACGACCGTCAGCCCGATCGCCTCCCGCTTGGCGAATTCCACCAGGTCGGGAATGGCCGTGACGTTTACGTTGTGAATGCCATCCTCGCGGGCCGTGCCCGCATTGCCCGGCGCCACGAACACCCGCGCCGCCCGTGGCGACTGGCTCAACCGCCAAGCGATCGCATGTTCGCGACCGCCTGAGCCGATGACGAGAAGATTCATTCCTGCGTCCCCGTGCTGTACTTGAAGTTGCGTTCGTCCAATCCCGCGCCATCGATCGCCTGTCGACCGCCCCTGCAGGGTTCAATGACGGAAATGGCGCACTCCGGTGAAAACCATGGCGATCCCGCGCTCGTCGGCGGCGGCGATGACCTCGTCGTCGCGAACACTGCCGCCGGGCTGGATGATGGCCACCGCGCCAGCCTCGGCCACCGCGTCGAGACCGTCCCGGAACGGAAAGAAGGCATCAGAGGCGACAGCCGCTCCGGCGAGCGAGAGGCCGGCGTTGCCGGCCTTGATGGAGGCGATGCGCGCGGAGTCGATGCGGCTCATCTGGCCGGCGCCGACACCCAGCGTGCGGCCGTCGCGGCAGAACACGATGGCATTGGATTTCACGAACTTCGCCACCCGCCAGGCGAACGTCAGGTCCGCCATCTGTGCGGGCGTGGGAACCGCGCGCGTAACCACACGGAGTTCCCCGGGAGAGATTTCCCGCGAATCGGTCGTCTGGACGAGTATTCCACCACCCACCCGCTTGATGTCGAGAGTCTGGGTGTCGCGTGCGAGAGGCACCTCGAGGAGGCGCACATTGGCCCGGGCCGCGAACATGGCGGTGGCCTCCGCGGCATAGCCTGGCGCGATCACGACCTCGACGAACTGGTTGCCGACAATGGCCTGAGCCGTGGTCGCCTCGACCACGCCGTTAAAGGCGATGATCCCGCCAAAGGCGGAGGTCGGATCGGTCTCGAAGGCGCGCCGGTAGGCCTGCTCGAGCGAGCAGGCCTGGGCGACACCGCAGGGATTGGCGTGCTTGACGATGACGCAGGCGGGGTCCGCGAAGGCCTTGACGCACTCCCACGCGGCGTCGGCATCGGCAATGTTGTTGAACGACAGATCCTTTCCCTGAGTCTGGCGATACCCCGAGATGCCTCCCGGCACGGCCTGCTCGTCGCGGTAGAAGGCGCCGCGCTGATGCGGGTTCTCCCCGTAGCGCAGATCCTGCGTCTTGACGAACGCGAGGTTCAGTCGCTCGGGGAAATCCATGCGGCTTCCGTCACGAGCGATGGCGCCGAGGTGATTGCTGATGGCCGAATCGTAGGTGGCGGTATGCGAAAACGCCTTGCGCGCCAGCGCGAAGCGGGTCTCGAGACTGATCGTGCCGCCCGTCAGTTCGAGTTCCGCGATGATCGCCGGGTAGTCGGCTGGGTCGGTCATCACTGTCACGTGCTGATAATTCTTGGCAGCCGCCCTCACCATGGCGGGACCGCCGATATCGATGTTCTCGACCGCTTCCTCCAGGGTGCAGCCGGGTCTCGCAACGGTCTCGCGGAACGGGTAGAGGTTTACGACCACGAAGTCGATGTAGCCGATACCTTCCCTGGTCATCGCGTCGATGTGGCCGGGCAGGTCCCGCCGGGCAAGAATGCCGCCATGAATCCTCGGGTGGAGGGTCTTCACCCGGCCGTTGAGCATTTCCGGAAATCCGGTGTAGGACGCAACCTCCGTCACGGGAATGCCGGCCTCCGCCAGCAGCCCGGCCGTTCCGCCAGTCGACAGGATGCCGATTCCCATGCGATGAAGGGCGCTGGCGAGGGCGGTGGCCCCCGTCTTGTCGGATACGCTGATGAGGGCTTGCCGTTTGTTCGTCATTACGTGCGGCTCAGGAAATGCGATGTCGGAGAGAAGAGTTGTGCAACAGGTGCATGGATGAAGTCGCGGCACGCAGGCCGAGGCTGCGTGGCGACGGAGGTCTGGTGCACGCCATCGGGCCGTCATTCACCGCGCACGGATCAAAGCAGCCCATAGGCCTTCAGTTTCTTTCGCAGTGTGTTCCGGGTCATGCCAAGCACCTCCGCAGCCTCGGTCTGGTTGCCCTCGACCAACGCCATGACATATTCCAGGAGTGGGCGCTCCACGCAGGCCATCACCATGTCGTGCAGGGGCGCAGGGCGTTCACCATCGAGATCGCGGAAATAGGCGTCTAGAGCCTTTTGCACGCATCTGCCGATGTCGGTGTCGTTGACTACGCGGCGCGCAGGTCTGGTTGCCATGTCATCCGGACGACCGTCAGGGGTTTTAGAAAGAAACACTCGACTGCGGCCATCTGGTCCGCGGGCGTCTCGAGAGCATTGACCTGGCGACGCAGCTCCTCGCCGCCCGTCAGCCAGCGGGAGTACCAGCCGACGTGCTTGCGGGCAACGCGACATCCCGCAAGCCCCCCATACAGGGAATACAGGGACTCGAGGTGCTCGAGCAGGATGGTGCGCAGTTCCACGGCTGTGAGCGTACCGTGCTCGACAGACCCTGCCAGGCCGGCCGCGATCTCCCGGAAGATCCACGGTCGCCCCTGCGCGGCGCGGCCGATCATGACGGCATCCGCGCCGGTCCGATCGAGCACGGCGCGGGCCTTCTCGGCAGAGTCGATGTCACCGTTGGCGATCAAGGGGACGGACACCTCGCTTCGGACCTCGGCGATGGTGTCGTACTCAGCCGCGCCACTGTAGAAGTCTTCACGGGTGCGGCCATGCACCGTCAGAGCCGCAATGCCCGCATCCTCCGCGATGCGGGCCACCCGGACGGCATTGCGCGTCTCCCTGTTCCAGCCAGTGCGCATCTTCAGGGTCACGGGCACGTCGACCGCCGAGACCACGGCTGACAGGATGCTTCCGATCAGGAACTCATCACGCATCAGCGCGGACCCTGCCAGCACGTTGCAGACTTTCTTTGCCGGGCAGCCCATGTTGATGTCGATGATCTGGGCTCCGTGCTCGACGTTGAGCCGGGCTGCCTGGGCCATGCGGGCTGGATCGGTGCCGGCGATCTGCACCGCGACCGGCTCGGGCTCGCCTTCGTGCGTCCGACGCCGACGACTCTTCTCGGTGTGCCAGAGCTGTTCGTCAGCGCTCGTCATCTCGGAAACCGCATAGCCGGCGCCCAGTCGTTTGCAGAGCAGCCGGAACGGGCGATCCGTCACTCCGGCCATGGGTGCCAGGGCGAGCCGGTTGCGGAGTCGATACGGGCCGATCTGCATGCGGGGGCTCGCGCGGGGAGAGGCAAAGAGCCGCGTATTGTAATCAGAAACCGGTGCTTCCGATGATGCGCACGGTGGTGTCCGGTGCTTCGTGGGTCCCCGATGCGAGGAGGTGCCGGCCCTGCGATCGGGTCAGTGGTCAGCCGGTGACGACAGGGTCGTGGCGAACACCCGTCGGGGCAGAGGCAGCAGGTCGAGTGATTCCAGACCGGCGCCCCGCAATGCCGCCAGTCCCGGTAACCCGAAGGAGAAGAGGCGCGCCAGCGTATCGGTGAAGCCGATCGTGGTTGCACGATCCCGACGGCGTGCAGCCGCATGCTCGGCCAATGCTCCAGCCGGGTCCGACGGGCGGGCCCCGAGCTCGCGGGCCAGCGACCACGCATCCCGCAGGCCCAGGTTGAGCCCCTGGCCGGCCACCGGGTGGAGGTTTTGCGCCGCGTTCCCGATCACCACCAGCCGCGCACGGGCCAGCGGCCGGGTGGTGCGCAGCGATAGTGGATAGGTGGCGGTCTCCTGGATCGCAGTGAAGCGTCCCGCCCGCCAGCCGAACGCCCGCTGGATGCGCTCGATCTGCGACGCCATCGGGCAGGCCAGCAAACCGGCTGCCTCTTCCGGAGGCATCGCCCAGACCAGAGAATGCCCGTCCACCGCTGGCAGCAGGGCCAGGGGACCCGACGCCGTGAAACGCTCATAGGCCGTGGTGCGGTCCGCCAGCGGTACCTTGACCGTGGCAACGAAAGCGTCGACGCCGTAGTCGTGGCGTTGCGTCGAGAACCCGGCGCCTTCGAGCCATTCCCCGCCTCCGTCGGCGATCACGACGACATCCGCCCGTGACTCACCGTCGGTGCTGCTGATGGATACCTCCTGGCCGGTGTCGTGAAAACCGGTCACCCGGGCGTCGAAGCGGAGTTCGCAAAGCGAAGCCGCGCGTTCCAGCAGCGCATGCACGAGGTCCCGGTAGGGTGTGACGTAGCCAAGCGCTGGCAGGCCGACTTCCGTCGCGGACAGCACGGTACGCCCCGCGTTGCGGGCCTGTGAAACGTGCACCGACAGGATGGGGGCGCCGATACCAGGGGGGCGGACGTCGATCCCGACGCGGCACAGCCGCAGGTGGCTGCCCCAGGAAAGAGCCAGGGAGCGCCGGTCGCCCAGAGCGGCTCCAGTGCCCCGTGCCTCCAGAACACGGCAACGCATGCCCGCCCCGGCAAGCAGCAGGGCAAGGAACAGTCCAACCGGGCCGGCCCCGACGATGCATACCGCCGGCGATGTTGCGCCCGTGGTCATGCCGGAGCGGACACTTCACCAGGCCGCACGATGATGCCGAGGTGCATCATGCGGAAGGCTGCCTGCCGGCGTACGCGGAGACCGACGGCCCGGCGTATGTGGACAACCACCCGGGCGTGCATGCATGGCCACAGCGACCCCCGCGTATCCCCGCGGCGGGCCCGCGTGAATACCCACGCCGGTCTCATCGACCGGAGCCCACGACAGCCTCGATGTCTGCGACCGATTTGGGTGTGGCAGCGGTCAGCAGTTCACAGCCTGTCGGCGTCACCAGCGCGTCGTCTTCGATCCTGATGCCGATGTTCCAGAAGTGTTCCGGCACGTCCTCGGCCGGTCGGATGTAACAGCCAGGCTCGACCGTCAGGGTCATTCCGGGCTCGAGCGGGCGCCATCGGCCATCGCGCTTGTAGTCTCCCGCGTCGTGGACGTCGAGACCGAGCCAGTGTCCGGTGCGATGCATGTAGAAGCGGCGGTACTCACCAGATTCGATGACGGCCTCGGGTGTACCCTTGCACAGGCCGAAGTCGACCAGGCCGCGTGCCAGAACCGCCACCGCTGCCTCGTGCGGCGCCTCCCAGTGATTGCCGGGCCTGACCTGGGTGATCGCCGCCGCCTGGGCTGCCAGAACCAGTTCGTAGACGTCGCGCTGCACAGGCGAGAAGCGCCCCCCCACGGGAAAGGTCCGGGTGATATCCGAGGCGTAGCCATCCAGTTCGCAGCCGGCGTCGATGAGCAGCAGGTCCCCGTCCATCATCTGCCGGGCGTTCTCCACGTAGTGCAGGACGCAGGCATTCGGGCCGCTGGCCACGATGGAGGGGTAGGCCGGGGAGCGTGCGCCGTTACGGACGAACTCGTGCAGCAACTCTGCCTCGATCTCGTACTCGTGACGGCCCGGGCGCGTGGCCTGCATTGCGCGGCGATGTGCCTCGGAGGAAATGGCGCCGGCGGCACGCATCACGGTGATCTCGTGCGCGTCCTTCACGACACGCATGTCGTCCAGAATGCGCCGGATGTCACGTATCTCGCCCGGAGCGGAGATGCCGGTACGCGCCCTGGCGCGCACCGCGTTGAGCCAGTCGATGAGGCGGCCGTCCCAGGCGCCGTCGGCTCCCACATCCGCGTGCAGGGCGGGCTGGTCGGACAGGAGATTCGGCATGAGACTGTCCAGTGTCTTGATCGGGTGGGCCTCGTCGAAACCGAACACTTCCTTGGCCTTGTCGGGGCCGAAGCGGTAGCCATCCCAGATCTCCCTCTCCAGGTCCTTTTCGCGGCAGAACAGGATGGCGCGCGGCTCAGGCCCTGCCACGAGCACCAGCACGGACTCGGGCTCTGCGAACCCCGTCAGGTAATAGAAGTAGCTGTCGAAGCGGAACGGGTGGTGGGCGTCGCGGTTGCGCACGCGCTCGGGTGCGGTGGCAATCACCGCGACGCCGCCGCCCATGGCCTGGGCGAGACGGGCGCGGCGGTCACGGAA
This sequence comes from Burkholderiales bacterium, assembly GCA_044370825.1. GTDB lineage: Bacteria > Pseudomonadota > Gammaproteobacteria > Burkholderiales. The sequence continues at coordinate 11,565 of JBILUV010000020.1, read as the reverse complement.
GGGGGCGTCGGCGGAATGGGGGGGGAGCGGGGCGTTCATCTTGGGCATCCGGTCAGGAATGGTGGGGCGCGAGCGTCAGGCGACGGTCCAGGGCAAGAAGGCGCTCGGGTGTGCCGATGTCCTCCCAGTCGCCGCGGTGGTGCTCGCCTGTGACTGCACGGCGGTCCATGGCGTTCCGCAGCAACGGCGCGAGAGCGGCGCGCGTGCCCGGCACGAGGCCCGCGAACAATTCAGGGGAATAGACGGCGATACCGCTGAAGGTGAGTCTTGGTGCCCCGTCCGCCGTCACCACGCCCGCGTCCAGATGGAAGTCCCCCGCGGGATGATGCGCCGGGTTGTCGACGAGCGCGAGGTGCGCGAGATGTCCCGGGTGCGACAGGCGCGTCAGCGCCCGTTCCACGAATCCCCGCAGGTCCAGATCACAGAACACATCACCGTTGGCCACCAGGAAGGGACCGTGTCCGAGCCGGTCCAGGGCCTGCGCGATGCCCCCGGCGGTCTCGAGTGGCTCGCCTTCCGCCGAGTAGCTGATGCTCACATGCCAGCGTCGCCCGTCGCCCAGGGCCTCCTCGAGCATGTGTCCGAGGTGGGCGTGGTTCACCACCAGGTTGTCGATCCCTGCAGCCGCGAGGCGTTCCACCAGCCAGACGATCAGGGGTTTTCCGCCGACCTCGAGCAGCGGCTTGGGGCAGCGGTCGGTCAGGGGCCGCATGCGCTCCCCCCTGCCGGCCGCGAGGATCATGGCCCACGTCATTGGAGTCCGGTCAGAACGTCAGGCCAGTGACTGGCGACACATCTTCCGCGGCGTCCAGGAAGGGCAGCAGGCCGCCCAGTTCGCGATAGCGCTGTGCCGTCGCCCGCGCGTAGCCCAGGAAACGCGGGGTGTCTTCGAGGTAGCCCTTCTTGCCGTCGCGATGGAACAGCCGAGCAAAGATGCCAAGTACCTTGAGGTGCCTCTGCAGCCCCATCCATTCGACGTCGCGATAGAAGTCGCCGAAGTCCGCCGGAACCGGCAGCCCGGCCCGGCGGGCCTTCTCCCAGTACCGGATGGTCCCGTCGAGGACCTCCGCCTCCTCCCAGCTGATGAAGGCATCGCGAAACAGCGAGGCCAGGTCGTAGGACACCGGGCCGTGCACTGCATCCTGGAAGTCCAGGATCCCGGGGTCGGGCTGGCTCAGCATGAGGTTCCTGGGCATGAAATCGCGGTGAACGAAGACCTTTTCCTGGGCGAGGATGTTGCCCAGCAGCACGCTCTGCAAGCCCTCCAGCCGCGTGCGCGCGTCGGGTGACAGCGCGAGCCCGAGATGCCGGCCCAGGTACCACTCGGGAAACAGCCCCAGTTCGCGCCGCAGAAGGGCCTCGTCGTAGGCTGGCAGCACGTCCGGCCGGCTCGAGGCCTGCCAGGTCACCAGGGCGCTGGTGGCGGCGTCGAACAGCCCGGGCGCAAGCGAGCGGTCGCGCTCCATCACCTGCAGGTAGGTCTCGGTGCCAAGATCCGTCAGCAGCAGGAAGCCGCGATCGATATCCTGGGCCAGCACCCGGGGGACGTTCAGTCCTGCCTCCGACATCAGCCTGGCAACCTTGACGAAGGGGCGGCAGTCCTCGTGCTCGGGCGGAGCATCCATGACGATCCAGGTGCGGCCATCGCGCGCAGCCCTGAAATACCTGCGGAAGCTCGCGTCTGACGAGGCGGGCTCGAATGTGGCGGGCGGTCCGTCCAGGGCGGTTTCCAGCCAGTCGTGCAATTCTCGGAGGCGATCCAACGCGCAACCCATGGGTTTTATACTCCCGGCATTCTAACAACCGGCGCCCGCCTCCATGTCGTTCCTCGCCCGATGGCTGCTTGCCGCGGTCGCCGCGTCGCCGGCGATCGGTGTGGCGCAGTCGCTCGGACTGCAGCTCAGGCTCGATGCCGGCCTGCGTCCCCCCACGGAGTCGGAACTGTCCCGGGATGGCGGGCTGGTGTTCATCGAGGCGGAAAGCGTCGAGGGCACGACCGGCCAGAGGCTTGCCGCTGACGGAGCGGTCAGGCTGCGGATGCGCGGGCGCTCGGTGTTCGCCGACAGCATCCGCTACGACACTGCCGACGAAGTGCTTACGGCCACGGGCAACGTGCGCGTCGACCGTCTCGGAGACGTTCTCGAGGGCGACCGGGTGCGCCTCGACATGCGCAAGGACACCGCATACGCCGAATCACCCGAGTACTACTTCCGCCAGCTCAACGCTCGCGGCAAGGCGAGGACGCTTTTCGTCGACGGCCGCTCGCGGGTCCGGGCGGAGGACGCCACCTACAGCACCTGCGCGCCGCCAGATCAGGACTGGTACCTGAAGGTGAAGCGGCTCGACCTCGACCGGGAGAAGGACGAGGGGGTGGCGAGAAACGCCACGGTCTACTTCAAGAATGTGCCCTTTCTATATACACCCTACATCGACTTTCCCCTGTCCAGCGCCAGGAAGAGCGGTTTTCTCGGGCCGACCTATGGCACGACCGGAAAGAGCGGCTTCGAATTCACCTTGCCCTACTACCTGAACCTGGCACCGAACTACGACGCCACCATCGCTCCGCGTTTCCTGGCCAAGCGCGGCGTCATGCTGAACAACGAGGTCCGTTATCTCGGCGACGGTTTCAACGGAGTCTTCAATGCCGAGTTCCTCCCGAACGACCAGCAGCGTGGCGGCGAGCGTCGCTACGCCCTGGCGTTCCGCCACAACCAGACCCTGAGCCCGGGGCTGAACGTCTATGCGAACATGCAGAAGGCTTCCGACGATCTGTACTTCGTGGACCTGTCCAACCGGCTAGCCGTGACCTCCCTGTCCAACCTTCCGCGGGAAGGCGGGATCTCCTACAACGGCGGCTGGTGGACGCTGGGAGCGAGAACGCAGAAGTTCCAGACCCTGCAGGATCCCAAAGCGCCCATCGTTCCACCCTATGCGCGGATGCCCCAGGTCACGCTCACGGCCCACAGGGAGCATCCGACCGGTACGGACCTGTCGCTGTCCTCCGAGGCGGTCTATTTCTCGCACCCCACCCTGCTCAGCGGGCGACGCCTGACCCTGTACCCCAGCGTAGCGTATCCGGTCCAGACGGCCTACGCCGTGGTCGTGCCCAGGCTGGGCTTGAACTACACCCGCTACGACCTCGATGCGCCACCGGGCCAGGCCTCCACGCTCGATCGCCTGTTGCCGGTGTTCAGCGTGGACAGCACGCTGACATTCGAGCGCAGCACCAGCTTCCTGGGCACCCCCCTGACCCAGACCCTCGAGCCACGCCTCTACTACGTCTACATTCCTTACCGGGACCAGAGCCGCTTCCCCGTGTTTGACACCACCGTGGCAGACTTCAACCTGGCCCAGGTTTACAGCGAGAACCAGTTCGTCGGGGGCGACCGCATCAATGACGCCAATCAGCTCACGGCGGGGGTGTCCAGCCGTTTCATCGACGCGCTAGACGGCAGGGAGCGTCTGCGCCTGACCCTGGCGCAGCGTTTTTTCTTCGCGGATCAGCGCGTGACACTGCCCAACACCGTTGCCAGGACCCAGAATCGTTCGGACGTGCTCGCGGCGGTCACTGGCCGCATGAGCCAGTCCTGGTACGCAGATGCCACGGTCAAGTTCGACCTCAATGCCGGGCGTCCGGACCGGACCATGCTTCTGCTGCGCTACAACCCCGATCCCGGGCGGGTACTCAATTTCGGCTACCGCTACAACCGAAGCAGTTTCGAGCAGGTCGACGTCTCCGGGCAGTGGTTTCTCGACGAGCGCTGGAGCGGCGTGGGCAGGTTCGCCTACTCGCTGTTCGACCGCCGCGCGACCACCAAGATCGCAGGCATTGAGTACAATGCAGGCTGTTGGGTAGGGCGGTTCGTGTTGCAGGAGTTCGTCACACTGACCCAGGACAGCGTGCGTGCCTTCTTCTTTCAGCTAGAGCTGAACGGTCTGTCCCGACTCGGTTCCAATCCCCTCGAGATCCTCAGGCAGAACGTGACGGGCTATCAACGCCTCAACACGCTACCGCAATCCCAGTTCAACGAAGACTATTATCCGGCGCAGTGATTGCGCCCACCGCCCGGTGCCATGATCCTCGCCCATACCCGTCAATTGCTTGTGGCCGTCGTCGCGGCCGGTGCGATGCAGTCCATTCACGCTGCCGACCGTGCGGTCGAGCCGATGCTCCTCGATCGCGTTCTGGCGGTGGTCAACAGTGAAGTCATCACCCGGCTCGAGCTCGACGACCAGGTCAAGCTCGCCGCCCGCGAGTTGACCCGCCAGGGGACCACACTGCCGGATCGCACGATGCTGGAGAAGCAGCTGCTCGAGCGCATGATCACCACCCGCGTGATGGCCCAGCACGCGCGGGAGACCGGTGTGCGTGTCGACGAACAGCAGGTGGACCGCGCGATTGCACGCATCGCGGAGCAGAACAAGTTCAAGGCGGACGAACTGGAGCAGTATCTGCGCGAGGAAGGCATCGAGATCGCCCGCTACCGCGAGGACCTTCGCAACGACATCATCGTGGCGAGGTTGCGTGAGCGCGAGGTCGAGTCGCGCATCACCGTCTCTGAAGCCGAGGTGGACCGTTTTCTCAAGGGCCAGCAGGTGGAAGGCCGCAACGACGAGTTCAACCTGCTGCACATCCTGGTGACCTTGCCTGAGGCGGCTTCTCCTGAACAGATACAGAGCCGTCGCTTGCGCGCCGAGGAGGCGCTGGCCCGCCTGCGCAGGGGTGAGGACTTCAAACAGGTGTCCGCGACCTATTCGGACGCGCCCAACGCCTTGCAGGGCGGAGACCTGGGCTGGCGGCCGGTCGGTCGCTTGCCGTCCATCTTCGCGCAGGCCCTTGGAGGCATGAAGCCAGGTGATGTTTCCGGTGTGCTGCGCAGTCCGGCCGGCTTCCACATCATCAGGCTCGCCGAGAAGAGGGCGCTGTCCAGCAAGGTGCTCGTGGAACAGGTCCGCGCGCGACACATCCTCGTCCGCCTCAGCGAGATCGTCGGTGAGCAGGAAGCGCGGCGCCGGCTGGACGGCATGCGCAGGAGGATCGCCGCCGGCGCCGACTTCGCCGAGATCGCCAGGTCCCAGTCGGAGGATGCCAGTTCCGCACGCGGCGGCGATCTTGGCTGGCTCTCTCCAGGGGATACCGTGCCCGAGTTCGAGCAGGCGATGATGGCGCTCGCACCCGGCGAGGACAGTAAGCCGGAGCGCAGCCCGTTCGGGTGGCACCTGATCCAGGTTCTGGAAAGACGGAAGGAGGACCTGACGCGCGAGCGGGAACGTCAGGTTGCGCGGCAGTCGATCCGGGTGCGCAAGGGGGATGAGGCCTTCACCGACTGGGTGCGCCAACTGCGTGATCGCGCCTTCGTCGAGTACCGCCTGGACGACCGTTGAGCCTGGGGGCGCCCATTGCGCTCACCACCGGCGAGCCGGCCGGCGTCGGCCCGGAGTTGTGCGCGCGCGTGGGCATGGACGCACGGCAGCCGCTGGTGCTGATCGGCGATCGCGGCCTGCTCGAACAGCGGGCTCTCGCCTGCGGTGTGCGGCTCGTGCTTCCGGATTTCGATCCCCGCCGCCCGCTGAGGGGGGCGGCACTGCTGCACGTTCCACTGGGCGGTCCGGTGACGCCTGGAAAGCTGGACGTGCGCAATGCCGCCTATGTGCTCGAGACGCTTGACCGAGCCGTCGAGGGCTGCCGGACAGGCTGCTTCCGGGCCATGGTCACGGCTCCAGTGCAGAAGTCCGTGATCGCGGAGAGCGGTGTGGATTTCCAGGGTCACACCGAGTATCTCGCCTGGAAGTGCGGGGTGCGCCGTGTGGTAATGATGCTGGTGGGCGGCGGATTGCGCGTGGCTCTGGCCACGACGCACCTCGCGCTGCGCGACGTGCCCGACGCCATCACCCGCGAGGACCTCGCGGCGACCCTCCGGATACTGCATTCCGATCTGCGCCACAGGTTCGGTGTCGCGTCGCCCTCGATCGTGGTTGCCGGCCTGAATCCACACGCCGGAGAGGCGGGGCGTTTCGGGCGCGAGGAGATCGAGGTGATCGAGCCGGTGTTGCGGGAGTTGCGAGCCGGGGGCATGCGCCTCGTCGGGCCCCTGCCGGCGGACACCCTGTTCCAGCCGCGCCACCTGGAACACGCCGATGCCGTCCTGGCGATGTACCACGATCAGGGGTTGCCTGTGCTGAAATACGCGAGCTTCGGCCATGGCATCAACGTGACCCTCGGCCTGCCCATCGTACGCACCTCCGTGGACCACGGCACTGCACTCGATCTCGCCGGAACCGGTCGCGCGGAAGACGGAAGCCTCCGGGCCGCCATCGATCTCGCGGCGGTCCTGGGTCGGCCGGAAGGCGGTGATTCGTCCTGGCAGGGGGCGGGATGACGGCGCACACGCCGCGGAAGAGATTCGGTCAACACTTCCTGGTCGACAACTCGGTCATCGCGAAGATCATCAATGCGGTTGCGCCGCAGCCCGCCGACTTGGTGCTGGAGATCGGCCCGGGGTTGGGCGCGCTGACCGGCCCGCTGCTGGATCGTCTGCCGCGCATGCACGTGGTCGAGATCGACCGCGACATCGTCGCGATGCTGCGGGAGCGCTGGTCCCCCGAGCGCCTTGTCATCCACCAGGGGGACGCGCTGGCGTTCGATCTTGCGGCGCTGGGTCCGCGCCTGCGCGTCGTGGGCAATCTGCCCTACAACGTGTCCACCCCGTTGTTGTTCCACATTGCGACCCATGCCGGCGTGATCGTCGACGGCCACTTCATGCTGCAGAAGGAGGTGGTCGATCGTATGGTGTCTCCGGCCGGAGGGAGTGAGTACGGGCGGCTCAGCGTCATGCTGCAGTACCGCTTCCGCATGCAACGCCTTTTCGACGTCGCGGCGGGTTCATTCAATCCGCCGCCCAAGGTGCGATCTGCCGTGGTGCGGATGATGCCCCTGGAGCCGGAGGCGTGCCTCCGGGCGAAGGATGAAGGGCTTCTGAGGCGCCTCGTGGCTCAGGCTTTCTCGCGTCGCAGAAAGACCTTGCGCAATGCTCTCGAGGGTTATCTGGACGAGACGGGCCTTCGGGAGGCCGGCCTGGATCCCGGGGCCAGGCCGGAGACGGTGGACGTCGGAGGCTTTGTGCGCGCTGCCGACGCAGCCTTCAGGCGGCTGCCCGGCGCTGGATGAACTCGATCTTGTAGCCGTCGGGGTCCTCGACGAAGGCGATGACGGTGGTGCCGTGTTTCATCGGGCCCGCCTCCCGGGTGACCTTGCCCCCGCGCTTGCGCACCTCGTCGCATGCCTTGTAGGCGTCGTCCACCTCCAGGGCCACGTGACCGTACCCCGTACCGAGATCGTAGGACGGCGTGTCCCAGTTATGCGTGAGTTCCAGCACCGTCTGCTCGCTTTCGGCTCCATAGCCGACGAAACAGAGCGTGAACCTGCCCTCGGGGTAATCCTGTTTTCGGAGCACCTGCATGCCCAGAACGTTGGTGTAGAAGTCGACGGATTTTTCAAGGTCGCCGACGCGCAGCATCGTGTGCAAGATTCGCATGATTGCCCTGCCTCCGTGATCAGATCTGAACCATCTCGAAATCCTCCTTGCGGGCACCGCACTCGGGGCACACCCAGTTCATGGGTACGTCCTCCCACCGGGTGCCGGGGGCAATGTCCTCCTCGGGGAGACCTGCGGCCTCATCGTAGATGAAGCCGCAGATGAGGCACATGTAGGTCTTGAATTCGGCAGAGTCGGACATTGAGCTCTCGTGGGGTCGAAGAAGTTAAACTCGGATTGTAAGGTCAAAGAACAACGCGCCAAAGAGCGGGGCGGACATGCCGCCCATGCCGGACCGGTTCGGGCGCGGTGAACCCCGGGAGACCGTTTCTTGATCCACGGCCTTTATGCCATCACACCCGATGCCTCGGAGCCAGCCCGCCTGATGCAACAGGTCGCCGCAGCCCTGCAGGGAGGTGTGTCCGTGCTGCAGTATCGGCGCAAGAAGGCCGACGCGGTGGCTGCTTTGCGGGAGGCGACAGAACTGCTGTCGATCTGCCGCAGGCACGAGGCGCTGTTCATCGTCAACGATGACGCGCGGCTTGCCGCCGCCGTCGGTGCCGACGGCGTCCACCTCGGTCGAGAAGACGGCGGCGTGGCTGAGGCCCGGCGCCTGCTCGGGGCTGGTGCGATCGTCGGTGTCTCCTGCTATGACCAGCTCTCGCGGGCGCAGGCCGCCCGGGCCGAGGGCGCGGATTAAGTCGCCTTCGGCAGTTTCTTTCCTTCTTCGGTCAAGCCGCATGCGGTGCGCGCCACCATCGGCCTGCTGCAGGAGGCGCGCAAGTGCTTCGCTACGCCCATTGTTGTCATCGGTGGCATCACGCTCGAAAACGCGGAAACCCTGATTGAGGCCGGTGCCGACGCGGTTGCCGTGATATCGGACCTGTTCGATGCTCCGGACGTGCGCGACCGCGCGACTGCATTCGGACGGCTGTTCAAGGGACGGCTGATCGAATCGCGCGGTCGCGACGAAGGTTCCGCGAGAGGATGACGAGCAGGTCCGGACCGATGTGTGCTCGACGCCTGCGAGGCTCCGGCAGCTACGCGGGCCCCGTGATTTAATCAGTCCTTCCTCAAACGTTCCCCACCGAAGAGAGGCGTCATGACATCCCGAAATGAATCCCTGTTTCAGCGGTCCCAGAGGGTGATCCCCGGGGGCGTCAATTCACCTGTGCGCGCATTCCGTTCGGTGGGCGGGACGCCCAGGTTCTTCGAGCGTGGGCAGGGGGCATGGCTGTGGGATGCGGACGGCCGCCGCTACATCGACTACGTGGGTTCCTGGGGGCCGATGATCCTCGGTCATGCCCATCCCGAGGTGATCCAGGCGGTGCAGGAGGCAGCCGCCGGCAGTCTATCTTTCGGTGCGCCCACAGAGCGCGAGCTGGAAATGGCGGAGTTGCTCACCAGCCTGCTGCCTTCGATGGAGATGGTACGTCTGGTGAGTTCTGGCACCGAGGCAACGATGTCGGCCATCAGGCTGGCGCGAGGGTATACCGGGCGCAACATCATCGTGAAGTTCGAGGGGTGCTACCACGGCCACGCCGATGCCCTGCTGGTAAAGGCGGGATCTGGCGCGCTGACCTTCGGTCAACCCAGTTCCGCTGGCGTGCCTGCCGAAACCACGCGGCACACGCTGGTTCTGGATTACAACGACGTTGCTGGTCTGGAGGCCGCCTTCGCCGCGCAGGGCGACGAGATCGCCGCGGTGATTCTGGAGCCGGTGGTCGGGAACATGAACCTCGTCCGTCCTGGACCAGAATTCGTGCGGGCGCTGCGGGATCTGACAGCGCGCTACGGGGCTGTCTTGATCTTCGATGAGGTGATGACCGGCTTCCGCGTTGGCCCCCAGGGGGCCCAGGGGCTTTTTGGCATCACGCCGGATCTGACGACGCTGGGGAAAGTCGTCGGTGGTGGCATGCCCCTGGGGGCGTTCGGTGGGCGTCGCGACATGATGGAAAAGCTCGCGCCCCTCGGTCCCGTCTATCAGGCGGGGACGCTGTCCGGAAACCCCGTTGCCGTATCCGCAGGTCTGGCGACGTTGCGCCTGGTGGGCCAACCCGGTTTCTTCGACCGTCTGGGAGACGTGACCAGGCGCCTTGTGAACGGCCTGACAGACGAGGCTCACGCCGCAGGCCTCGATTTTTCAGCTGATCATGTCGGCGGGATGTTCGGGATTTTCTTCCGGGCCACGCCGCCCCGCACTTTCACGGAGGTCATCTCGTCAGACAAGGAACGGTTCAACCGCTTCTTCCACCTCATGCTTGATCAGGGTGTGTACTTCGCACCCTCGGCGTTCGAGGCAGGTTTTGTCTCCGCCGCCCATGCGGACGAGGAGTTGTCCCTGACCATTACTGCGGCGAGACGGGCCTTCGCCGCACTCGCCGCCTGAGAAACCGATTCACTTGAGGCCGGCGATATACTCGGCCACGCTGGCCATGTCGGCGTCGGTGAGCTTGGCGGCCACGGAACGCATCATGGCATTAGTGTCGTTCGCCCGTTCACCAGCCCGGAAGGCCTTGAGCTGCGCGAGGGTGTACTCCGCATGCTGACCACCGATTCTGGGATACTGGGCCGGCATGCCGGCTCCCGTGGGGGAGTGGCAGGCGGAACAGGCGGGTATGCCACGCGCCACGTCCCCGCCGCGGTACAGTTTGCGCCCTTTGGCCGCGAGTTCGCGGTCGCGGGCGCCGGTGTGGCGCAGCTTCTGTTTCTGGAAGTAGGCGCCGAGGTCGTTCATCGCCTCGGAAGTGAGTCCTGCCGCCATGCCGGCCATGATCGCGTTGGCACGGGTGCCGTTCTTGAACTCCGCAAGCTGTTTCGCGATGTAGTCGGCATGCTGCTGTGCCAGACTCGGGTTGGTGGGAATCATGCTGTTGCCGTCCGGGCCGTGACAGGCGGCGCAGGCGCCCGCAAGGGCCTGACCCTTGGCAGGGTCACCCTTGGCCAGGGCTGAGTGTCCTGCAGTCGCGAGCAGAATAGCGGTGGCCAGAAACAGGGTGGTGTGGATGCGGATCATGTATTTCCTCGACGTTTGGCTCGGGCCGGCGCCTGAACGGGGCGGTGCTCCGGCGGTGATGGGCCTTGAAGGCATGGACATCAAATCAACTCGAAATTCTAGCGGATTTGTTCAATGACTGGTCCTGGGCGCCAGCCCCATAACCCGCTCGCAAACGCGGTCTACGTCGCCAGCGCCCATGAACTTGCTCAGTTGCCTCCACCTCAGGGGCCCGAGGTGGCGTTCGCAGGGCGTTCCAATGCCGGAAAGTCCAGCGCGATAAACACGCTCGTTGGCCACAATCGACTTGCTTTCGTTAGCAAGACCCCCGGCCGCACGCAGATGATCAATTTTTTTGCCCTGCCGGGCCAGCGCTTCCTGGTCGATCTGCCGGGTTACGGGTTCGCAAAAGTGCCGGAGGCAGAGCGGCAGCGCTGGGGCCATCTGATCAGTGTCTATCTCACCAGCCGTCCGACCCTCACAGGCCTGATCGCCATCATGGACGTTCGCCACCCGCTCACCGTGCTGGACCGCCAGTTGCTTGAATGGTTCTTGCCGACCAGTCGACCCGTGCATATCCTGCTCACAAAGGCGGACAAACTAAGTCGTCAGCAGGCTGCCTCCATGCTGGCGGGCGTCCGGCGCGAGCTGGCGGGTTTCAAGCAGGTCGGATCGCAATTGTTTTCCAGTCTGGACGGACAGGGTGTGGAACAGGCGCGCACGGTCATCGCCGACTGGTTGCAGGCCATGGCCGTGCACGAAGCACCCACCCCGGCGTCCCCGCGAGCGGGGTGAAAAGGAAACAAGCCCCAGTACGAATGTAGTGGGGGGAGACCTCGCAATGCAGGCCCCGCACAGGGAGGATAAGCGGGGAAACGTAACTGCCCACCCGCTTCGAGCAGGGACGCCGAGCAATGGTTCCTTGCCATACCCGGCTTGTTCCCGGCCTAGTAAGGCGAGGGGGCACTGACATCAACAATGGAGCCATCGATCGTGTTTCCCCTCGGCAGCTATCCCACGCGCCGCATGCGGCGC
>JBILUV010000215.1:0-6264 GCA_044370825.1 Burkholderiales bacterium | reverse complement strand
TCGAGGACATCGCCTGCCGCGCAGAGAGCCTCCACTCCGCCAACCGAGACCGACATGGACACCCGGCTGTCATCGTGAAATCCGCCGATCACCACCTCGAGGCGGACCGCCCGCGTTCCGGCGATACCCGCCGCGCACACCACCCGCCCTGACTCGTTGGTGAGATCCTCGATGGCGCAGGCGGCAGCGGCAGGCGCCGCGAGCCCCAGCAGGAACGGCGCCCAGCCCGCGAGGTACCAGACCTTCGTTTTCGCCAGCCTCATCGCTGCAGCGCTCCCCGCTGCAATTGCGCCAGCAAGGCCGCAGCCTCCGGGCGGGCAGGCGATGACTCCCGGAGCTCCTGCAGCAGGGCGACCGCCGCCGCCACATCCTGGTTGGCTAGCCCTGCGGCGAGACGCAGCAGGGGATCGTAGGCGGGCCGAAAATCGGCTGACAGCCGCACTACGTCCAGCAGCGGTTCGCGGACGCGTTCCAGCATCGCACGGGCATCCGCAGTCGGCTCGATGCCGCGACCCGCATGCAGGAACCGATCGCGGGCCTGCCAGTAGCGCCGCAGCCTCGTGGCGGTCGCCACCGACCCTCCCTCCGTCCCGGCTTCGCCGAGCAACTCCCCAGGTTCGATGCGAAGTTCGGACAACAGCCCGAGCAGCCGGTCGACAGGAGCATTCTCGGGCGCATACGTGGCGCTGGGCGCGCGGTACGCCACCAGCGGCCGATCGTCGGTGTTGCGGGGGGCACCCTGGGAGAAACGCGCCAGCGCCGTCGGGCCGCCGATGAACCCTCCAAGCAATGCGAACTCGTCGGCGATGCCGAACGCGCCCGGGCCGCCTGGCAGGCGGACACCCGCCATGCGTGCCCGTGCGCGCGCGAGATCCAGCGGTTCGCCGTCACGGTTGGAGACCAGCCCGAGTACGGGAGTCTCCAGACTGTTGGTCGCGAGCATCAGCCAGGCCCGCGGGTAGACGGCGACGAATGACGCCACGATGCTGCGCAGGGTGTCCCGATCCATCTGATGCAGCGGCAGCCACTGGCAGAAAAGTCCGCCGGGTGCGAGGCGACCGCGGACCGCGGCGAAATGCTCGACCGTGTAGAGGGCCGCCGACCCGCTGCGGGCGGGATGAAAATTGTCCGATACGATGACGTCGAACCGCGCATCGGCCGACCGCACGTAGCGACGCGCGTCCGCGTGAATGACTTCGGGCCCAGCCCCCGGGAACCGCTCCGCAAGCAGGCGCGTGAAGTGGCCAGACGCGGAGATCACCTCAGGCAGCAGTTCAACTGCCAGGACGCGCAGTCCCGGATCCCGGGCGGCCATGCCGGCGGTGACGCCGGTCCCCAGACCGAGGAACAGGGCGGAGTGCGGATCGGGGTGGAGCAGGATGGGCAGTATTCCCTGACGGGCGTCGCCCACCAGGGTGGCGCTGCTGCCTTCCTGTTGGCGGTTGTTGATGCGCAGGGTCGCCACGCCCATGGCATCCTCGAGCACGGTGACGCTCGCCAGGGGACCATCGAACGAGGCCAGCACCCTGCCGCCGGGCGGCAGGTCCACGGCGATCAGGGAAGGAGCGTGGACCCACAGTGCTGCCGCTCCGGCGACCGCCACCCAGGTGATCGGGGCACGCCATCGAGTGCGCGTGGCCAGCAGCAGATATCCGGCGACCAGCATCACGATGGCACGCCCGGGAGACACCATCCCCGCGAGCAGCACGCCAAAGACCACTGGAGCCGCCGCAGCCCCCAGCGTGTTCACCGCCACCACCCGCCCGAGGTCATGCCCCGCCCCCCGGGCCGTACTGGCGAGAAAGCTGAACAGCGCGCCCATGGACAGGCAGGGCAGCAGGAAAGCGAGTGCAGCCAGCGCAGCCTCGATCGTCAGCGCGGCCCCGATGCCCGGCCCGACCCGGTGCGCCAGAAAGTCGCTGACAACCGGTGCCAGCCACAGACCCGCCCCGCCGGCGACGCAGGCGAGGGCAGTGGCAAGAAAGATGCGGTCCCATGGCACGTACCGGGCGAATCGGCTGATGACAAGACGGCCGAAAATGGCTGCACCCGCCGCAGTGCCCCCCAGATAGACCGCCAGCACGAGCGCGAAGGTATAGACGGTGTTCTCCGTGATCTGACTGAGCACGCGAACCGCGACGACTTCATAACCGATGCCGAGAAGGCCCGTGACCGCGAGGGCTGCCAACGGGCTGCTGCCGCGAGTTCGCACGGCATCGAGCACATCGGCCGGCGGCAGCGGGTCAGGCAGCCGCAGTGCCAGTGCTGCGCTGGCCAGATTCAGGCTCGCGCACAGCCCCGCGGTGAGCATGAGCCCGATGGCCGGCACGAGGAGGAAGGCCGCCGCCACCACGCCGAACATGGCGCCGAGCGTATTCGCGGCGTAGAGGGTTGCGATGTCGCGTCCGCCATCGGGCTGGCCGCCGAGCACGGCCTCCATGGCCGGAAGTGTCGCCCCCATCGCCATGGTGGCCGGGAGGAGCAGCACCAGGGTTCCCGCGAAGGCCACGCACCAGTGCCAGCCTGGCGTCGGCTCCGGCCCGATCAGGCTCAGCATCAAGGGAGTGAGGTGATCCAGCATGAGGGCCAGGGCGACGCTCCAGCCGGCCATGACCACCTCTGAAGCCGCGTACCACCGCCCCGGCCTGGCGCTGCGCCTGATGGGCCCGCCGAGCAGCAGGGCACCGATTCCGACCCCGCCGAAGAACGCGGCGACGACAGCGAGCACGGCTGCAGACTCATGACCGAGCCACAGCGATGCCTGCTGGGTCCAGACGATCTGGTAGCCCAGGGCAGCGAAGCCCGACATGACCATCAACAATGCGGCCCGCGACCGTCCCCCCATCGGGATGGCGTGTGCGCGAGAGGATGCGAGCGAGCCGCTCACGTCAGCCCGAGAAGCCGACCTTGTAGCCCCATGAGTCCAGGCTGCGGGGAATGGCGTTGAAAGCCATGGTGATGCGTCGCTCGCCGGGATTGGCCGGCACCGCGTGCATGAGATAGCTAGGGAAGAAGACCACGTCACCCGGCTCGGGGGCAGGACTGATCCACTTCTCGGCGTTGTAGGGCCCGGTGACCACGCCGGCATGGTCGTTCTTGAAGGAGAACTCGACTCCGCCCGGCGACTTCATGAACACGGTACGCGCGTCGGGGTGCACCGTGGTGAGGTAGACGACACCCGATGCGAAGCTGTTGGCGTGATTGTGCATGGCCTGCCGCCCGCCGGTCTCCATGACGTTGACCCACATCTCCTTGAGCGACCACGGCATGCGCTCGCCGAACATCAGTGCCCCGAACTCGGACAGGACCGGCGTGACGGCCAGAGCCACCTCGACCAGGAGCGGGCTGTCCCCCGGCTGGAGCAGAGAGGTATGCGTCAGGTTGGGCGAGGCGTTGTTCTCCTGGGCTGCGAGGCGGGAGAAGTGGTCCACCAGCGCGCCGACCAGCGCCGGCGCGATGAGCCCCGGGACGCGCATGAACGGGGTTGGAAACAGACCGGTGATTTCATGCATGGGCGAGCCTTTCGAGGAGGGCGCGGCGACAACGACCGCGGTCGCAGCGTGATGCCGGCAAATGGTAGCCGGGGGATAGAGACATCTTCATGACGATCCCTGCCACATCCAGGCCGACGCGGCTGATTCCCCGCGCCGCCGGAACACAAGGTCATGCATCGCACATTTCATACGACTTCTTATTTCGTATTACAAACAGAGCCGCGCGAGTCTGCCGCTGGATGGCCTGTAATGACCATGAAACGCGAACCGGGAATTCATGCCGAGGTCTTCGTGCCCGCGCATCCTCCGGGGGGTAGCCAGACGGAGAAGTGCTACGCGCCGCGGTAGAGCCATGATCCGCTCGACCGTCGCCAGGACGTCAACCCAACGAGAGAGAGCCTCCCCCCATGACCCATGAGTTCAACAGGACCCGTATCGCCCTGGCCGTGGCCACGGTGATCGGCACGATGGCCGCGACGGCCGCGATCCCGACCGCGAGTGCGGCCAAGCCGGCCGGCAAGTACCTCGCCGGCGATTTCCACAACCACAGCACCTGCTCCGACGGGTCCACCTCGGTGCAGAGGAAGATCAAGAAGTCCATGGACACCGTCGAGACCCCCTGGGGGCTGGACTGGTTCGTCCAGGCCGGCCATGGCGGCAGCGGCAACCGCAACTGCACGCTGGCCGAGGACGCGACCCTGAGCACACCGGCCTATCCTTTCGTGACGGGCATGGGGCCCACCACCACCTGGGCGAACAGCATCGGCGCCGCGGCAGTCAAGGGCAACACATCGTCTTCGACCGCGACGTCCACCACCCCGCTGAGCTCCCAGAGCAATCCTTCCATGTGGCGCTGGCAGTCGATCCAGGAGTTCCAGTATCCGCTGATCGAGTATCTGGCCAAGCTGCGCAACCAGCCCATGTTCATCGGCCTCGAATCTGTGGTCGCGGGCCACGAGCACACCTCGATGGCGGTGATCACCGGCCAGATGCCTGCGTCGCTCGACTCGGTCACCCTGCCGAGCGCACCGCCCTACGGCGCTGTCGGCAGCGCTGCCGCGATGGCGCAGTGGTCCTACTGCTTCGACCGCAATGACACCGACAACAGCCGTGGCGGCGGTCAGGGCTGGGATTGCTCGGTCCCCGGCAGCCTCAACAGCGCCGATCCCGACTGGAACCCGACGGCGATGAAACTGGTTCCGCGCACTGCGGGCAGCCTCGGTGCGACCCGTGGCATCCGTGGCCACAACAAGACGGTCGAGGCCATCAAGTGGATGCAGGCCTTCCATGCGAAGGGTAGCTACTACGTGCCGGCACACCTGGAGCGGGCAGGTCCGTTCAATCCGGGCGGCAACAACGGCTTCAACATCGAGCACCTGCGCAACTTCAACAACGCCGGGCCCGAGATCGCGTTCGGCTTCGAAACCCAGCCGGGCCATGGCGCCTCGGACCAACGTGGCGAGTACTACCCCAAGCGCAACGGCGGTTTCGCCGGCGTGACCGGAAACCTCGATTCGGTGGGTGGCACCACCTACGGCGGCACTGGCGTGTATGGCGCGCAGATCGGCGGCGTATGGGACGCACTGCTCGGGGAGGGGCGCAACTGGTGGTTCTTCGCCAGTTCGGACTGGCACAACCGCGGCAGCTTCGGCGCCGACGATCGCCGCTCCACCCAGGACTTCTATCCGGGCGAGTACCAGCGCAACTACACCAGGCTGCGCAACGGGTCTTCGAAGATCCGCCCGCAGACCATCGTCGACGGCCTGCGCACCGGCAACACCTTCGTTGACTCCGGGCAGCTGATCGACCGCCTGGCTTTCGTGGCCTGCGTCTCCACGCCGTTCGCCCGGCGCACCAACGCGGCGGTGGAGGGCATCGCCCTGACGGCGGCGCAGAACAACACGGATACCGATGTCGCGGGCTGCGCCACCATGGGCGAGAAGCTCAAGGTGAACAAAGGCGCCGAGATCGTCGTGGCCATCGTTGTCCGCGACCCCTCGGGGACGAACTACTCGCCGTATACCTTCCCCAACCCGTCCCTCCTGCAGGTGGGCATCACCCAGCCGCTCAACGCTCCTGTCCTGGACCACATCGACGTGATCCGCGGCTTCGTCACCGGTTACAAGGCGCCGGGCAGCGCGGACTACTCCGGCGAATGGCCGCGCGACTGGCTGGCCGGTTACTCCGGGGGAGGCGCTCCCTCGCTCGCATCCGTCCCGGCTGGCGCGAAGAACACCTCCGCCGCGCAGATCCAGTTGTTCAACCGGACGACTTGGACCAATTCCGGCGACTACCGCGTCATGAGCTTCCGGATCCCGGCAGTCCAGGCGACGCAGTACCTGCGCCTGCGCGGCACCAACCTGCCGCGGTCGACGCCCTGGGAGACCGATGCCGACGGCAACCCGCTGCCGGATCTGTACACCAACGCCGGGGACTATTCCGGCTCGCCCGCCAACGCGAACCTGAAGATCGTCTGCACCACAGCCGGGACCAACGTCCCTGCCAACAACGTCACCTACTCGGGTGCTGCAATCGACGGCTGTCCGGCACACCTGCCCGTGGTGAACGGCCAGAAATACGTGGCGTACGACGTGGCGGCCTGGGCGGACCTCTGGTTCTACTCCAACCCGATCTACGTCGAGGTGACTGGATCCACCGCCGTGGCCGGCGTGAAGTGATGAAGTGACTCCAGACCGCCGTGCGCCGGCTGGAGAGCGCTCAGCACTCTCCAGCCGGCAGCACCCGGCGGCTCAACATACCGACATTTGAG
>JBILUV010000321.1:0-3802 GCA_044370825.1 Burkholderiales bacterium | reverse complement strand
GCAGGTCGATGATGGCGCAGTCGGCCGGGGTGCCGCGCAGCAGCGAGAAGCGCTTCTCGTCGAACTGGCGCACCCGGATGGGCTCGGCGAGGGACACCGAGCGTCCCGCGCCCGAGCGCTCGAAGTCCGGCGCCACGATCCAGACGTCGTCGGTGATTTCCCGGGCGATGCGCTCCATCACGGCCAGTCCCGGTGCCAGAATGCCGTCGTCGTTGGTGATGAGGATACGGTGCTTCATAGCGGGCGGGACGCGGTGGAAGGAGTCGCGAGGGTAGCATGCGGCGCGGACCGTTCCGGGGTGCTCACGGCCAGCGGCTTCGACGCAGTACACTCCGCCACCTGTGTCCGCCCCGGCGATCCGGTCGGCGGTCCCGTCCACCCGAGGAGAAAGCCATGACCGACGCCGTCATCGTATCCACCGCCCGCACCCCGCTGTGCAAGTCCTGGCGGGGCGCCTTCAACATGACCCACGGGGCCACCCTCGGCGGCCACGCCGTGCAGCACGCCGTGGCGCGTGCCGGGCTCGATTCGGCGGAAGTGGAGGACGTGCTGATGGGCTGTGCCAACCCCGAGGGCGCCACCGGTCACAACATCGCGCGCCAGATCGCGCTGCGGGCCGGCCTGCCGATCACCACCTCGGGCGTGACGGTCAACCGCTTCTGCTCCTCCGGGCTGCAGACCATCGCCATGGCGGCCCAGCGCGTCATCGCCGGCGAGGCCGACATCTTTGTCGCCGGGGGCGTGGAGTCCATCTCCTGCGTGCAGAACGAGATGAACCGCCACATGGTGCACGACGACTGGCTGAAGCAGAACAAGCCCGAGATCTACTGGAACATGCTGCAGACCGCCGAGCAGGTGTCCAAGCGCTACGCCATCGGCCGCGAGGCTCAGGATCGCTACGGCGTGGCAAGCCAGCAGAGGGCGGCGGCAGCCGCTGCCGCCGGCCTGACCCGCGACGAGATCGTCCCCATCCGCGTCACCATGAAAGTGGTGGACAAGGCCACCGGCCAGGAGTCGACCAAGGAGGTGACGGCCGACCGCGACGAGGGCATCCGCGCCGACACCACCTACGAAGGTGTGTCGCAGATTAAGCCGGCGGTCGAGGGTGGCGTGATCTCCGCCGGCAACGCCAGCCAGTTCTCCGATGGCGCGTCGGCCTGCGTGGTCATGAACAGCCGGGTCGCGGAACGCAAGGGCCTGCAGCCGCTGGGCATCTTCCGTGGCTTTGCCATCGCCGGCTGCGAGCCCGACGAGATGGGCATCGGCCCGGTGTTCGCCATACCCAAGCTGCTCGAGCGCACCGGGGTGCGTCTCGAGGACGTCGGCCTGTGGGAGCTGAACGAGGCCTTCGCGGTGCAGGTGCTCTATTGCCGTGACAAGCTCGGCATCCCCGACGACCGGCTCAACGTCAACGGCGGTTCCATCGCGGTGGGCCATCCCTACGGCGTCACCGGCTCGCGCCTGGTCGGGCACGCCCTGATCGAGGGCCGGCGGCGTGGCGTGAAGCATGTCGTGGTCACCATGTGCATCGGTGGCGGCATGGGCGCTGCCGGCCTGTTCGAGGTGGTCTGACCCCGAGCCCGTGGTCGGGCGGCGGCTGTCGCCCGACCCGTTCATCTCATTCCCTCCGCACGCTGCCGCCATGCAATCCCGGATCATCAACCGCCGCGACCTCGACTTCATGCTCTACGAGCTGCTGGACCTCGAGGGTCTGTGCTGGCGCGAGCGCTACCGTGAACACTCGCGCGAGACCATAGACGCGGTGCTGGACACCGCCCTGCAGATCGCGACCGAGAAATTCGCGCCCCACAACCGCAAGGCCGACGAGAACGAGCCGCGCTTCGAGAACGGGCGCGTGGTGATGATTCCCGAGGTCGGCGAGGCGCTGAAGGCGTTCTCGGACGCGGGTTTCATCGCCGCCAGCTTCGATGCGGAGCTCGGCGGCATGCAGCTGCCGGTGATGGCGGCGCAGGCGGCGTTCGGCATCTTCAACGGCGCCAACATTTCCACTGCCGCCTACGCCTTCCTCGCCATCGCCAATGCCAACCTGCTGTCGGTGTTCGGCAACGAGGCGCAGAGGGCCGCCTACCTGCCGCATCTGCTGTCGGGCCGCTTCCTCGGCACCATGTGCCTGTCCGAGCCCCACGCCGGGTCGTCCCTGTCCGACATCACGACGCGGGCCGAGCCTCAGCCCGATGGCACCTGGCGGCTGTTCGGGCAGAAGATGTGGATCTCCGCCGGGGAACACGAACTCGCCGAAAATATCGTCCACCTCGTGCTGGCCCGCATCAAGGGCGCACCGCCGGGGGTCAAGGGCATCTCGCTGTTCGCGGTACCGAAGTTCCTGGTCGGGGCAGACGGCAGCCTGGGCGCGCGCAACGACGTCTGGCTCGCCGGGCTCAACCACAAGATGGGCTACCGGGGCACCACCAACTGCGTGCTCAATTTCGGCGAGAAGGATGGCGCCATCGGCACCCTGGTGGGAGAGCCGAACAAGGGTCTCGCCTGCATGTTCCACATGATGAACGAGGCCCGCATCGGCGTCGGCCTCGGCGGCGTGATGCTCGGCTATGCCGGCTACCTCCACGCGCTGGCGTATGCGCGCGAGCGCGCCCAGGGACGCCCGGTACTGGCCAAGGATCCGACCCACCCGCAGGTCAAGCTGGTCGAGCACCCGGACGTGCGCCGCATGCTGCTGGCGCAGAAGACCTATGTCGAAGGCGGACTGGCGTTGTGCCTGTACGCCGCCCGCCTGGTGGACGACGAGCGTTCCGCCGACGAGCAGAAGACGCGACGCGACGCCCGGCTGCTGCTGGAGATCCTCACCCCCATCGTCAAGGCCTGGCCGGCCCAGTGGTGCCTCGCCGCCAACGATCTGGCCATCCAGGTGCACGGCGGCTACGGCAACACCCGCGAGTACGCGGTGGAGCAGTTCTACCGCGACAACCGCCTCAACGCCATCCACGAGGGTACCAACGGCATCCAGGCCCTGGACCTGCTCGGGCGCAAGGTCGGCATGGAGGACGGCATGGCGATCCAGCGCCTCGCCATGGAGATCGACCGCACCGCCCGCGAGGCGAGAAACAGCGATTCGCCCGAGTTGAAGCAGTACGGTCAGAATCTCACCGATGCGCTGGCCAACGTGATGGAGGTGGTGCGCAACGTCCTGTGCGCAACAGACAAGGGCCACGCCGAACTGGCCATGGCCAATGCCCATGTGTTCCTCGAGATGACCGGCCACGTCGTCGTGGCCTGGCTGTGGCTGCGCCAGGCACTGGTGGCGGTGCGGGCACTGCCCGGGGCGATGCCGGGCGACCGCGAGTTCTACCAGGGCAAGCTGCAGGCCTGCGGGTACTTCTTCCGCTGGGAACTGCCCCGGACCGCGCACTGGTACGCGCTTCTCAACGACATGGATCCCACGTGCCTCGAGATGCAGGACGCGTGGTTCTGAAACAGGAGGACCGACGATGCAGGTGAAGGAGTTGTTCGATCTCGAGGGCCAGGTGGCGTTGATCACCGGCGGATCCCGTGGCCTTGGGCTGCAGATGGCCGAGGCCCTGGGCGAGATGGGTGCGAAGCTGGCCCTGTCGGCGCGCAAGGTGCACGAACTCGAGGAGGCTGCCGCCCACCTGCGCGGCCTGGGATACGAGGTTCTGATCCATCCGGCCGACCTCTCCGACGCCGCCGCCGCGCAGCCGCTGGTGGACGCCGTGATGGCGCGCTGGGGGCGCATCGACATCCTGGTGAACAACGCCGGCGCCAGCTGGGGTGCGCCGGCCGAGGAGCATCCGCTGGAGGCCTG
>JBILUV010000054.1:0-16825 GCA_044370825.1 Burkholderiales bacterium | reverse complement strand
TCACCGCCTTGTTCGTGTGGTCGCAGGCGGTGGCGCGCGCCAGCATGATCGCGCGAGGCAGCGGCAAGATCATCAACATCGCTTCCATTGCCGGGCTGGTGGGCACCGATCCGCATTTCATGCCAACCATCGCCTACAACACCAGCAAGGGTGCGGTGGTGAATTTCACCCGCTCCCTCGGCGCGGAGTGGGCCCGCCACAGCATCCAGGTCAACGCCATCGCGCCGGGCGTGTTCCCGAGCAAGATGTCGCGCGGCATGATCGACCGCGCCGAGCAGTACATCCTCGATCACACGCCAATGCGCCGCCTCGGGACCGACGACGACCTCAAGGGTGTGACCGTTCTGCTCGCTTCGCGCGCCTCGGACTACATGACCGGCGTGGTGATCCCCGTCGATGGTGGCTACTGCGCCGTCTGAGCGACCGCTTTCCTCGATCAGATCTCTCCCGGGGCCCGTCATGCCCAGCGTGTTCGACCTGCGCATTCCGTATGCCGAACTGCTCGGCATGCGTCGTCTCAGCGAGGAGCCGGGCCGGGTGACGGCTGCGCTCGAGGTGCGGCATGAGGTCACCAACAGCTGGGGCGTGGCCCACGGCGGCGCCATCATGTCGCTGCTCGACATGACCATGGGCATGAGCGCCAAGTCGCTGGATCCGGAGGCCATCGGTGCCACCACGGTGGAGCTGAAGGTCAACTTCCTCGCCGTTGCCAATGGCGAGATCGTGGCGGCCGGCCAGGCGCAGCGCGCCGGCCGCTCGCTGGTCTTCGTCGAAGGTGAGGTGAGGGACGCGTCCGGCACCCTGCTTGCCAAGGGCACCGGCACCTTCAAGCTGCGTCACACCCGCGCGGCGGGCTGACCCCATTCACCGGAGACACGCATGGCGCTCGATCCGCAGGTGCAGGCCATTCTCACTGCCGTGAAGGCGGCCGGCATTCCCGAACCCTGGCAGGTGTCACTGGGCGAGGCGCGTGCCGGCTACCAGGCCCGCGTCGCCCGCGTGGACGTCAAGGATGAACCCATCCACCAGATCGCGGACCGGCTGATCCCCGGCCCGGAGAGGCCGATTCCGATCCGCGTCTACCGCCCCCGCGCCACCGGGTCCGGGGAAACCCTCGGCGTGCTGCTTTGGTTCCACGGCGGCGGTTTTGTCATCGGCAACCTCGACACCCACGACTCCGCCTGCCGCCGCCTGGCCAAGGAGGCCGATGTGGTCGTGATATCGGTGGACTACCGGCTCGCGCCCGAGTCGCGGTTTCCCGCTGCGGTGGACGATTGCATGGCGGCGCTGCGCTGGGTCGCGCTGCAGGGTGCGGCCGAACTGGACGTCGACTCCCGGCGGCTGGCGGTGGGTGGCGACAGCGCCGGCGGCAACCTCGCCGCGGTATGTGCCCTGCTGGCGCGCGACGAGGGCTTCCCGCGCATCGCCCACCAACTGCTCATCTACCCCTGCGTTGCGCCGGAGCCCGAGACCGCCTCGCACTACCGCTTCGCGGATGGCCACCTGCTGACCCGACGCACGCTCACCTGGTTCTACAAGCAGTACCTGCGCAGCGCGCGCGATACCCAGGACTTCCGTTTCGCGCCCCTGGTGGCTGACGACCTGTCCGGTCTGCCGCCGGCCTTCGTGCTGGTGGCCGGCCACGACCCGTTGCGCGACGAGGGCGTGCAGTACGCCGGCCGGCTCATCGAGGCCGGCAACGACTGCACCCTGGTCAACATGGCTGGCATGGTGCACGGCTTCTATCTGATGCTGGGCGCGGTCGATGCCGCGTCCGAAGCCATCCGCCTGTCCGGTGCCGCCGTGTCGCGTGCGCTGGCGGCACATCGAGGAGAATGAAAACATGCAATCCCTGAAAGGCAAGGTGGCGTGGATCACTGGGGCCGGCACCGGCATCGGACTGGCCGGTGCCAGGGCGTTGGCCGAGGCCGGGGCGACGGTGGTCATGTCGGGCCGGCGGCGCGAGGTCCTGGAGGCCGAGGCGGCTGCCATCGCCGCGGCTGGCGGGCACGCCGAGGTCGAGGCGCTGGATGTGAGCGACGCCGCCGACGTGCAGCGCGTCGCCGAGGCCGTGATCGCGCGTCAAGGGCGCGTGGACATCCTGGTCAACAGCGCCGGGCTGAACGTGCCGAAGCGTTTCTGGAAGAACCAGACCGTGGCCGGCTGGAACGAGGTCATCCGCATCAACCTCGACGGCTCGTACTACTGCACCGCTGCCGTCCTGCCGTCCATGCGCGCCCGTCGCGATGGCCTGGTGATCAACATCTCCTCGTGGTCCGGTCGCTTCGACACCTTCCTCACCGGTCCAGCCTACAACGCCGCCAAGCACGCCGTGGTGGCGATGACCGCCCACCTCAACGAGGAGGAGTGCGTCAACGGCATCCGCGCCTGCTGCATCTGCCCGGCCGAGGTGGCCACGCCCATCATGGAAAAGCGCCCCGTCCGGCCCTCGGACGAGGACATCGCCCGCATGCTCCAGCCCGAGGATCTCGGCCGCACCATCCGCTGGGTGGCGGAGCAGCCGCCCCACGTGTGCGTCAACGAGATCCTCATCAGCCCGACGTGGAACCGCATCTTCCTCGGCGCACCGGACCTGAAGCGCAGCTGACGCGGCTGGTCTGAGGGGCCCGCCGCTGCGGAGCAGCGCGCCCCCGTTTCTGGCTGCGCATCGGGCGCCCGTCGCGCACCGGGGTCCTGCCGAAAAGGCAATGTTGCCTGGACTGGCGTTGTACGCTGTTGACTCCGGGGAAGTCGCCACAAGCTCGCCGTTGCAGGCTACACTGGCCGGCTGTCCCAAGCTCATCCGCCGGCCGTCGATGAAGTCCTCCACACTCACCCGTCGCGACATCGAGCGCAACGTCCCCGAGCAGTTCATCTCGCGCGGAGAGCAGTACGTCCGCGAGGGCCGGGTCGGCCAAGTGCGGCCAGGCGCAGGTCCGGGCCGCTACGAGGCGGAGGTGGAGGGTGCCGACACGCTGCCTTACCGCGTCGAAGTGCAGATCCTCGCCGGCAACGGCGGCGCCCGCATCTACGGCAAGTGCACCTGCCCGGTCAGTGTGAATTGCAAGCACGTGGCGGCGGCGCTGCTGAGCCTGCTGGACGGGCCGCCGCGGCGCAATGCCGATGACGCAGTCACCTTGATACCGCGCGCACTCCGTTCGCAGGAGCCCGGCGCCGTGATGCGGCAGCCCGCGCCTGCCGACGAACTCCCGCTGCCCTGGACCAACTGGCTCGGCGCGGCCGCCGAGGTGCTCAGATCACAGCACAGGGAAAGCAGCGGGCCCACCCCGGCGCCGCAGCGACTGATCTACGTGCTCGATCACACGCCCAGCTACCAGCGGCCGGGGGTGCGCGTGCTGCTCATGACCGTGCGGCTTCGCAAGGATGGCAGCCATGGTCGTGCCCAGCTCTGGCACAACGCCCGCAATGCCGTGGTGTCACCGCCAAGTTTCGTGACTCCGGAGGACCAGCGCGTCCTCAAGCGCCTGCTCATGGAGGGCAACGCCGCCTTCGATTCGGAACTCGTTTTGCGTGGCCAGGCTGGTGATGAGGTTCTGCCCTGGGTGCTCCGAACCGGGCGCTGCCGTTTCGGCGATGCCGAGGGTCCGTTGCTCGCGCTCGGACCAAGCCGCGAGGCGGCAACTCGCTGGGAGCAGCGTGAGGACGGGTCGCAGAGCGTGGTCTGGGAAGCCACGCCACCCCTGGGAGGCACACTGGCCTTGTCGCCACCCTGGTATCTGGATCTGGAGCGCGGCGAATGCGGTCCCATTGCCTGCGGCTGGGAACCCGACCTCGCCTGGATGCTGGCCACCATGCCCGCGGTGCAGGCGGACCAGGTGGCGGCGGTGCGAAATGCTCTGGAGGCCCGTTTCCCGGGTCTGGGCCTGCCGATGCCCGAGGCGCCGCGCGAGGAGGACGTGCTCGACATGGCGCCAGTGCCCAGGCTGCGCCTGCTGACGCTGGAATCCGCTGCCCGGCAGCGCGGCGGCCCCTACTACCTGAGCATGGCCAGTCTGCGCTTCGACTACGACGGCTTGCGCGTCGGGCCGCACGATCCCGGCATCGTCCGGCACTTCGGCAACGGCGTGGTCCGTCGCATTCGCCGTGATGCGCGCGAGGAGAAGCGCCGGCGTGCCGAGCTCGAGCATGTGGATCTGACCCTGGCCGAGGACCTGGGCTATCGGCTGCCCCACGAGCTGGAGGGTGGCTATTTGCTGCCGGACGAATCGGACTGGGTGCCGTTCGTGTGCGAGGAACTGCCGGCCCTGCAGGCGGCAGGCTGGGAGGTGGAGTACGACGAGTCCTTTCAGTACCAGCCGGTCGAGGCGGGCGACTGGCACGCCGAGGTCGAGGACTTCGGTGGTGACTGGTTCGACCTCAGCCTGGGGGTGGATGTCGAGGGCCGGCGCGTCGATCTGCTGCCCATCCTCGTAGCCCTGGTGCGGGACCGTCCCGAACTGCTGTCGCCCGATCACAAGGACGGGTCCGGACATGTCGCCGCACGGTTGCCGGATGGCCGCATCCTGCCCGTCCCCGTGGCGCGGGTGCGGCCGATGGCTGCGATCCTGGATGAGCTGCTGCTGGGCACGCGACCCGGCAAGGTGCGCCTCCCCCGCATGGATGCTCCGCGTCTGGCCTCGCTGGAGCAGGCGGCGCCGATGCAGTGGCAGGGCGGGGATTCGGTGCGGACCCTCGGACGGCGTTTGTCCGGATTCGAGCGCATCGCACCCGTGCTGGCTCCGGCCGGCCTGAAGGCCGCGCTCAGGCCTTACCAGCTCGACGGGCTCGCCTGGCTGCAGTTCCTGCGCGAGTACGAGGTCGGGGGCGTCCTGGCCGACGACATGGGGCTGGGCAAGACCCTGCAGGCGCTGGCGCACATCCTGTGCGAGAAGGAGGCCGGGCGGCTGGACCGGCCAGCGCTGATCGTCGCGCCCACCAGCGTGGTGCCGAACTGGCGGGCCGAGGCGGCGCGCTTTGCACCAGACCTGCAGGTACACGTCTCCCATGGCCTGAAGCGCAAGGATTCACTGGACCGGCTGGGACAGTACGATGTCGTCATCACGACCTATCCGCTGCTGCCGCGTGACAAGGCGGTGCTGGCGGAGCAGGAGTTTCACCTGGTGATCCTGGATGAGGCCCAGCAGGTGAAGAATGCCCAGAGCCAGGCGGCGGCCGTGGTGCGGAGCCTCCGTTCGCGCCATCGGCTCTGCCTCAGCGGCACGCCGCTGGAGAACCACCTCGGCGAACTCTGGTCGCTGTTTCACTTCCTCATGCCCGGTTTCCTGGGCGAAGCCATGTCGTTCAGGCGGCACTTCCGGACTCCGATCGAGAAGCACCGCGACGAGGGGCGGCGGCAGGCGCTGGCGCGGCGCATCCGCCCTTTCCTGCTGCGGCGGACCAAGGAGCAGGTGGCTGCCGAACTGCCACCGAAGACCGAGATCGTGCGCGAGGTCGAACTCACCGGCGCGCAGCGCGAACTCTACGAGACCGTGCGCGTGGCGATGGACGAACGGGTACGCCGGGAGATTGCGAGGCGCGGTCTGGCGCAGAGTCAGATCGTGCTGCTCGACGCCCTGCTCAAGCTGCGTCAGGTGTGCTGCGACCCGCGGCTGGTCAAGCTCGACGCGGCCCGGCGTGGCACCGAGTCAGCCAAGCTCGCCGTGCTGCTGGAGATGCTGGAGGAACTGCTGGCCGAGGGGCGACGCGTGCTGCTGTTCTCGCAGTTCGCGGAGATGCTGTCGCTGATCGAGGCCGAGCTGAAGGTGCGC
Source organism: Burkholderiales bacterium (assembly GCA_044370825.1). GTDB lineage: Bacteria > Pseudomonadota > Gammaproteobacteria > Burkholderiales. The sequence continues at coordinate 11,057 of JBILUV010000054.1, read as the reverse complement.
GGCATCGACTACGCCATCCTGACCGGGAAGACGCGCGACCGCGCCGGTCCGGTGGAGCGCTTCCAGACGGGGAAGGTGTCGCTGTTCCTGATCAGCCTGAAGGCCGGCGGCACCGGACTCAACCTGACCGCGGCCGACAGCGTGATCCTCTACGATCCGTGGTGGAACCCGGCGGTCGAGCGCCAGGCCATGGATCGGGCCCACCGCATCGGCCAGACCAGCCCGGTGTTCGTCTACAAGCTCATCGTCGCCGGCAGCGTGGAGGAGAAGATCGCCCGACTGCAGGCGGACAAGTCGGCACTGGCCGAGGCCATCCTCGGAGACCCCGGCAGCGGCGGCAAGCCTCTGGCCGCCGAAGACATCGATGCGCTGTTCCAGCCGCTGGAGCCCGTGAAGTAGGGAGCCGCCGCCAACGGGATCTCAGCCGCGGCGCGTTGCGCGCCGCACCGTCATCACTTCCCCGGTTTCGAGGACGCAGGCGCCGAGGGCGCACCGGACGCCGCGGGTGGCGGATCGAGCTTGATGCCGCGCTCGGCGAGGCGGGCCTTCAGGCGGGCGTCGACCTTGGGGCCGAGCGACTGCACCCAGCGCTGGCCGATGCGGGCGCTCTCCTGGCCGATCATGGGCATGACGTTGACGGTCTTGCGACCCAGCGGCGTGCCGTAGAAGGCGAGCAGGCCGCGCACCTCCTCCTGGGTCAGGTACTTGTCGAACACGGCGGTCATCTGCTCGATGTAGCCACCCTTGGCCGACATCTCCTCGCCCACCACCTTGCCCACCTCCTCGGCGATAAGGGTGTAGGTCTCATCCGGCAGGTCGGGCCGCCGGCTCTTGAGGCCCTGAGAGATCTGGCCGACGGCATTCTGGGTGATCATCTGGCCGATGCGCAGCGCGCCGGAGGCCTCCATCAGCTTGCGGATGTCGGCCGTCTTCTCGGCGGACAGTGGCTCCGCGGCGTGGGCGAGCGGCAGGCCGGCCAGCCAGATTGTCAGGCAGGCACTTGCGAGGGGTCGGATCATGGAAGGGCTCCTCCAGGGAGATGGTTGCGTACCCTGGGCCGCAGCGGCGGATCCGCGACGAGCGATGGGTGAAGAGGGCGGGGCAGGCGGTCTTGGCACAGCCGCGTCGGAACCGCCCGGGATCGTCAGACCAGCTTGACCAGCTGCTTGCCGAAGTTGCGGCCGGCCAGCAGGCCGATGAAGGCCGTCGGGGCGTTCTGCAGGCCCTCGGCGATGCTTTCGCGGTACTTGATGCGCCCCTGGGACACCAAAATGCCCAGCCGCGACAATGCTCGCTGGTACAGGTCCATGCGGTCGTTCACGATGAAGCCCTGCAGGCGCACCCGGTTCACCAGCAGCGAGCGGATGAGCTTGACGCCGTAGGGTTCCTCGAGGTTGTAGTCGGAGATCATGCCGCACAGTGCAATGCGGGAGAACGGATTCAAGACTCGCAGCACCGTGTCCATGGTCGGTCCGCCGACATTCTCGAAGTAGCAGTCCACCCCGGACGGGCAGGCGTTCTTGAGGTCCTCGTAGAGCCGGCCGGCCTTGTAGTCGATGCAGGCGTCGAAGCCCAGTTCCTTGACGACGTAGTCGCATTTCATCCGGCCCCCGGCGATGCCCACGACCCGGCAGCCCTGCATCTTGCCGAGTTGTCCGACGACGCCGCCCACCGCACCGGACGCAGCCGACACCACCAGCGTCTCGCCCGCCACCGGCTGGCAGTGCTCGAACAGGCCGATCCAGGCTGTCGCGCCCGGCATGCCGACCACGCCGAGATAGGCCGACAGGGGCACCAGATCAGGGTCGACCCGGTTCAGGGCCTCGCCGGCAGCGGCCGCGTAGAGCTGCCAGCCGGTATTGCCCACCACGAAGTCACCGACCTTGTGGCGCGGGTGGTTGGATTCGATGACCTCGCCGACCGTGCCCCCGGTCATGACGTCCCCGATCTCCACCCCGGCCGCATAGGATTTGCTGGCATTCATCCGCCCGCGCATGTAGGGATCGAGCGACAGCCAGTGGTTGCGCACCAGCACCTCCCCGGGGCCCGGGGTGGGGATGTCCCGCTCGACGATCTGGAAGTTGGATTCGCTGACCCCGGCCTTGGGCCGGCTGGCGAGAAGGACCTGCATGTTCTTGCTCATGAGTGGGGCTCGTGCGGGTTGACCGTCCGATTCTAGCCGCATTTGCACTCAGGCCGGTTCTGCTTCGGGCCGAGCGGCCGGCTACGCCTCCGCCGGCAGCAGTGCGCCGGCATCCCGGCGTAGACTCCGCGTTTTGCGAACCTGGCGTGTCCGCCTCCATGACCCTGCTCCTCCTGCCCGGCCTGTTGTGCGATGCCGACGTCTGGTTGGCACAGGTGCCCGCCTTGAATTCGATTGCCCCCTGCCAGGTGCCCGATCTCACCCGCGACGACAGTATGGGCGCCATGGCCGCCCGGGTGCTGGCCGAGGCGCCTCCGGGTCCGCTCGCGGTGGCCGGCTTCTCCATGGGCGGCTACGTGGCCCTGGAACTGATGCGCCAGGCGCCGGAGCGCATCGCCCGCCTCGCCCTGATCGGCACCAGCGCACGCACCGACACGCCGGAGCGCGCGGCTGAACGCCGCCGCTTTATCAAGCTCGCAGCGCAGCCCAGGGGCTTCTCGCCAATCACGCGCACGATGCTGTCGTTCCTGGTGCACCCAGACCGCGTGGGCGACGAGACGCTGGCGGGCCGCATCGTTGCCATGGCGCAGCGGGTCGGCGCCGAGGCCTACGTGCGGCAGCAGACGGCCATCCTGTCGCGGCCCGACAGCCTGCCGACGCTGGCCACGGTGCGCTGCCCCACCCTGGTGCTGGCGGCGCGTCAGGACGAGCGCGCGCCGGTGGCGGTGCACGAGGAACTGGCAGCCGGTATCCCGGGCGCCCGGCTGGTGGTGCTGGAGGATTGCGGCCACATGGCGCCGATGGAACGCCCCGGGGAGGTGACGGAGGCGCTGCGCCAGTGGCTCACCGGGGTCTGAAATTGACCCTGGTTTTCGGGGCGTGCTATACCACCGGATCGCATCCGATGTCAGCCGGGCGCAATCCACGCACGTCACAACGCATAACACACGACACCGCGCCGGGCGCCGCACCAAAGTGCGCGCCCTGGGCGCGGACAGGGAGGATCGGCACATGCCGGCAGTGAGCAACCGGGCGCGTCAGCTCGGTACCGAAAACGCATTCGTGGTTCTCGCGGAGGTCAACGCCCTCATCCGCAGCGGCCGGGACATCATCTCTTTCTGCATCGGCCAGCCGGACTTTCCGACGCCGGTCAACATCCAGGACGCGGCGGTGGCCGCGATCCGTGGTGGCCGACACGGCTACACCCCCTCGGCCGGCATCAACGAACTTCGCGAGGCGGTGGCGCGTGACGTTCAGCGCACCCGTGGTCTGACGGTGGACCCGTCGGACGTGGTGGTGGCCGCGGGCGCCAAGCCCTTCATCGGCTACACGGTGCTGTCGGTGACCGACTTCGGCGCCGGCGACGAGGTCGTCTACCCCAACCCTGGCTTTCCAATCTACGAGTCGCAGATCCGTGCCAATGGCGCGGTCCCGGTGCCCATCCACCTGAAGGAGTCGCGCAGCTTCAACTTCGACCCCCAGGAGCTGGAAGACAGGATCACCCCGCGCACCCGGCTGCTGATCCTCAATTCGCCGCACAACCCCACCGGCGGCATCATCCCGCGCGCGCAGATGGAGGCCATCGCCGACATCCTCCGGCGCCACGAGCAGGTCTGGGTGTTCGCCGACGAGATCTACGGGCGCCTGGTCTACGACGGCGAGTTCACATCCATCGCCACCCTGCCGGGCATGCTGGAGCGGACCATCATCGCCGACGGCTGCTCCAAGACCTGGGCCATGACGGGCTGGCGCATCGGCTTCGCCGTGAATCGGGCGCTCGCCCCGTACTTCACCACCTGGATCACCAACACCGAATCCTGCGCCTCGCAGATCAGCCAGTGGGCCGCGGTCGAGGCGCTCGACGGTCCGCAGGACGATGCCCTGCGCATGCGCGACAGCTTCATGGCGCGGCGTGACCTGATCGTGCGCCTGTTGAACCAGGTCCCTGGCGTGACCTGCCAGAACCCCGGCGGCGCTTTCTACGCCTGGCCCAACGTGACCGAGGCCTGCCGCATGATCGGCGCACGCGACTCCGAGGAACTGCGCGCCCGGCTGCTGCACGAGGCCGGCGTCGCGGTCCTGGCCGACATCCACTTCGGGCCTCGTGTGCCCGACGAGGGGCAGCACATCCGTTTCAGCTACGCGGCCTCGAACGAGGCGATCGAGGCCGGGGTGGCGCGCATGGCAGATTTCATCCGGCGCAACACCCGCAATCAGGCGGGCGCCTGACCGCGTCCGTGCGGCGTGCCACGGGCCTCGGTGCGCGGCGTGCGGCGGTGGTCGGACGCCGCGCCCTGTTGCTGGCCGCGCTGTCGCTCGGCGGCTGTTCGTCCTGGCAGAAGTGGCTGGAGGACGTGCGCGGTGGCGACGAGTCGCTGCGACCCTACGCCACTCTGCTCGGGACGAGCTGGCAGTTGCAGGCGGCCGTCATCCGTGGCGAGGCGGTTGCTGTCCCCCATCCCGAGCGCTACGTCATCGAGTTCCGCAACGATCACCGTCTGGTGGTCCGGGCGGACTGTAACCGCGGCCTCGGGGCCTGGAGTGCGAGTGGCGCCGAGATGAGCATCGGCCGCCTGTCCCTGAGTCGTGACGCCTGCCCCGTACCGTCGCTGGGCCGGGCCTTCACCGATGCGCTGGGGCGCGTGGACTCGTGGTACCTTGCCGACGGCGCGCTGTTCCTGGAGCAGCCTGGAGAGGGGCGCATCCTGCGCTTCGCCCTGCTGGACAGGGCGCCGCCTGAACCCTGATGCCGACCCGCGGAGGTGTGTCGTGAGGATCGTTGCCGCAGTGCTGGCCAGCCTGATCGTCTGCAGGTCCGCCGTGGCCGCCGACTGGGACCACGACGCCAACATCGACGCTGCCGTCGGCGAGGCCGTCTCCACCCACCGCGTCGAGGGCGTGGCCGGCATGGAGCGGGTGGTGGGGGCCTGCTACCAGGTCGTCGCCAGCCCGGGGGAGGCGGACGCGCGCCTGCAGCGGCTGGAATACTGCGCAGGAATGGATTTCGCCGCGATCCGGCTCGAAGGGACCGCGTCCGACGGTGCGCCCGAGGCTGATTTCTTCCACCCCAGACAGGTGATGCGGCGCGCCGGACGCATCATGGGCTTCGTCAGCGACCCGGTCGTGGTGAACCAGATCCTGCGCGCCTGGTCCGCTACCGCCTTCGAGCGGCTGGACCAGCTGGGCATCGACTGACTCGCCGCAGGCGGGGCAGCGTCAGCCGCCGGCTGCTGCCTCGGAGCTGTTTTCATGTACCGGCGGCTGGCGCGCCAGCCGCTCGCAGCGCTCGCACCAGCGCCCTTCGATGGCCGAGTCCACGCCGTAGAACATCGTGGGGATCTGCGTCGGCGCCACCGCCTCGCCGCACAGCGCCCGCTCCGGCTGGTCGGCCGGGGCAAGGTGGAATTCGAAGCCCTGGTCCAGGGTGCGACTGCCGACGATCAGTTCCGCAATCATGGTCTGCGCATCTTCCGATGTGGTTGAGGCTGAGCCTCGATGCTACAGGCTCGGCGACCGGCCCAGGGTGTGCTCGACGCGGGTCTGGCAGTCCATGCAGCGCAGGGCGGCCGGCTGGGCCATCAGACGCGCCACGGGGATCTGCCCGCCACAGTCGGCGCAACTGCCATAGGCCGGCCCCGTGAGGCGTTCGAGCGCGGACTCGATCTCGCGCAGTTCTGTCACTTCACGGTCGATGCGGGCGGCATTGACGTCCGCCAGCACGTCGGCCACGGCTTCGTCGGCGCTGTCGTGGACCCGGCCGGCGAGTTCCGCCCAGGTCTGGTCGCCGCTCTCCACCAGCGCGGTGCGGATCTCGGACAGCAGTTCGCTCCTCCGGCGGCGCAGGCGCTGGCCGATGTCAGACCGTTGCTCATGTGTCAGGCGGGTCATCACTCGTCTCCTGTAGGATCCGACGGGTGGGCCGAAACCGCCGTCAGCAGGGCCAAGTGTCGCAGGGTTCGCGGTGGCGCCGGCTGATCTGGGTCAAGAACCCTCGCTGGGCCGGGATGGCCCGGCGCCGCTTGCCTTACTGCCGGAGGTTCCAACCGATGTTCGTCCGAGCGCGTTCGTGGTTCCTGTGCTTCGCCGTGGCCCTGATGCCGGCCCTTTCGGGGGGTGCCGCTGCCGAGCCCTACGATCTGGTGATCGCGAACGGCCGCGTGATGGATCCTGAATCGGGTCTCGACGGACTGCGGCATCTCGGCATCCGCGATGGCGTCATCCAGGCGGTGAGCGAGAAGCCGCTGCACGGCGCGCAGGAGGTCGACGCCCGCGGTCTGGTGGTGGCTCCAGGCTTCATCGATCTGCATTGGCACGGCGTGCGACCCGAATCGCACCGCCATCAGGCCATGGACGGCGTCACCGCGTCCTTCGAACTCGAAGTGGGCGTGGCCGACGTGGACGCCTGGTATCGCGCCCGGGCGGGACGCGAGCCCATCCACTACGGCGTGGCGGTCGGCCACATTCCCTTACGCATGGCGGTGAAGAACGACACCGGCACCTTCCTGCCCAGCGGCCCCGGGGCCAGGGACGGTGTCTCCGACGCCGAGCTGGCCGCGCTGCTGCAGGGCCTGGACGACGGGCTGCGCCAGGGGGCCGTGGCGGTGGGGCTGGGCATCGCCTACACGCCGGCCGCGCGGAGCACCGAATTGCTCGAGGTGTTCCGCACTGCGGCCCGCCACGGTGCCTTCACCCACGTGCACGTCCGGGGTGCGTCCAGCGCCGCGGGCGTGGACGCCGACCGCGAGGCCGGTCTGCTCGAGGTGATCGCCCTGTCGGCCGCGACCGGTGCGCCGGTGCATGTGGCCCACATCCAGAGCAGCGGTCAGGCCTCGACCGCGCGCATGCTCGACATCATCGCCGGCGCCCGCGAGCGTGGCCTGGGCGTCACCACGGAGTGCTATCCCTACACGGCGGGCGCGACGCGGATCGAGTCCTTCCTGTTCGACAGCTGGGTCGACCGCCCCGAGGCCGATTTCAACCGTCTTCAGTGGGTGGCCACGGGCGAGCGCCTGACGCGCGAGAGCTTCCTGCTTCACCGCCGGGACGGCGGGCTGGTGCTGATCCACGCCAACACCGAGGAGGTCATCCGGACCGCGGTGGCGCATCCGCTCACCATGATCGCCAGCGACGGCTTCGACGTATCCCCGGGGCAGGGGCATCCGCGTTCCAGCGGCACCTTCTCGCGGGTGCTGGGCCGCTATGTCCGGGAGGCCGGCCTGCTCACCCTCATGCAGGCGCTGGAGAAGATGACCCTCCAGCCGGCCCGGCGCCTGGAGGCGCGGGTGCCGGCCATGCGCAACAAGGGGCGCATCCGGCCCGGGGCCGATGCCGACCTGACGCTGTTCGACCCTGAACGCATCATCGATCGCGCCACCTACGAGGCCCCGGAGCGCTTCTCCGAAGGGGTGGCCTATGTGTTCGTCGCCGGTACTCCAGTGGTCTGGAATGGCCGTCTGCGCGAGGCTGCGCTGCCGGGTCGCGCAATCCGGGCGCCTCGTTCGCCGTGAGCTCTGGCCACGGGCTCGCAGCTTCGCACGCGTCATTCGTGATTCGCGAATAGAATAAGGGTCCGGGGGCCCGAGGTGGCCCGGGCTCCTTGGCGTGGGGGAGGTCTGCCGTTGCTCAAACCCCAGGATGTGGTCGTGCTTCTGAAGATCGTGGCCAGGGGCCCTGTGCCCTGGAGCTACGGCCAGCTGGCATGGGAACTCGGCATGTCCGCCTCGGAAGTGCACGCTGGTGTGCGGCGTGCGGCGGACGCCGGGTTGTTGCGTATCGACGCCGGCTGGGGCGTGCCGGATGCCGTCGGCCTGGACGAGTTGCTGGTGCACGGTGTGCGCTATGTCTGGGCTGCAGTCCCGGGTGAAACACTGGTGTTGGGCACGCCGACCGGCGCGTCGGCAGCGCCGCTGGCCGACGCGCTGCCGGCCAGCGGCGACGCGCCCCTGGTCTGGCCCGACCCGGAAGGCGGCACACGCGGTGTTCCCATCGAGCCCCTGTATCGCTGCGTGCCGGTGGCGGCGAAGCGGGATCCCGTGCTGCACGAACTGCTGGCGCTGGTGGACGGCATACGGATCGGTCCCGTCCGGGTGCGCGAGGTGGCGGTGCGGCATCTGCGCCGGCGCCTGGGCACGGCGGGTGAGGGGGTGTTGTCGCGGGTCGGTGGCGCCGGCAGGAGCGCCGCTTCCGCCCGCGGGCGTGCCTGATCTGCGGGTCAGGGCAGTAGGGGTCACATGAACGACGGGACATCATGACGAAGAAGACGGGCGGCTACACCGCCGAAGACATCGAGATCCTGGAAGACCTCGCGCCGATCCTGCACCGGCCCGGCATGTACACTGATCCCGTCAATCCGAACCACGCGCTGGTGGAGATCATCGACAACGCCGCCGACGAGGGGCTCGCCGGCTTCGCGAAGAACGTGGCGGTGACCCTCCACGAGGACGGTTCGGCCGAGGTTGCCGACGACGGGCGCGGCATCCCGGTGGACATCCACCCGCTGAAGAAGGTGCCGGCGGTGCAGGTGATCTTCACCACGCTGCACTCGGGCGGCAAGTTTCGCAAGACCGACAAGGAGGCGGTGTACCGCATCGCCGGCGGCCTGCACGGTGTGGGCGTGTGCGTGAGCAATGCGCTGTCCACACGGCTCGAGGTGGACGTGCGGCGCGATGGCGCGTCGTGGCGCATCGTGTTCGGCGACAACGGCAAGGTGAAGGAGCCGCTGGTGCAGACCGGCACGGTGGGGCCGCGCGAGACCGGCACGCGCATCCGCTTCTGGCCGGACGCGCGCTACTTCGATTCGCCGCGCATCGTGGCCGCCGAACTGGCGGCGCTGATGCGCGCCAAGGCGATGCTGCTGCCCGGTGTGCGCTTCAGCCTGCGGGTGGAGAAGGGCGGGCGTTTCGAGACCACCCAGTGGCACTTCCCCGACGGCATCCGCGGCTACTTCGGCAGCGCCATGTCCGGCGTCGAGCCGGTGGCGGCGAGCTTCTTCGGCGAGCGCTACGTCACCGCACAGTCCGAGTCCGACAGCTTCGCCGAGGGCGAGGGCGCGATGTGGGCGCTGGCCTTCACGCCCGAGGGCGAGCTCACCACCGAGTCCTACGTCAACATGATCCCGACGCGCCACGGCGGTACCCACGTCTCGGGGCTGCGCGAAGGCGTCCACGCCGCCATACGCAACTTCATCGACCTGCACGCCATGGGGCAGCGCGGGCTGAAGGTGGTGGCGGAGGACGTGTGGTCGCGCGCCAACTTCGTGCTGGCTGTGAAGATGCTCGACCCGCAGTTCAAGGGCCAGGTCAAGAACGAGCTGATCTCGCGCGACGCGGTCAAGCTGGTGGCGCAGATGGTGCGCGACCCGTTCGAGCTGTGGCTCAACGAGCACGTCGACGAAGGCAAGCGCATCGCCGAGCTGGTGATACGTCAGGCCATGGCCCGCACCCGCGCAGCGCAGAAGGTCGAGCGGCGCAAGAGCTCCGGCGTGGCCGTGCTGCCGGGCAAGCTCACCGACTGCGCCTCGGACGACCCGGACCGCAACGAGCTGTTCATCGTCGAGGGCGACTCGGCCGGCGGCTCCGCCAAGCAGGCGCGCGACAAGGAATTCCAGGCGGTGCTGCCGCTCAAGGGCAAGCCCAAGAACACCTGGCAGGACAGCCCGGACACGCTCTACGCCAACAAGGAGATCGAGGCCATCGCCCTGGCCATCGGCGTCGACCACCACAAGGCGGCCGACAATCCGGATTTGTCCGGGCTGCGCTATCGCAAGATCATCGTGCTGGCCGACGCGGACGTCGACGGCTCGCACATCCAGGTGCTGTTGCTGACGCTGTTCTTTCGCCACTTCCCGCGGCTCATCGAACGCGGCAACGTGTACGTGGCCCAGCCGCCGCTGTTCCGCATAGATGTGCCCGCGCAGGGCAAGAACAAGCCGGCGCGCAAGCTCTACGCCCTGGACCGGCAGGAGCTTGCCAGCCTGGAGGAGAAGCTCGCCGACGAGGGCGTGCGCGAGGGTGCGTGGACGGTCAGCCGTTTCAAGGGCCTGGGCGAGATGAGTCCGGAGCAGCTGTGGGAGACCACGCTCAATCCCGACACCCGTCGCATGCTGCCCGTGACCGTGGGGGACGGTCAGCTGGAGGTGTCGAAGGACATTTTCGACATGATGATGGCGCGCGAGAACGCCTCGCAGCGCAGGGAGTGGATGGAGACCTATGGGAATCTGGTGGATGCAGATATTTCCTAGGGGATGGGCGACAGGCGATGGGCGATGGAGATGACATTGTGAAGAATGCAGTCAGGGGTGTCGGTGCGGTGTTGGTGGGGTTGACGCTGGGGCCGGTGGTGGCGGCACCGACGGCGACGCTGCTGGAATACGGTGTCTATTCGGCGGAGCCTGTGGCTTCGCCGCCGGAGGGCACGCCGCTTGGGCGCTACCAGTTGCTGGAGAAGACCCGACGCATCCCGCTCAAGCTGGGCACGCGTTTCGGCTTCTGCGCCCGCTTCGAGGGGTTGGAGGTCGAGGGGAAGTACACCCTTACGGAGATCGTGCGCCACCCGGTGATGGTGCAACCGAACGGCGTGGAGGTGGGCGGCTGGAACGTGCCGCGCATGCTGCGGGTCGAGAACGGCCGCGGCGTCTGGTGCGGCGGTTTCCAGTTTGCGAAGGAACACGAACTGGTGCCCGGCACCTGGCGCTTCACCGTGGGCGACAGTGACGCCGACCTGCTGGTCGAGGAATTCGAAACGGTGCGCTGAGTGCGTCGCCGTCCCCCATGGCGGACGGCGCGGGTCGGCGGTGATGCGGGGGCGCGGGTCCGGCCCCCCGGGGAAGAGATCAAGAGATGCAAGGCAAGGATCAGCAGGGCGATCTGTTCGTGGGCGAGCCCGGCGGCGAGGCTGTCGCGACCGCCGCGACAGA
>JBILUV010000416.1:0-2706 GCA_044370825.1 Burkholderiales bacterium | reverse complement strand
CGGGCGGGGGCCGCCCTGCGCCCCGCCCCGCGCCCTGGGGTGGGTTCGCCCCGGTCAGAAGCTGTATTGCAGCTGCGCGCGCAGCACGTCGCTCTTGAACTCGGCGTAAGGGGCGCGCGTCACGTCGTTGCGGTTGTAGCGTTGCCACACCAGGGTGAGCTCGATTTCTTTGCGCGGCTGCCACTCGGCACCGAACTCCCAGTCATTCACACTGGTGGAAGGCGCATTGGTCTGGAACTTCATGCCGCCCTGGTAATTCTGGTATTTGACGAACGGGGTCAGCACGCCGTATCCGAAGAAGTCCTCCTTGCGGTACATCACCTGGACGTAGCCACCAGACAGGCTGCCGCTCTCGATCCTGTTGGTCCTCTGGTTGAGCTCCGGCCCCTGGCCCCAGTTCCATTCGGCCTGGATGCCCCAGGGCTGAGGATAGATCACGCCGTGCAGCCCCACCCGCTGATCCTTGTAGTCGCCGCTCGACCGGACTGTGCCGCTGGTGATGGGCGAGAATTGTCCTGTTATCGCCTGGATCCCGTATTCGTAGTACTGGTCCTTCTCCGTTTTGAAAGGCCAGGTGACGCGCGCCACCATGTGCATGTTGTTGTTGCGCTCGGCACGGTTGGCGCCCTGTCCGTTGTAGGTACCGAAGGCGATCACGCCGTAGTCGCCGCTGCCCTTCAGCCCTAGGCGTGTCAGGTCACTGAACATCGCCCGCTTCTCCGCCGGCGCCCAGTAGAAGAACGCGCCGATGTCCCGCTCGTCGCGGCAGCAGCTGTTGAGCGCGTCGTTCCGGTCAAGACTCAGACGGTTCTGGCTGGACTGCAGGTTTTCGAAGCTGTAGGGAATCTTGCTCTGTCCGACCCGCACGCGGTATTCGCGCTTGTCGTCGAAAGAGATGTCACCGTACACGTCGCGCAGTTGCGCCACGTTGCCCGTGTCGCCCGTGGAGCTGGCCAGATCCGGCTGGACGTAGATGTAGAGGTTGTCGCTGACCTGGCCGGAGAAGATCAGTCGCGCCCGGCGGATGGAGATGCCCGTGTTGGGACCGACGCCTCGGTCGTTCCAGAGGCGGATGTCGTCGTCGCCCGCGACCACCATGCTGTCGCGCAGCTGGATGTAGCCGCGAAAATCGATCTTGTCGGTCCAGGACTTCTTCGCCTCGAGTTTGGCGAGACGCTCCTTGTCCAGCGCGTCGCGCATGGCACGCTCACGGCGCTCGACGCGGCTGCGGGCCCGCTCGTCTTTTTTTGCCTCCTGATACCGTTCGTACTCCTCCTGCTCGATGACCCCGCGCTTGTAGAGGGATTCGATCAGGTCGGTCAGAGGAGCCTCCTGGGCGTGGATGGCGGGGGTGGCGGAAAGCAGGATGGCAAGAGCAGCAACGCGACGCTTCATCTGGGATCTCACTATGTGAAGTGAAGTAGTCTTTTATGACTACATTGGACGACAGTGAGATGACATTAAAATGACACTGCGGCGTTTTTTCCGTGACAACAGTGTCTCGCCCTGGAATGGCGGGCTTGAATGGCTCTGCGGGGGCGGGGCTCGGTGCGCCGGCCTCGGCGGTAGCTGCGCGCCCGCGGCGGGTCAGCGGCGGGCGTGGCGCGGCATGCGGAACGGGAGCATCCATTGGACTGCGGTCGTCTCGAACCGGTCCAGAGAAAGGCTCTCGTGCACTGCGACCGCGCGCTGGCCCGCCAGGGAGGTGGAAAGCAGCGAGCGTGCGTAGAAGGGCGTGTCCTCGAGCGTCCGTACGACCGACACGCGCCCTGGTTGATCGGCGCGGGTCTCGCGCGCCAGGCGCCAGCCCGTGGCGGGCAGGGCCACGCGTTCAGGAGCGACCATGGGCTCCACACGACCCCGGGCATCGAACTGCAGAGCGAGGTGGGTGCCACTGCCGTCGCGCCGGCGGGCGTCGTAGAGCACCACGCTGCGCCCGTCTTCGAGCACGGCGCGCGACCAGTCCCAGGAACGGAAGGCCCGCTCCAGTGGTTCGTCCCCGGCGTTGGAATCAAGGTAGGCGTGCCCGCTCCAGCGCAGTCGGGGGTGCGACAGGTCGACCTCGACATGGCTCACTGGCGCGATCGGCTGCCAGCGGTGCCTGCCCGTGGCATCCAGATCGAAGGCCTGGGTGTTGAGGCTCTTGGGGTGGAGGCGGATGTGTCCGCGCAGGCGCCGCAGGAGAGGAAATGCGATCTCGTCCACGCGGATGTCCAGCGCTGCCCCGGTCCAGTCCAGGACGCTGCGGCCGAGGGCGTAGCGCTCCCGGGTACGCCCCAGGTCGTGACGACCACGCTCGGTCATGGCCCAGCGACCGCCCGGTCCGTATACCGCGATGTTCACGGCGCAGTGGTTCTCGGGGTCCGTCGGGGCCCGCCGTCGGGCACTGGCGTAGTAGGGCGAGAACACGCTGCCAACGAAGGCGATGAGGGTCAGGCCGTGGCGGCCGTCTTCGCTCAGTGCGTCGAGGTACCACCACAGGTAGCCGTTGCGAGGCACGGGCTGATCGAAGTGGGGAGTCATGTCTCAGGCCTTTCGCTGGCGGTGGAGGTCGCGCAGCACCTCCCGTGCGGCCTGGATGCCCGACAGCGCCGCCATCGGTACGCCCGGTCCCGGGTGGGTGCTGCCGCCGGCGAGGTACAGGCCCGGGACCCGGGTGCGGGCACCCGGGCGCTGGAACGACGCCATCCAGCCGTGCGAGGCACG
>JBILUV010000337.1:0-3574 GCA_044370825.1 Burkholderiales bacterium | reverse complement strand
GGAAAAGCTGGTGGAAGTCTTCCGGGCTCACCAAGGTGCCGCTGCCGGCTGAGCGATCCACGTGCAGTCCGCAGCGCTCCAGGGTGGCGAAGCATCGCCGGGTACAGTCCTCCAGGGCGGCGCTGTCGAGCGGACGGAGATCGCCGGTCGCAGGCGCGTTGACCAGGCAGAGCAGCCTTTCGGGCGACCCCTCCGCGGCGCGATCCAGCCGCTGCCCGAGGTCGTCCCGATCCTGGGCGCACACGTAGACCGTCGGATCCGAGGGCAGGTTGCCGCCGTGCAGCTCGCGGAACTCCCGGGCGTAGTCGCGGGAGAAGAACACCGAGTGCCGCGACAGCGGAAAGCCTGCGGTGGGGGCGCTCATCAGCCAGGTCACCGCCGACAGCGATCTCGCCCCGACGGGTACCGGCGGGATCGGACGTCCGAGTTCACCGAACAGGCCGGCTGCGACCGCCGCCGCGTCGGCATTCACCACCACCGCGCCGGCGGGCAAGGCCTCGCCCGAGCGCAGGCATACCCCCGAGACACCCGCGCCGGCGCGGGTGATCGACGCCACCTCGGTCTCGAAGCGGAAGCTCACGCCCCGCTCCCGCGCGAGTGCGGCAAGCGCCTGCGCGAGCCGGTGCATGCCTCCCTCGACGAGCCAGACGCCGGCCTGCTCGACGTGCGCCACCAGCATGAGCGTCGCCGGGCTGAGAAACGGGGAGGAACCGCAGTAGGTGGCGTAGCGCGCGAACAGCTGGCGCAGGCGTGGATCGTGGAAGTGCCCGCCCAGGGCCCGCCACAGGCTGGTGAACGGGCGGATGCGCCAGAGACCGGGCAGGCCGCGCCATCCGCTGCGGCGGACCAGACCAACCGGGCCAGGGCGCGAGCCGCGGATGAAGCTGTCGTCGAGCGCGGTGAACACCGCTCGAGCCTCGGTGCAGAAGCGCCGGTACCGGCCTCCTTCGGCCAGGCCGGCGAAGCGTGATATCGCCTCGACCGATTGCTCGAGATCGGCGTGCAGGTCGAGTGTCTCCGAGGCGCTCCAGGCGTGGCGTGCCAGCACCGATGCGGGCATCAGGTGAAGCCGGGAGGACAGGTCGGCCCCGGCCCGGGCGAACAGGTCCTCGAACACCTGACGCATGGTCAGCACCGTTGGCCCGGCGTCCAGCCGTCGTCCGCCCACGGCGACTTCGCGCATCTTGCCGCCTGGCCCGGGCTGACGCTCCAGCACAGTCACTTCCAGACCCGCCACCGCGAGTTCCAGGGCTGCGGCGAGACCGCCGATTCCTGCACCAACCACCACCACCGCAGACTTCCTCATCGCCTCCCCACGGCGCTGTGCATTGACCCTGACGACGCCCCGTGTCTATAGTACATGACACACGGGGTGACAATTCGCATTGACACAAGCCCATTCCCCGCATTACCACCACGGGAGGCGTTCATGGACGTGACCACACGCATCGAGCGGGCGCTGGAGCAGGCGCTGGTATCGGGAGGGCAGGCCGGCTGTCCCCCAGGTCTGGCGCGGGCAGTGCACTACGCGGTATTCCCCGGCGGGGCCCGGGTGCGGCCGCGCCTGTGTCTGGCTGTGGCGGAAGCCTGCGGAGATCCGGACCCGGCGCTGTCGGATGCGGCAGCCGTCGCCATCGAACTGCTCCATTGCGCCTCCCTGGTCCACGACGATCTCCCCTGTTTCGACGACGCCCCGATGCGGCGGGGAAAGCCCTCGGTGCACTCGGCCTTCGGCGAACGGCTCGCCGTGCTGACTGGTGATGCGCTGATCGTTCACGCCTTCGAGGTGCTGGCCCGCGGGGCGCTGCGCCGCCCGGAGAGACTGCCTGCGCTGATCGCAACGGTCGCCGCGGCGACCGGCATGCCCACCGGTATCGTCGCCGGTCAGGCCTGGGAGTGCGAGACGCAGGTGGACCTCGCCGACTACCAGCGGGCCAAGACCGGTTCGCTGTTTGCCGCCGCAACCGTCGCCGGCGCGCAGGCCGCGGGTCAGGACGGTGCGTCCTGGCGCTGGCTCGGCGAGCACCTGGGAGAGGCTTACCAGGTCGCGGACGACATCCAAGACGCCACGGCGGCGGCGGAACTCCTGGGCAAGCCCACCGGGCGTGACCGCGCGCTCGGGCGTCCCAGCGCCGTGGCCGAACACGGTCTTGCGGGCGCCGTGGCGCGCGTGAAGACCCTCGTGGCCGATGCGATCGCCGCCGTGCCGGACTGCAGCGGGTCAGGGGCGCTGCGCAGCCTCATCCTCATGGAATCGCGGCGGATCCTGCCCGGGCAGGTGGCGCGGCTGGCTGCCTGAGGGGGGCGGCGATGCACGGTCCCGGAGGTGAGGTGCTGGTTCCGGCGGCTGCATCGCCGTCGGCCTGGCGCGATGGCTGGCGGGCATGGCGCGACCGCCTGCTGGCCAGCCCGCGCTTTCAGCGCTGGGCGGCGAGCTTTCCGCTGACGCGACCGATCGCGCGGCGGCGGGCCAGCGCCGTGTTCGACCTGTGCGCCGGCTTCGTCTACTCCCAGATTCTGCTCGCCTGCGTGCGCCTGGGGGTGCTGCGTCTGCTGTCCGCCGGATCTCTGCCGCTGTCCACCATCGCGGCCCGGCTGGTGTTGCCGGAAGAGGCGGCGCAGCGGCTGCTCGACTCCGCCGCTGCGCTGCGGCTGCTGGAGCGGCGCGGCCCCCGGAGGTACGGGCTCGGCCCGCTCGGTGCGGCGGTGCTGGCCAATCCCGGCATCGGCGCGATGGTGGAGCATCACACGCTGTTCTACGAGGACCTGCGCGACCCCGTGGCCCTGCTGCGTGGACAACGCCACGATACGCGTCTGGGGCGCTACTGGAGTTACGCCGTCGCCCAGACGCCTGCCGAACTCGAAGCGGGGCAGGTGGCCGGTTACAGCGCCCTCATGGCGGCCTCGCAGTCTCTGGTGGCGGCCGAGGTCCTGGACGCATATCCCTTCGCCAGCCACCGCTGCCTGCTCGACGTTGGTGGCGGCGAGGGCGGTTTTCTCGCCGAGGCCGGGTCGCGGTGTCCGAGCCTGCACCTCATGCTGTTCGATCTTCCCGCCGTGGTGGAGCGTGCCCGGCGCCGGCTTGCCGAGGCGGGCATGGCCGAGCGCGCGACCGTCCATGGCGGCGATTTCCACCGCACTGGACTGCCGCGCGGTGCGGATCTCATCAGTTTCGTCCGCGTGCTGCACGACCACGACGATCCGGCAGCGCTGGCGCTGCTGCGGGCGGCGCGCGAGGCACTGACCCCTGGGGGGCGCGTGCTCATTGCCGAGCCGATGGCTGCGACGCCCGGTGCCGAGGCCATGGGCGATGCCTACTTCGGCTGGTACCTGATGGCCATGCGCAGCGGCCGGCCACGCTCGGCAGGCGAGATCGCCGAATTGCTCCGTCAGGCCGGTTTTGCCGGCGTGCGCGTCAGCCACACCCGGCAACCCCTGCTGGTGAGCGTTCTGTCGGCAACGCGCGACACCGGTATGTAAATAAAAATTGACATCTCACGTCGTAGTCGTAGACTGACAATCATGCAACCAGCCCCCGCCAGATCCAGCGCGCCCCGCGCGGTGGATCCCCAGG
>JBILUV010000072.1:0-14193 GCA_044370825.1 Burkholderiales bacterium | reverse complement strand
GGGTTCATGCCGGCGGCGACGTACTTCATGCCCTCCTGCACGACGGCCTGGGCCAGCACGGTGGCGGTGGTGGTGCCGTCACCGGCGACGTCGGAGGTCTTGGAGGCGACTTCCTTTACCATCTGCGCGCCCATGTTCTCGAACTTGTCCTTCAGTTCGATTTCCTTGGCGACGGAGACGCCGTCCTTGGTGATGGTCGGGGCGCCCCAGGACTTCTCGAGCACCACGTTGCGGCCCTTTGGGCCGAGGGTGACCTTGACCGCGTCGGCCAGGACGTTGACGCCGGCCACGATGCGGTGACGGGCGGAATCGTGAAAACGGACTTCCTTTGCTGCCATTGCTGTTTTCCTCCTCGATCGCGGCGGGTTACTCGACCACGCCCATTACGTCTTCCTCGCGCATGACGAGGAGTTCTTCACCCTGGACCTTGACGGTCTGACCGGCATACTTGCCGAACAACACCCGGTCGCCGACCTTCACGGCCAGCGGACGCGTCTTGCCGTCCTCCAGGACCTTGCCGCCCCCGATGGCGAGAACCTCGCCCTGATCGGGCTTCTCGGCGGCGGTGTCGGGAATCACGATGCCCGAGGCGGTCTTGCGCTCTTCTTCGAGGCGCTTGACGATGATCCGGTCGTGCAGCGGACGAATCTTCATGTGTCGCTTCTCCAACGTTTGTAAGGAAAGAGGATCGGATGCCGGGACCTGACGCTGGCGTCATCCCCGGACGGCGGTGAAATGGGGGGGGTGCCGAGGGATTTCAAGAGCTCGATGCGGCACCCGTTTCGCGGCGTCCCCGGGAGGCTCCGGGGCGAGGGCGCACCCGCGGTCCAGGCAGCGTGTCTGGTCCCGGTCCTGCCGGTGCAAGGACCGGGGGCGTCCCGTCAGATTCAGGTGTGCGCCGGGCCCGCGACGACGAAATCGGGCTGGCCAGGCGGGCTCGGTGGGACGTGGAAGACAGGCATCCGGCCGGATGGCGGCAGGGCCGGCTCGAGGGGGGTTGCCACGCAGGGCCGGGCCGGTGTAGCCTTGAAGAAAAAAAGAGCGGGTGTTGCTGGTGCGGACCCTGCTGCTCGATGTCCGATGGTTGGGGCGTTTCTGCCAGCCTCAGGGGCATATCCAGTCAAACAGGCTTTGCGAGCAGGAGACCCGATAATGAAAATCCGGCACTTGATTGCTGGCGCGATGATGGCGGCCGCGTTGCCGCTCGGCGCATCCGCCGCCACGGTCACCATCGACGGTGACAAATTCGACATCAGTTTCGACGACAGTCTGCTGGGGCTGTTCGGAACGCCGTCCATCATCGGCGATCTGGTCGTCTGGAATCCCTCCGGTTCGCCTGCCTTCAGCGCCCAGGCCACCGCGGCGGACACTACGGCGTTCACGAACAGCACCTTCACGCTCACCGTCACGGCCGATCCGGGCTGGTGGATCACCGGCGCAGCCGCGGGGCAGGACGGGACCTACTTCTCGTTCGGCACGTCCAGCCAGGTTGGCGTCACGGGGGCGCTCACCATCACCGCAGCGGATCCCATGGGCGGGCTCGGCACCTGGACCGGCAACATTGCCGCCACGGCGCCTTTCGTGAATGGAGGCTTCCCGCCCGCATTCACCGACTGGGATGCGGCGTCGCCCGTCCTCGATACCGATGATGTCGGTCAGGCGCAGGTGTCCATCCAGAGCGTCCTGTTCGCCTATGCAGGTCCGGTCGCCGGGCCGAAGGGGGCGTTCATCGAGACCACACAGGTGGTGCTCGGCATGAACATGGTCCCCGTGCCCGAGCCTGCCACCTGGGCGTCCATGGCCACCGGGGGTATCCTCCTCGGACTGGCGCTGCGTCGGCGGAATCGCAAGTCCTGAGTCGCGCCGGCGTCAGCCGGGCGAGCCAACGAAAAAGGCTTCCTCCGGAAGCCTTTTTCGTTTCCGGGCGCTCACGCGCCATTCACTTGATGACCAGCCCTTGCTGGAGCAGAGTGCGGTAGATCTCGTCGCGTCTGCCGATGATGTCCGCCGGGCGCGATTCGCGATGCCGCCGTGCCTCCGCGGCAGAGTAGGGGACGAAGTCGGTGGGCAGGGACGGGCCTGCGAACTCGCGGATCATCCAGTTGGTGACAGCCGCCGCCCGCTCGTCGGGAAGACGCACTCCGAGGAGCCCCGGAACCTGCATGACGAACGCCCGCCCCTCAGGCACTCTGAGGAAATGCCCCACCTGATCCGTGAAGCGGGGGATGCCTTTCTCGGGTTTACCCAGGCCGTCCATGCCATGACAGCCGGAGCAGTGGAGCATGTAGTCCGTGCGTGCCCGGGCGATGCTCCTGTCCTCGGCCAGGGTGCCGCTCGCGAGGGCAGCAAGCGCCATGGCCAGCATCATCCGTGAGCCGCAGCCTGCCATGGGTGCCCTCCCGGACGGGACCGTCAGGCGTTGGCCACGCCCACGATCACGGACACGGTGCAGTGATACATCGTCTGCTTGTCGGCCATGCACCAGTTGATGTCGTTGTGCACGCCCATGCGATAGGCCGGACGCTCGCGCTCGTTGAAGTTGCACAGGCAGCGGCCGCAGGCCACCTTGCCGCAGCAGTCGTTGTAGCTCACCAGGTAGTCCCGGCCGTCCTTGGGGTTGCGGCAGGTGCCCACCCAGGTCACCTTGGAGGCCTCGGCACCGGGCGGGCAGGTGGTGACGCTGCCGCCGCAGCAGGTGCACAGGAAACCATCCAGGGCACAATTGCGCCAGTACTCGCACTTCATCGGGTCGTCCACGGCGGGCAGCGCCGCGTGTGCCTCACCGCCGGAGCGGTCGAAGGGCAGCATGGGCAGCACCGCCCCGCCCACCAACGTGGTACCGAGCTTTGCGATGGCGCTGCGGCGGGAACTGAACTGGGCCGCCGAGCGCACGCGCCGTTCGGCCATGCGGTCGATCCACTGCTCGATCAATTGGAACATGGTGGTATCCCCTTCGAAATTCAGGCGCTCTCGCCCGAGTGCACGTGGGCGCCGCGCTGCAGGTAGTCCTGCACCGAGGCGACGCCGATTTCCTTGGCATTGAACAGGCTCTCGAGCTGTTCGCGGTTGTTGATCAGTCCCTTGGCCCGGATCACGCCATGCTCGTCGAGCAGGACGGCGTAGGGCAGGCGGCTCACGCGGTAGGCCATGCCCAGATCCGCCGACAGCACGTAGGGAAACTGAGACAGCTTATGGTCGCGATGGAAAGCCAGATGCTGGGTGGACTCACCGTCGCTGGCCAGCACCACCTCGAGCCAGTTCTTCTCCGCCTGGGATGCGGAACGCAGGATGGGCAGGAGTTTCTTGCAGACCGGGCAGGTCGGCGACAGAAAGAAGATCAGCTGGCTGCGGGCGCGCTCGCCGCCGATGGCGACCGTGCCGCCACCGAGCGAGGGCAGGTCGAAAGTGGGCGAATGTTCTCCCAGCTTGGGGCCGGCATCGGTGATGAGGGCACCCATGGGGGCGACACGCTCGTAGAGGATGCCGACCTGTCGCGCCAGTGCCCACAGGGCCACGATCACGCCGAGCATCAGCACCCAGAGCAGAACGTTGGAGATCGCGATGCTGGTCATGACAGGCTGCTCCGTGTCTCGTCCGCCTGACCGGCACGCGCCATGCGGCTGGCCTGACGGAGCATTTCGTCCGCCATGAGGTAGGCCACGTAAAAGGCCAGCACGCCGGCCACCAGCGTGATGCCATCGATCCAGTCGAAGGGACGCTCGACGGTCGGACCCGCGAAAGCCAGCGCCACCCCGACCAGAAGCGCGTTGCGCGCCACCAGTCCCCAGGACAGCGGGTGGGCGGCGCCGCCGCAACCGCAGTCGATGTAGCTGCGGCCGCGCAGCAGGTTGATGGCCATCGCTCCCGCATAGGCCCCGAGCAGCCCGGCCGCACCCATCAGGGCTGCGGTCCGCGTGACCGGCACGAGCAGCCCGAGGGCCACCACCGCCTCGAGCACCGGGACGATGCGTGCCACGGCGCCAAGCAGCGCTTCCGGCACGAGCCGGTAGCCGGCAAGTGCGGACAGGAAGGCCTGCGGCTCGCCTAACTTGTGCCAGGCGGCCCCGGAGAGAATGAGCGCGAGCGCCCCCACCACGATACCCGCGGCCGCCGGGTCGCCGAGGAGGAGGGCGGGGTGCATCAATGGACCTCGATCTGGCTCGGGAACTCACCCACCTGGAACACGCCCTTCACGCGCGGCTTGCGCCCGAGCTCCACGATCACGAGAGATGCTTTCTCGGCGTCGATGGCGTACAGGCGTTTCCCGTCGGGCGACGTGCCGATGGCCGTGGCCATGTGCCCGGGCATGCGACCCACCCGCTTCTTCGTGGCGATGTCGAAGGTCCAGATCTCTTTTGCGGGCGCCTTGTGGCTGCCCTCGCCCCCGCCGGAGTGCATTGGGACGTGGAACTGCCCGCTGCCCTCATGCAGGGCCAGCACCTGATAGCCGCCCGGGCGCCAGCCCTTCTTGCGTTCCTTGGCGGACACCAGCGACCACTTGCCGACGGCGCGTGCCTTGTCGCCGCTCATGTCGATGCTCACGAGGTTGCCGGTGAAGCTGACGAAATGGTACGCGTCGCCGGTAGGTTCGCCCTGGATGAACAGGGCATCGGCGTCGGGATCGAACAGCACGTCGGACACCGTGCGGCCGGCCGCGCTGCCATCCTCGCCCAGGGTGATCATCTGCATGGTGCCGTCCCCGCAGAGGGTGCCGAAGCGGTTGGGCTGGGACCGGACCGGGTAGATGGCCCAACATCCCGGCGTGGAGATCTCGGCCACGGCGGCCTTGCGCTGCAGATCGACGACCGTGACGGACGTCGCAGGCGTGGCGTTCTGCACCAGCAGCCAGCGGCTGTCGGACGACAGACTGAGCAGGTGCCGATAATTCAGCGCCAGCGCGCGTTTCTCGCTGACGGGAATCTCGTACTTGAAGGAGAGCGTGTCGGCATCCCAGACCTCGACGATGTCGGTGCGCTCGCCGCGCTGACCGCGGGAGTAGTAGCCGGTGGCGATGTAGATCTCGCGTCCGTCGTGGCTGATCTTGGTCTGGCCGGTGAACCCGGTACCGATCACACCCTGGTAGGCGCCGGTTTCACCGTCCACCACGTGGAGTTTGCCGTCGCCGATGTGGTTGATGGCGATGTCGGGGATGTACACCCGCTGTTTCGCCCTGACCGACTTCTCGACGGTGACCTGTTCGATGGGAAGCTGCGCCTGCACGGCGGGGACGTGGTACAGCGTTGCCGCCGCCAGTGCCACCACAGCCCTTCGGGCCATCCGGTATCCGACCTTCATGGTGCTTTTCCCTCGCACGAACGGGCGCTCGCCCGAATGACGCAAAGATTACCCCTGCAAGCCCGTTGCGAAAAGAGGTACACCCGTTTGGAGCGGCAATGATGGCTCAGTGCGGCTGGCGGCCGGGCCGCCAGCCGTGTTGCCAGGGGCCCGACCCCGGGGGAAGCTGCGGCGGGCCGATCTTCGCCGCTTGTCAGCCGAACACGGGGAAGGGCTGGTACCGGCCCTTGAGCACGGACTCGGCTGCCCCGAGCCCTAGCCAGCCGTCGATGGCGGTGGCGTAGGCGCGGCGGAAGTCGCTGGTGTGGACCAGATTGTCGGTGCCGTCCAGGTCGGTCAGGCTCGGGGGCACACCGTGGTGGCCGCCGGCAACGTGGTGGCCGGCGAAGAACATGACGTTGGCTGTGCCGTGGTCGGTGCCCAGGCTGGTGTTCTCCGGCACGCGGCGCCCGAACTCGGAAAACACCATCAGCGCCACCCGGTCGGCGACACCGAGCCGTTCCAGGTCGCGCATGAAACCCAGCACCGCGTCGGCGGTGTAGGTCAGCAGGCGCTGGTGCAGGTCGTTCTGCTGGACGTGGGTGTCGAAGGCGTTGTTGCGATAGGCCGTGTAGTACAGCCGGGTGGGGAAGCCTGCGGCGATGCAGGCCGCCACCTTGTTGAGCCCGAGCGGGTTGATGCCGTAGTCGATCTTCGCTGGAAAGCGCGCCCACGCCTGACGCACCAGTTCCGACGCCTCCCGGGCGCTGCGGGCAACGTCGTCCAGGAAGCGGCGGGTCGGGTTCGCCTCCTGCGCCGCAGCGGGGCCAAGCTCGAGCACCGGCTGCTCCTGCAGGAAGGCGTTGCGCATGAACTTGTCGGGGTCGTCGAACACCACCGGGGTATGCACCCGGCTCTTGACCGCGAGTGACTGGGCGGTGTCGACGTTGATGAGGAAGTTCGGCTGGGGGCGCGGCGACATGGCATCCGCCACGCGCCCGAACCAGCCGTAGTCATCGCCGCTGTTCGGGGCCGCAGTGTGCCAGTAGGCCATGGAGGTGAAGTGCGAGAACGACGGGTTGTCGTAGCCGACGCCGTGGACGATGGCGAGCTGCCCGTCCTTCCACAGGCGCTCGAATCCCGCCATGCCGGGATTGAGCCCGAAGTGCTCGTCCAGGCGGAGCAGCTTCTTCTCCGGGATGCCGACCGAGGGGCGGAGCCGGTAGTAGGCATCGTCGGCGTAGGGCACCACGGTGTTGAGCCCGTCGTTCCCGCCGGACAATTCGAGCACCACGAGGATGCGGTCGTCGGCCGCAGCGTCGGCGGCGGCGTGGGCCACCCGCGAGAACACACCAGGCACGGGCACTGGCGAGAAGGCGGCGGCACCCAGGCCCGCGAGGCTGGCCTTGAGAAGCTGGCGACGCTGGTATTGGCGGGATTTCATCGATTCACTCCGTATGGCGGCGGCGTCGGACGACTCAACCGAGCTGATACTCGGGGCGGCTCATGATCAGATGCAGCAGCAGCCGCAGTCCGTCCTCGGCGAAGCTCTCGGCGGCCTCGAGATCGCCGGTGCCCAGCTCCCTGATCAGGAAGTCGGCAAGTTCGCGACGGGTGGGCTCGTCGAGTGCGACGGTGAGGAAGCGGCCTTCCAGGTAGCGCACCGCTTCGTCCGCGGTCCGGCATCCCGCGGAGCGGACCATGCCGGTAAGGTCCAGCCGCGCCATGGTGCGCGGGATGGGCTTGACGCGCTCGATGGCCATCTGCCAGCCGCGATAGCTGGCGAAGCGGGTATTGAAGTCCTCGTCGCGGTCGACGTTCATGTTCGACATCGACATCATGTTTCCGCCACCGTACTTGTCCAGGGGCTTGGTCGCGGTGGTGATGTCCTGGCCGGAACGCACGCGCTCGTGCACGGCACGAATCTCGGCACCGGTGTAGGAGACCGGATAGCGGTCCTCGGGGATGTAGCTGATGTCCGGGAACAGGACATCCAGCGTGAAATTGCCGCGCTCCAGGAGGAGGCCGGGAGTCACCCAGCTGCGCCCCTGGGCCCAGCCGGCGACCGTCGGCGGATACAGCAGTTTCTGGCCGAGTGCGCCGGTGGCGTCGTTGAAGTCAGGTACCCCCGGTACCTCGGCCAGACCAAGCTTGCGGTAGGTCGACACCGCGAGTTCCACCGGGCTCTTGATCCGCGTGGCCACCGATTCGGGCGCGTGGAAATCCCGCGAGGACAACAGCGTCTCCATGAAGGGCGCGATGCGGTAGCCGTTGTCGCGCAGCAGGGCGCCCAGCCGACGCTGCAGGCCCGGGTCGAGGTCCTCGCGCACGAAGTAGCGGTAGAGCTTGCCGGCGATGAAATCGGCGGTTACCGGCTGCTCCAGGATGACATCGATCACGCCGACGCCATCGAAGGGCCCGGCGCGCCCGAGCAGCGTCTTGACGCCGTCATCGTGCTTGTCGTCATCGACCCGGAAACGGGTACCTTCGAAGTTCCAGCCCGTGAAGGCCCGGGCCGCCTCGCGGATGTCGTGTTCGGTGTAGTTGCCCACGCCCATGGAGAACAGCTCCATGATCTCGCGGGCGAAGTTCTCGTTCGGGGCACCCTTCACGTTCACCGCGGCATCGAGGAAGGCGAGCATCGCGGGGTCCTGGGCCACACCGATCAGCAGGGTGCGGAAGTCACCCAGGCCGTGGGCCTGGAGGAACTGCAACTGCCCGAGCATCTTGCGGTAGTCCCGCACCTTCTCTTCGCTGGTGGCGAAATGGCCGTGCCAGAACAGGGCCATCTTCTCCTCCAGCGGGCGGGGCGTGACCAGCATCTGGTTGGCCCACCAGTAACCGAGGCGGTGCGTCTCCAGGCGGCTGGCCCTCAGCCAGTAAAAGAACTTGTTCACCACCGGCTGCATCCGGCGGTTGCCCGCGGGCTTGACCCTGACGCCGATGGCTTCGCCCTGGTTGCGCGCCAGATCCGTGGTGGCCGGCCGGCTGGCCGGGAAGTCGTCCAGCGCCTCGTCGAACACGCCCGACTCGTCAAAGGCGGGCAGACTGGCAGCGGGCGTGCCCTCGAAATACACCATGCGGCGCACGGCACCCGCCGGACCCAGTGCTGCCAGGGCCTGGACCTCCTCGGGAGTGCCGCCGAAGCCGGTGCGCTCCAGCAGGTGGGCGGCGCGCGCCGCATTCCACTCCGCCGCGGTGATCGGCGTCAGGTCACCGGCCCAGGAGGAGGCGGCCGGCGCATGGCCGGGGGCGAGGGACAGCAGGGCAGCCAGGGTGGGAACGAGGAAGGTTTTCATGAGCGGTCTGCTTGGCATGGTCGGATCTCTGTCCTGCAAGGGTGGCACGGGGCGCGGCCTGCCACCGCCAGGAAAATCCGTAGCGCCGGCTCATGGAAATCATGAGCAGCCAGGCCCCGCCCTGCGTCTCTGTGCTGTCGAGTATACCGGCCGGCCCCGAGCCCCTGGCCTCGAGGCAGCCGTTGACGCTCAGGCGGCCGGGCGGCGCGCTGCCACCGCGTCCAGGATGGCACGCGGCGCCAGCGCGCTGGCGGAACGCTCCCGCATGCGCGTGGCCACCCGCAGGAAGGGCTTGCGCAAACCTCCGCCGACGGTGAGGTATTCCAGCCAGCCCTTCCGCGCCAGACGCGCGCGGATGAAGGCGAGCTCATCGGCGCCGGGCAGGCGGCAGGCCGCTTCCGGCTGCGCCTTCTTTCGCAGCAAGGCCTTCAGATTGCCCTGGTCATCCACCTCGAGCAGGTCGAAATGGCGGCTTGCTGCGGCCGCCAGGGTGTGGCGGCTGTAGTAATACAGGTGAGCGCGGAAGTAGGTGTTGTGCGGCGAGGCGTCGGCCTGGAGGATGTTCGGCACCTCGATGAACAGGTGGCCACCCGGGGACAGGATTCCGGCGATGCGGGTGAGGGCATCGCGCGGATGGGCCATGTGCTCGAACACGTGGAACATCGTGACCACGTCGGCATGGGTGTCGCCGGCGGCCTCCAGGCCGGCGGTGCGCACCTCGACGCCGTAGGCCGACTGGGCGAACTCCGAATAGCCGACATTCGGCTCGATGCCGCGGGCGTCGTAGCCGCGCCGGCGGGCCAGGTAGACGAACTCGCCGCCGCCCGCACCCACGTCGAGCAGCCGGGTGCCCGTGCTCTGGCGGGGCAGCCAGCGCGCCAGCAGGTCAAGGCGATCCAGTGCGGCGACACCGGCGCGGTGGATGTGGCGCGGGCGGGGCTGGTGCACCTTCTTGTAGTCCGCCCGGTAATGATGCGAGTAGTAGGTCTCGAGTTAGCGATCCGAGGGGATGTCGGTCTGCTGCACCAGCCCGCAGCTGAGGCACAGGGCGATCTGCAGCGTCTCACCGGTCTTGGCGTCGCGCCGCAGCCGGTGCTGCAGTTCGTGGCCGTCGCACAGGTGGCAACTGGTGGCCGCGGGTGGCGGGGCGCCGCCATGGGTGGAGATTTCCGTGGGCGCGAAAGGGATGGGTCGGCGTACCAGGTGGGTCCAGGGCATGGTGTGGGTTCCGTGAATGGTGGCGCATGCCATTGCCACCGGACGGGCTGGTGGCAACGGGGACGTCAGCACCGCGAGCGCGGTGCCTCAGGCGTCGACGGAAACCCGCGGAGGGCCTCGCGCAGGTGGCGCAGTCGGTGGTTGCTCTGGCGGAGAAGTACCGTCCGCGACCGGGATGAGGCGTTGCGCCGTGGCGACTGGCCGGAGGTCTCGCGCCGCGCCCGTCGCGTCATCCGCATCGGTGTCGGCATGCCGGCGGCAAAGGTCTGCCTCCTCGACAAGAGGAGGGTGCCGCAAACCGTATGCGGGGCCGTCCCGCGCCTCGTACTCCAGCGCCTCCAGGCCGGGCAGATGCGGACCAGCCTGCATGGCGGCCCGAGGATCGGACTCGGTGTGGGCATGGAGAAAAGGCGCGAGCACATGCAGTGGCAGCAGTGCCAGCAGGAGCAGCAGGGCACCGAGCCTCAGCAGCGCAGGCGGTCGCGGCCCGGTCCCGCCCGGGCACCGCCCGGTCAAGCCGATACCGGCGGAGGGCTCGCCACAGGCAGGCCGGAGGCTCATGCGGCTTCGGTCTCCTTCCCCTCGAACCAGCCATACAGCGTCGGCACTACCACGAGCGTGAGCAGGGTCGAGGTGATCAGGCCGCCAATCACGACGATTGCGAGAGGGCGCTGCACCTCCGAGCCGGGGCCGGTGGCGAACAGGAAGGGGATCAGCCCGAGCATCGCCACGGTCGCGGTCATCAGGACTGGCCGGAAGCGCATGGTGCAACCCTGAACCACGGCGTCTGCGGCTGACAGACCATCCTCGCGCAGGGAACGGATGTAGGACACCAGTACCACGCCGTTGAGCACGGCGATGCCCCAGAGGGCGATGAAGCCCACGGATGCCGGCACCGATAGGTACTCGCCGGTGACGAACAGGGCGACGATGCCGCCGATGGAGGCGAAGGGCAGCACCGTGATGATCAGCGTGGCGTAGCGCACCGAATTGAACAGGGTGAACAGCAGGAAGAAGATGGCCGCGATCGTGACCGGCACGATGATCATGAGGCGGCTCATGGCCCGCTGCATGTTCTCGAACTGCCCGCCCCAATGAAGATAGTAGCCTTCGGGCAGTTTGACCTCGGCGGCGATACGGTCCTGGGCCTCCTGCACGTAGCCGCCGATGTCGCGCCCACTGACGTTGGTCCCGACAACGATGCGGCGCTTGCCCTGTTCGCGGCTGGTCTGCACCGGGCCGTCCACCACGGCGATGTCGGCCACGGCCCGCATCGGCACTACCGCTCCCGACGGGCTGGTGAGCAGGGTGTCGGCGATCACGTCCACCTTGTCGCGGAATTCCTCGGGGAAGCGCACCACCGCCGGGAAACGACGCTCGCCCTCGTAGATCTCGGTGGCCGTGCGGCCGCCGATGGCGGTCTCGATCACGTCGTGAACGTCCGCGGCGTTGAGGCCATAGCGCGCCATGAGGGAACGGCGCAGGGTGACGGTGAGGTACTGCTGCCCGGTCAGGCGCTCGATCCGGAGGTCCTGAGTGCCGCGCACCTTGTTGAGCGCGCGTGCGATGTCGTCGCCGACACGCTTGAGCTCGTCCAGGTCGTCGCCGAAGATCTTGATCGCGACCTGTGAGCGCACGCCGGTGACCATCTCGTCGACCCGCTGGGCGATGGGCTGGTGCATGATGAGACTGATGCCCGGCAGGTCCTTGAGGCGTTCGCGGATGTCGTTCTCGAAGCTCTCCTGGCCTTTGGCGCCCTCCGGCCACTGGTCGCGTGGCAGCAGTGACACCACGGGGTCGGAGTCGCTGTGCGGCTGGGGGTCCGCCGGGCTCTCGCCGCGGCCCACCTTGTTCACCACCATGCGCACGCCGGGCACCGCGGCGATGCGGCGCGAGGCCTCCATCTCGAGCTTCATCACCTCCTCGAAGGACATGTTGGGCATGCGGGAGATGGCCGGCGTGATGGAATTCTCCTTCAGTGTCGGGATGAAGGACTTGCCCAGGAGCGGGAACAGCGCCAGCGAGCCCAGCAGCGCCAGCACCGCGAGCGTCACGGTCTTGCGTTCGTTGCCCAGGGCCAGATCGAGCAGGCGCAGGTAGTGGCGCTTGAGGAAGGCGATCGGGCGGGTGTCCTCTTCATGACCGCCCTTGAGGAAATACGCGCACAGGGCGGGCGTCAGGGTGAGCGCCAGCAGCAGCGAGGCGGTGAGGGCGATGGCAATGGTGTAGGCAAGGGGCGCGAACATCTTGCCTTCCATGCCTTCCAGCGTCATCAGGGGCAGGAACACCAGGATGATGATGCCGACGCCGTAGACAACGGGCGTGGCCACCTGCTGCACCGCCTCCAGGATGATGCGCATCTTGCCCTCGCCCTTGCGGTGCGACAGCTGGGCGAAGGCGTTCTCCACCACCACCACGGCCCCATCGACGATCAGGCCGATGGCGATGGCCAGACCGCCCAGCGACATGAGGTTGGCCGAGATGCCGAACCAGTTCATGGCCATGAAGGTGATAAGGGGCGCCAGACACAGCGAGGCCACCACGATCAGGCTGGAGCGGAGGTCGCCGAGGAAGACGAACAGGACGATCACGACCAGCGCAACGCCTTCCATCAGGACCTTGACGACCGTCCACAGGGCCGAGTCAACCAGTTCGGTGCGATCGTAGAAGGGGACGATCTGCAGGCCGCCAGGCAGCATGCCCTTGTCGTTGATCTCCTTGACCCGCGCCTTGACCCGCGACACCACCTCTTTCGCGTTGCCGCCGCGCAGCATCATGACGATGCCCCCGACGGCTTCGCTCTGACCGTTCTTGATGAGCGCGCCGACGCGTACGGCGGCACCGATCTTCACTTCGGCCACGTCCCGGATGAACACCGGCGTGCCGCCTTCCTCCTTGAGCACGATGTTGCGGATGTCGTCCACCGAGCGGATCAAGCCGATACCGCGGACAAGGTACTGCTCGTCCCCGGTTGGCAGGATGCCGCCCCCTGAATTGGCATTGTTGCGGGTGAGTGCGTCATACACGTCGCGCAAGGCCACGTGGTAATGGCGCATGCGGTCCGGGTTGACCTGGATCTGGTATTGCCGTTCGAAGCCGCCCTGCGAATTGATCTCGGCGACGCCCTGGATGGAGCGCAGCAGCGGCCGGACGACCCAGTCCTGCACCGTGCGCCGCTCCATCAGCTCGGCCTCGCTGAGGGCGCGGCCGCGGTCGTCGGGCTTGTCGAGCGTGTACTGGTAGACCTCGCCCAGACCGGTGCTCACCGGGCCGAGAATCGGCGAGATGTCCCCGGGCAGCCGCGAGCGCACCTCGATGATGCGTTCCATGACCAGCTGGCGCGCGAAGTACACGTCGACGTCATCGCGAAACACCAGGGTGATGAGGGACAGCGCGTTCCGGTTGAGCGAGCGCATCTCCACCAGACCGGGCAGACCGGTCATGGCGATCTCGATCGGCACTGTGATGAAACGCTCCACCTCCTCCGGCGAGCGTCCGGCTGCCTCGGTGGCGATCTGGACCTGGACATTCGTGACATCGGGGAAGGCGTCGACGGACAGCGTCTTCAGGGCGCGCACGCCGAAGGCCGCGACCGCGAGGGCGACGACGACCAGGATGATTCGCTGCTGAAGAGAGAAGCGGACGAGGGCGTTGAGCAAGGCGGTGTCCTCGGGGAGGGATGGGAGCGTCAGTGGCGCGGCGACAAGGAGCAGGGCGTGGCGATGGTCACTGCAGGTTCTGCTTGCGCTCGTTGTTGAGGTGGAAGGCACCCTCGATCACGATCACGTCCTCGGTCGACAGTCCCTCCAGAACCGGGCGCACGCCATTTGCCTCGCTGCCAAGGGTCACCGGGATGAGGCGATAGGTGTTGGAGGCCTTGCGCACGAAAACGTAGTCGCGGTTGTTCTCCCGCACCACGGCGTCCATCGGAACCACCAGCCGCTGTTGGGGCCGGTCCTGGATCAGCATCGTGGCCAGCATCGCCGGACGGATGGAGCGGTCGGCGTTGTCGACCTCCGTCCGGGCGGACACCGTACGCGTCTCGGGATTGACGGTGGAACTGACGAACACGATGCGGCCCTGGATGGAGCGGTTGCCCAGGGCCGGGATCTGCACCTGCACGGTGTCCCCGATGCGTACCAGGTCCGACTGCTTCTCGGCGATCTCGGCCTGGATCCAGACCCGCGACAGGTCGGCGACCGTGAACACCGCGTCGGCCGGCTGCACCACCTGCCCCTGGGCCACGGGGCGTTCGATGACCGTTCCGCTGATCGTGGCCACGAGGAAGGACTGCGAATTCACCGTCCGTGTCTGCTCCAGCTTCGCGATGCTCTGCTCCGCCATGCCGAGCACCTGGAGCTGGTCGTGGGCGGCGCTGAGGTCGGCCTCGGCCTGGACCTGC
>JBILUV010000209.1:0-6487 GCA_044370825.1 Burkholderiales bacterium | reverse complement strand
TCGGCGGCGCCGATGACATCGGCCTCGAACAGCAGCCTGGCGCGTTCGGCTGCACGCTCCGCCAGCAGCTTCGCCGAGTAGGCCTTCAGGAAGCCCAGCTGGGCGGACGACAGCTCGGTGCTGTTCAGCGCCGCGAGCACCTGTCCGCGCTGCACGTTCTGTCCGACGATGGCCCTTAGGTCGGTGATGCGTCCCGTGACGGAGGACCCGATGCGCGCCACACGGGTCTCATCCACGCTGGCAGAGGCCGGCACACGCAGCGTCTCGCGGAACTCCACTGCCTGCAGCGCGCCTTCCTTTACCCATTTGCGGGTTTCGCCGTCGGCGACCACGGTAAGCGGATCCGTCGCCGGGGGAGTGGCTGGACTGCCGCCCGATCCAGCAGGGGCGGGGGCCGCGGTCTTGGTGGTGTCCTTCTTGTCCCCGCAGCCGGCCAGGGCCAGCAGACAGGCGAGGGTGAGGGCGAGGGCCGGATGGCGGCTCATGGTGAATCTCCAGTGAATTCCGAGGCGGTCAGTCGTTCGATCTCCACGATGGCCGCCTGTTTGTCGAAACGTGCGGCCAGGAACTCGGCGCGCACCGTGCGCAGCACGCGCTGCGCGTCCAGCACCTCGAGGAATCCGCGTTCGCCGTAGCGAAAGGCCGACTCTGCAACGCGCAGGGCGTTCTCGGCCTGCCGGATCAGGCCACCTTCGTAGGCGGCGATCTGCTGCCGCGCCACCAGCAGCCGGTTGTAATTTATGTCGAGCTCCCCCCGCAGCAGGAGGCGCTGCTGTTCCGCTACCAGCGAGGCCTGCTGCAGGGACGCGACGGCATCCCCGATCGGGCCGCGGCGTTGGTCCCACAACGGGATCGGCACCGACAGGCCGAGCATGGTGCGGTTCTGTTCCGGCTCGCGGTCCACGCCGGCGCGCAGTGTCGGGCGCGGCAGCCGCAGGGCGCGCTCCGACGACAGGCGGTTCTCCGCCCGGACCACTTCCGCGCGCACGCGGCGCAGGGCGGGGTGTCGTTCCTCGAGCCGCCGGTAGAGCGCCTCGAGACTCTCGTCGAGCGTGACCGAGCGCAGTTCGCCGGTGACATCGAGATCGATCTCGGGGCTTGCGCCGATCACCAGCTTCAGCTGGGCCAGGGCCTGGGCGACCCGAAGTCTGGCGCTCGCCGTCTGGTTACGCACGCCGGCCAGCTCGGCGTCGATGCGGACCAGCTCGAACTTGGCGCGCTCTCCCACGTTGACGCTCAGCTCGATGCGGTTGCGGGTCTGCTCCAGGAGTTTCTGGTTGTCCTCTGCGAGGGCCAGTTCCCCGCGTCGGCGCAGCACCGCGTAGTAGGCCTGCTTCACGTCCGCCCGCAGGGTCAGCAGGGTCTCGTCATAGCCATGGCGGGCGCTTTGGACCCCGGCCTCGGCAGCCTGGATGCGCGGCTCACGCTGAAAAGGAAGGTCAAGGGGCTGCCCGATGATCACGCTCAATCCGGGCCCGCTGGCCACGCCGGGCACGCGGGCACGCACGCCGCCTGCGAGGGCTTCGATCTCCGGGTTGGGATAGGTCCTGGCGGTCACTGTACCGCTGCGGGCGCGGGCGATCTCCGCGGCGGCCAGCCTGACTCTCGGACTGTACTTCTCGGCGAGCGCGATGGCTTCCGCAATTGTCACGGGCGCCGCAGCGACAGGCGCGATCATCAGGAGGGCCAGCAGGCTCCCCGCAGCGGCCGCCCATGGGCGGACGGGTGATGTCATCTTCGTATCCTGGGTCTTGCTCGGCATGGCCGGCTTCGGCAGCGTGTGTCACGCTCCCGCACGATGTTCTCAGGGAGGCGTCGGGTAACCCCTCCCCGTGGACCGCACGGCCGACGGGCGGCCGTGTGCTCAGCCGCGCGGTGGCGGCCGCCAGGGATCGGACGACCAGCCGACCGCAGGGTCGGCGGTGGTCGTCCGCCAGGTGCGCGCATTCAAGGCGGGCGCGGATCCGGCCAAGGGTGATGCGGCATGGGTCTCGGAGTCGTTGCCCCCTGCGGGTGCCTGCAACTCGGGCTCCGCATCCAGCTCCATCGCCATCACGGCGTCTGCGCCATCATCGGGCAGGCCCGACACATCCCCATCGATGACGAGGGCGGCACACACGACGATCAGCCACGCTATCAGCAGGCGGATGAGGGATCGGAAGAGAATGACCGTTTTCCTTATGGGTGAGGCAGCGTCGGCCGGGGCGGCGCCAGGCGCGTCCACGGACCAGACCGCCGTTCCGACCAGGGAACGAAGGTCCGGTTCCGCCGCATCGACCAAGCGCAACTCATGACCATGGAAGTATCGGCGAAGGCTTTGTCCATGACAATCGTTCAATCGGCTCCCGCCGCCTCTCCACCCTGAGCGGGGGATGTCAACCGGGTGCGAGCCCACTCCAGGACCCGGCGCGTGCGCGGCACCAGACGCGCCGCCGCCGCCTCCAGATCGAACCAGCGGAATTCATGGTGCTCCGGCCTACCCGACGACGGCGAGGGACCGATCCTGACATCCCCCGAGGGGCACTCCGCCATGTAATAACGGGCGATCTTGCCGCCGGCATAGGGCTCGGTCTCCGTCCAGATATCACCCCAGCGGAAGTGCAGGTCGGTCAGGGCGGTCTCCTCCCGCGTCTCCCTGCGGGCCGCCTCGAGCGGTGTTTCGCCCGGTTCTATGCCGCCCTTGGGGAAATCCCAGTACCCGAAGGCGCGCAGCAGCAGGACGCACCAGGCACCGTTCTGTTGCCGGACAACCACCACTCCGGCCGACTTCCGCGTCTTGATCACCCGAGCTCCTTCCCGCCGACACCCGGGTGACAGAGGCCGCCGCCCCGGATAGTGCGATGCCGCGAGCATACCGCCAACAGGCGCCTGCGGTACGCCTGTGCGCCCGGTCGCCGGAGAGCCGGGCCGGGGCGGCAATCCTTTGCCGCCCCGGCAAGCAGGGCGGCGGCCCGCTGCCGCTCCCATTGCCGCCCGGCGACTGTCTAATAAATGGTAAGTACATGAAAAATAATTAAAAAATACATGGCATTCCGGTCCGCGTCGCATGGCACGAGGCCTGCACAAGGGTGCTGCGCCAACCTGAACTCGACGAGTCGACCATGCTGGACCGCCTGAACACCGTTTTCGAACCACACGAGCGCGCACTGCGCCTGCGGGCCTACCGCAGCGAGGTGCTGGCCGGCAACATCGCCAACGCCGACACGCCCAACTACAAGGCACGGGATTTCGACTTCCAGGCAGCCTACCGCGGTGCCATCGGACAGGGCGACCTGCCCCTGACGCGCACCCACGCCGGGCATCTGGGGTCCTCTGCGAGCGCCGCCGCGCCGTCGTGGCTGGCGTATCGCCACCCGGTCCAGCCCTCGATCGACGGCAACACCGTGGAGCTCGATGCCGAGGTGGCCAGGTACTCCGAGAACGCGCTCCGCTACCAGGCCTCCCTGACCTTCACCAGCCAACGCATTCGCGGCCTGTTCTCCGCCATCCAGGGGCAGTGATGAGCCTGATCAACGTCTTCGACATCGCCGCCTCGGCCCTCTCGGCCCAGTCCCAGCGGCTCAATGTGGTCGCCTCCAACATGGCCAACGCCGACAGTGCGGTGAGCGCCGACGGCACACCCTACCGGGCCCGCCAGCTGATGTTCGAGGCCCGCATGCTGCGCCCAGGTGCCGTCGCCCCCGCGGTGTCCGTGAAGGGGGTGGTGGAGGACACCTCGGCCCCGCGTCTGGTGTTCGACCCCAAGCATCCCCTGGCCGACGCCAAGGGTTACGTCTCCTACCCGAACGTCAGCGTGGTGGAGGAGATGACCAACATGATCTCCGCCTCGCGTTCCTACCAGATCAACACGGACGTGATGAACACGGCCAAGAACCTCATGCTGCGCACACTGAGCCTCGGACAATGACGACCACGACCAACCCCATCCTCGCGTCCCTCAACCGGTCCACGAACGCCACTGCGCAGTCCGGCAAGGACGGAAGCGGCAAGGTCGACGAGGATCCGCAGAACCGTTTCCTGACGCTGCTGGTGAATCAGTTGAAGAACCAGGATCCGCTCAATCCGATGGAGAACGCCGAGGTCACGAGCCAGATGGCGCAGATCAGCACGGTCTCCGGCATAGACCGTCTGAACCAGACGCTGGCGACCATGAGCAGTTCGCTGGCCAGCGCTCAGTCGATGCAGGCTGGTTCGATGATCGGGCGCGGTGTCGTGGTGCCCGGCGACAAGGTGGATTACCAGGGGGGGGCAGTGCCTCTGTCCTTCGATCTGGCCGGGGCCGCAGCTCGCGGCACGGTCACCATCCGCGACGCGGCCGGCCAGATGGTGCAGACCTACACGCTGGAGGGCATGCGCACTGGTCGACAGACCCTGCAATGGGACGGCTCCGCACGCGTGGTGGGCAACGCCGGCGCGGGCGAGTACACCTACGACGTCAAGGTCAGGGACGCCTCCGGAGCCACGCGCACCGTGGCCTCCGGCCTGCCAGCGAGCTACCAGGGCGCGCCCGTGCAACTGCCGGTCAGCGGCGTCACGGGCGAGCGCAACGTCAGCGTCACTGTGCGAAATGCGGCCGGTGCGACCGTCTTCACCCGAGACCTCGCCTCGCTCGAACTGCGCGAGGGCGCGTGGAACTGGCGCGGGGAGGCCTTCACCAGCGGCACGGCGGCCCCCGGCACCTACAGCTTCGAGGTGAGCGCGGTCGACGAGATTGGCAGGCAGGTCAAGGTCGACCGGCGCTTCGGCTTCTCCAAGGTCGAGAGCGTGTCGCTGGCGGACGGCATCCGGGTCAACACCCGTGGCCTCGGCTCGGTGGCCTTCTCGGACGTGCAGCAGGTGATCTGAGGGCGTCTCCGGACGGTGGCGCCAAGAGAACAGTCTTCGTTTGCGGTTTCTTGAATCGGGAGTCGAAACATGGCATTCCAGACCGGATTGACAGGCCTCAACATCGCGTCGCGCAGCCTGGACGTGATCGGCAACAACGTGGCCAATTCCACCGTGGTGGGCTTCAAGCAGTCGGTGGCCCAGTTCGCCGACGTCTATGGTGGCGGATCGTCCGCCGCCAACCGCGCCGGCATCGGCGCCAAGGTGGCGGCGGTGGCCCAGCAGTTCGCGCAGGGCAACATCACCCCCACGGCGAATCCGCTGGATCTGGCGATCTCGGGGCGGGGTTTCTTCCGCCTCTCCGACAACGGTGCCACTGTCTACTCGCGCAACGGCCAGTTCAGCCTGGACAACGGGGGGTACATCGTCAACTCGGAAGGCTACCGACTCACCGGCTACCCCATCGACGACGAAGGCAACATCGTCAACGCAGCCCCCGAGACGCTGCGCTTCAACACCTCCGACCTGCCGCCGGTGCAGACTTCGCGCTTCGAGGCCAAGCTCAACCTCGATGCCGAGGAGGACGTCAAGACCTCGGTGTTCGATCCGGACAACGTCAACACCTACAACTACTCCACCTCGGCAACCGTGTTCGACAGCCTCGGCACCTCGCAGATCATGACCATGTACTTCGTGAAGCGGAACGTCGGCACCTGGGACATGTACGCCACCGCCCGCACCGGTGACACGGTCGCGCAGGTGAACCTGGGCAACGGCGCAGGGGCTCCGACGTCGCTGAGCTTCAACGCCAGCGGGCAGCTGCTGACCGCCATGCCGCTGACGGCCTCGGTGGCGGTCACCACCGGAGCGATCAACCCGCTCGTGTTCCCCATGGACCTGACCGGCACCACCCAGTATGACAACCTGTCGGGCGTCAACACGCTCTACCAGAACGGCGCCACCTCGGGCCGCCTGACCGGCTTCAGCGTGGCCGCCGACGGCACCATCAAGGGCCGCTACGACAACGGCCAGTCGCGCAATCTCGGGCAGGTCGTGCTGGCGGACTTCGTCAATTCGCAGGGTCTCGGCCCGTTGGGTGGAAACGTCTGGCAGGAGACGGTCGCCTCCGGTCTGCCGCTGGTGGGCATCGCCGGCAGCGGCACGCTTGGCGCGTTGCAGTCCGGCGCTGTTGAGGACTCCAACGTCGAGCTGACCGCCCAACTGGTGGCCATGATCGTTTCCCAGCGCGCCTATCAGGCCAGCGCCCAGACCATCAAGACCCAGGACCAGGTGCTGCAGACCCTGGTGAACCTGAGGTGATGAATCCCGACACAGGCGTGAACTGACGTGGACCGACTCCTCTACATCGCGATGAACGGCGCCCGCAGCATGTTCGAGCGCCAGGCGCAGATCTCGCACAACCTCGCGAACGTCTCCACGGCCGGTTTCCGCGCCGAGACCACGGCGTTTCGCGCCCTGCCGGTACTCGGCCCGGGGCAGTCGACCCGAGCGTTCGTGACGGAGACCACGACCGGCACGGACTTCTCCCTGGGGCCGATGCGCGAGACCGGGCGGCTGTTCGACGTCGCGGTGGACGGCAAAGGCTTCATCGCCGTCCGCGGCGCCGACGGTCGTGAGGCCTATACCCGCGACGGCGCGCTGG
>JBILUV010000268.1:0-4783 GCA_044370825.1 Burkholderiales bacterium | reverse complement strand
GCGGCCGACGACAGTTACACCGTGAGCGAGGACGGGGCGCTCACCGTATCCACCGCCTGGTGGAATACAGCCTGGCAGTATCGGACAACGCTGAGCTTCGACAACGCTGCCCGAGCGGAGAACCTCGACGATTTCCCGATCCTTGTGGCTATCGACACCACCACCTTCGGCGCCGACATCTACACTCAGGCGAAGGCGGGCGGTCACGACCTGCGCTTCGTCGACACCAATGGCCGCACCCTGTCCCACGAGATCCAGACCTGGAACCCGGCCGGGACCTCCTACGTTTGGGTCAAGGTGCCGCGCATCGATGCGTCGTCCGCCACGGACGCCATCCATGCCTACTGGGGCAATGCCGCCGCGCTGGATGCGCAGAACGTCGGCGACGTATGGTCGAACGGCTATGTCGGCGTCTACCACATGGAGCAGACACCGGGTGGTGCCGGGTCCATCCTGGACTCCACGAACTACGCCAACCACGGGACGCCGACCGGCCTGACAGCGGGCGACATGGTTGCCGGCCGAGTCGGCGGTGCGCTCGACTTCAACGCTTCCGGGCTGGACTACATCACCATCGCGTCCACCAACGGGGACGAGCTCACACCCCAGAGCCTGACGCTCGAGGCGTGGGCGTGGCGGAGCACCACGCAGCGCCCCCTCGACTGGCATACCGTCATCGGACGGGCGTCCTCGGGCGCGGCGGACTCGTACACCCTTTCTGGCCACGGCTGGTCCGGTGATCCGGATTCGCTGACGTTCTGGGGAGCAGGAGGCGGAACTTCTCACGCAGGCGGGTTCCAGGCCGGGCAGTGGAGATACGTGGCAGCGTCTCGCGACACGGGTGGCGGTGCGGTCTACAGCAACGGGAGCCAGATCGGCACCTTGGGCGGGGGAAATCTCGCCTACGGTGAGCCGGACGTGCTGATCGGTGCCCAGTGGAACGGAGGGGGGAACCCGGATCAGTCCTGGATCGGCTACATCGACGAGGTGAGAATCTCCGCCGTCAAGCGTTCGGCCGACTGGATCTCGGCCCAGTTCGCGTCGATGACGGGCTCCCTCGTCGACTACGGCACGGTCGTGAGCCGCCCGGCGCAGATCGGCATCATCGGCAACGATTCCGACCCCGGCGGGGCCGCGCTGGCGGCCGTGCTGGTCAGCGGCCCCGGCAACGGGGTGCTCAACCTGAACGCCGACGGTACCTTCAACTACACGCCTACCGCCAATTTCGCCGGGACGGACTCGTTCACCTACCGGGTCGGCAACGGGTCGCAGAACTCCAATGTCGCCACCGTGACGATCACGGTGAACCCAGTCAACGACGCCCCCGTCCTAGATGCGTCATTCACCCAGACGCTGGGCAGTGTTACGGAGGGCGCGACCAACCCCGGCGGCGTGACCGTCGCCTCGCTTCTCTGGATGGCCGCCGGACAGATCGTCGATCCGGATGGTGCGGCTGCCGAGGCCATCGCCGTCACCGCCCTCGACACCGGCCTGGGCATCTGGCAGTACAGGCTCGATGGTGGTGCGACGTGGCTGACCATCGACACTGCGGCGATCAACAGTGCCACGAACGAAGTTGCCCTGTTGCTGGGCGCCCGCGACTCGATCCGGCTGGTTCCGTTCGGCGACCTGAACGGAACCGCGAGTGCCGCGATTACCTTCCGCGCCTGGGACCAGAGCAGCGGCAGCGCAGGCGAGTACGCCGTCAACGGTGCCACCGGGGGCGCCAGCGCCTTCAGCACCGCCAGCGACACCGCCTCGATCACGGTGACGGCGGTCAACGATGCGCCGACGTTCCTGCGCGGTGATGGCTTCGAGACCACGAACTTCGACGGAGGCGCAGACTCCGGCCGGGCCACTGCGGTCCAGCCCGACGGCAAGATCCTGGTGGCGGGATCCGCCCTGATCGGCGGCGGCCCGGACTTCGCACTGGTGCGCTATAACCCGGACGGGTCGCTGGACACCGGTTTCGGGAGCGGCGGCAAGGTGGTCACCCTGGTCGGCGCCGCACAGAACGAGGCGCGGAGCATCGTGGTCCAGCCCGACGGGAAGATCGTGCTGGCGGGTATCGTGATGAACGGCGGGCAGGATGATTTTGCGCTCGTGCGCTACCACGCCGACGGCTCGCTCGACGCGAGCTTCGGTAGCGCCGGCGTCGTCGTCACGCCGATCGGATCGGGCGGCGACTCGGCGAATGGTGTCGTTCTGCAGACGGATGGCAAGCTGGTGGTGGCGGGTTTCTCCGCGATCGGGGGCAACGTTGACTTTGCGCTGGTGCGCTATCACGTCGACGGCTCGCTTGACACGAGCTTCGGGACCGGGGGCAAGGTCACCACCGGGATTGGCATCAGCAGTGACTACGCGACCTGCCTCGCCGTTCAGGCAGACGGGCGGATTGTCGTCGGCGGGTATGCTGTGAACAGCCCCACGTTCGACTTCGCGATCGCGCGCTACAACACAGACGGTTCGCTGGACACCAGTTTCGGCTCGGGCGGGAAGGTCCTGACCGACCTGGATACGTCATCGGAATTTGCCGGCGGCATCCATGTGCAGCCGGACGGAAAGATCGTGATCGGGGGGCACACCGATCTCAGCTTCGGGATGGTGCGGTACAACGCCGATGGCTCGCTGGACACCGGTTTCGGCACTGGAGGCAAGGTCACCACGCCCGTCGGGTCCGCCAGCACGGCCTACGCCAGCATCCTCGTGGCGCAGCCAGACGGCAGGATCCTGATCGGCGGCAACAGCGACGAAGGCGAGGAAGAGTTTGCCTTGGTCCGGTACAACATCGACGGCTCCGTCGATACCAGCTTCGGTAGCGGCGGTTTCGTGATCACGGATCTGGGCCCAGGCTCGAGTAACCTTACAGGCCTCGTGGTGCAGGTCGACGGCAGGATCGTCGCCGTGGGAGACGCCCTGGGCGATACCGGCCGGGACTTCGCAGTGGTGCGCTACAACCCAGACGGCTCCCTCGACACCACGTTCGGCGTGGCGGCTACCCTAGGCGGCGCGGTCGCTTACACCGAGAATGGCGGCGCCGTGGTGCTCGATGGCGACGTGAGCATCTTCGACGCGGAGCTGTCCGCGATCGACGACTTCTCGGGCGCGACGCTCACGCTGGTGCGCAACGGCGGTGCGAATGGCGAAGATGTGTTCTCCGCCACGGGTACGCTGGGCGCACTGACCCAGGGCGCTGCGCTGACGGTGGGCGGCACGACCATCGGCACGGTCACGACCAACAGCGGCGGCATGCTGGTGCTGAGCTTCGGCGCCGGGGCGACGAACGCGCTGGTCAACGAGGCGATGCGGAAGATCGCCTATGCCAACACGAGCGACGCGTCGCCGGCCTCGCTGCAGATCGACTGGTCGTTCGGGGATGGACAGGTCGGGTCGGAAGCCACCGGCAGCACCACCGTCAACATCACCGCAGTGAACGATGCGCCGGTGCTGGCCACCGGCTCGACACTCGCCTACACCGAGAACCAGGCCGCCACGGCGATCAACACGGCCATCACCGTGGCTGACGCCGACAGCCCCACGCTCGCCTCGGCCACGGTGCAGATCACCGGCAACTACGCGAGCAGCGAAGACGTGCTGGCCTTCACCAACGTCGGCATGGGCAACATCGCCGGCGTCTGGAACTCGGGCACCGGCACGATGGCGCTGAGCTCGGCGGGTGCCACCGCGACGCTCGCGCAATGGCAGGCGGCGCTGCGCGCGGTGACTTACGCCAACAGCTCGGACAACCCCAGCACGGCGGTACGCACCGTCAGCACCACCGTCAACGACGGGGCGCTGGCGTCCAACACGGTGACGAGCACGGTCAGCATCACCGCCGTCAACGACGCGCCTAGCTCGA
Organism: Burkholderiales bacterium; assembly: GCA_044370825.1. Taxonomy (GTDB): domain Bacteria; phylum Pseudomonadota; class Gammaproteobacteria; order Burkholderiales. Next base: position 924 of record JBILUV010000268.1, on the reverse strand, counting down.
CCGGCGGCAGTGTTACTGGCACCGAGGACACAGCCAGAATTTTCAGTTGGTCAGAATTCATTGTCACTGATGTTGACAGTCCCATTACCAATGCGACGAGTATCAAGATGCTATCGCTGCCGGCCAATGGCACATTGCAATACTTCACCGGTGCGGTGTGGGCGAATGTGGCGCTCAACCAGGAAATCTCCAAGGCAACGATTGATGCCGGTAACTTGCGCTTTGTGCCAGTGGCCAACGAGGCTGGCGACAACAGCTTCGCGACGCCTGGGGTCGGCAATCAATTGCAGGACTACGCCCAATTCACCTTCGCGCCGTTGCAGTCGCTGGCGCTGGTGAACGCGGACGCCTCGTCGGATACGTTGGCCGAGGGCGCATGGACTTACTCCCCGACAGGCTGGACTGTGACGACCAGTGGCGGCTTTTCAGCAGGTGCGCAAAACCCCACCACCGCGCAATATGCCACTGACCATGACAACTTGTTCTTTGTTGAGCAAACCGGGGCAAGTCTGTCGCAGGTCCTCACGACGCCGTTCTCCGCGGAGTCGAACTACTCCCTCAGCATTGATCTAGGTTGGCGAAACGACATGCCTGGTTCGCCAGGGTTTCAGGTGGAATTGTGGGCTGGCGCGGTGCGTATGGGGTTTATCGATCAGACGCAGGTTACGTTGGTGAGAGGGAGTTTCGTCCAAGGGACCTTGAATGTCACGGGAAGTGCCTTCGCGGCGCTGGATGGCCAGGCGCTACAGGTGAGAGTGGTCAACCCGGGCGCGGCCAGCCAGATCAACTTCGACAATGTTCAACTGACGACGACGCCGTCGACCGTTGGTGCCGCGGCGACAATGACCATTGACATCGCGCCCGTCAACGACGCGCCGACCTTCGGCATCGATAACGGCATCGTCACCACCGCCGTCGGCGCAG
>JBILUV010000030.1:0-20813 GCA_044370825.1 Burkholderiales bacterium | reverse complement strand
GACGGTTGGTTCTTGACTGGTGACGCCGGCTTCTTCGACGAGGACGGGCATCTGAAGATCATCGACCGGGCGAAGGACGTCGGCCGCCTGCAGGACGGCACCCTGTTCGCCCCGCAGTACATCGAGAACAAGCTCAAGTTCTTTCCCCACATCAAGGAGGTGGTCGCCTTCGGGCACGACCGGGATGCCTGCTGCGTGTTCGTCAACATCGATCTCGGTTCGGTGGGGAACTGGGCCGAGCGCCGCGGCATTGCCTATTCGGGCTATACCGACCTGGCGCAGAAAGACCAGGTCTATGCCCTGGTGCAGGAGTGCATCGAGAAGGTCAACGCCGATCTCGCCCAGGACGCCCAACTGGGTGGCTCGCAGGTCCGCCGTTTCCTGGTGTTGCACAAGGAACTGGACGCCGACGACGGCGAGCTGACGCGAACGCGCAAGGTGCGCCGCGGCTTCATCGCCGAGAAATACGAGCAACTCGTGACGGCCCTCTACTCGGGCGTGGACCACTGCGAGATCGAGGCCCAGGTGAAGTTCGAAGACGGCCGCACAGGCACCATTCGCGCGGACCTCAAGATCCGCGAGCTGCGGCAGTACCCGGTGGGCAGCGCCGCGCGGAGGGCAGCCTGATGGATCAGGCCGCCAACACGGGCCGGCGCATCGGCGGCCAGTTGCTGTCGGTGGAGAACATCTCCCTCGCCTTCGGCGGCGTGAAGGCGTTGACCGACATCAGCTTCGACGTTCGCGAGCACGAGATCCGCGCCATTATCGGCCCCAACGGCGCCGGCAAGAGTTCGATGCTGAACTGCATCAACGGCGTCTACCAGCCGCAGCAGGGTACGATCCGCTTCGACGGGCAGGTCTTCCAGCGCATGGATCCGCACAAGGCGGCGACCATGGGAATCGCCCGGACCTTCCAGAACATCGCGCTGTTCAAGGGCATGAGCGTGCTGGACAACATCATGACCGGCCGCAATCTCGGAATGCGCAGCAACCTGTTGCTGCAGGCGCTCTACGTCGGGCCCAACCGGCGCGAGGAGCTGGAACATCGGGAGAAGGTCGAGCGCATCATCGACTTCCTGCAGATCGAGTCGGTGCGCAAGACGCCGGTCGGCCGTCTGCCCTACGGCGTGCAGAAGCGGGTCGAACTGGGCCGGGCATTGGCCGCCGAACCACGGCTGCTGTTGCTTGACGAGCCAATGGCCGGCATGAACATCGAGGAGAAACAGGACATGTGCCGGTTCGTCCTCGACGTGAACGACGAATTCGGCACCACCATCGTCCTGATCGAGCACGACATGGCTGTGGTCATGGATATCTCGGATCGCGTCGTGGTGCTGGACTATGGCAAGAAGATCGGCGATGGGACTCCCGGCGATGTGCGGAACAACCGGGCGGTCATCGACGCCTACCTCGGGGTGGCACATGGTTGAGGCCGCAACCATCTCTCGGCAGGGCGGATAGCGGGCATGCAATTCTTCCTCGAAGTGCTCATCGGTGGCCTGCTCGCCGGAGTCATGTACTCCCTCGTGGCGCTGGGGTTTGTGCTCATCTACAAGGCTTCAGGGGTGTTCAATTTCGCCCAGGGTGCGATGGTGTTCTTCGCTGCGCTGACCTATGTCGGGCTGCAGGAGAAATTCGGCCTGCCGGGATGGCTGGTGTTCATCCTGACCCTGGGTGTGATGGTTCTGCTTGGCGTGGTCATCGAGCGGGTGGTGTTGCGACCGCTGGTGAACCAGCCGCAGATCACACTGTTCATGGCCACCATCGGTCTGGCCTTCTTTATCGAGGGGCTGGCCCAGATCATCTGGGGCACCGAGGTGCGGCGTCTGGACCTCGGCATCCAGGACGAGCCCATCGAGGCTGTGATGACCCGTCTGGACCTCCTGGTGAGCAGCTTCGACCTGACGGCGGCGGCCGTGGCCGGCGTGCTGGTCGCGGTGCTCGCCGTGTTCTTCAACAAGACCCGCATCGGCCGAGCCCTGCGGGCGGTCGCCGACGATCATCAGGCGGCGCTGGCAGTGGGCATCCCCCTGAAGCAGATCTGGGCGATCGTCTGGTCGGTGGCCGGTTTCGTCGCCCTTGTGGCAGGTCTCATGTGGGGGGCCCGCAATGGCGTGCAGTTCGCCCTGACCTTCGTGGCGCTGAAGGCCTTGCCGGTGCTCATCCTCGGGGGCTTCGAATCCGTCCTCGGGGCCATCGTCGGCGGGTTGATCATCGGAGCCTCGGAAAAGCTGGCCGAGGTCTACCTGGGGCCGCTGATCGGAGGCGGCATCGAGGGCTGGTTCGCCTACGTCATGGCGCTGCTGTTCCTGCTGGTCCGGCCGGAGGGGCTGTTCGGTGAACGCCACATCGACCGGGTCTGAGACGTGCCGCCCCGACAACCCTGACCGCAGACCGTCGCGACAACATGAATCCCCACCGACCGACAAACTGCGCCATCCCGGCGAGCCGCCAACCTTGCAACGGGAACTGACGCCATGATCTACCGGGAATCCGGCCAGTTCAAAACGAGTTATGCGGCGGATCAGCAGATCTTCCCGATCCTCCAGGACCGGGTGGGCGTACTGCTGTTGCTCGCCGTCGCTTTCGTCGTGGTGCCGGTTACGGCCAGCGGTTACTGGCTCACCGCCATCCTCATCCCTTTCCTGGTGTTCGCCCTGGCCACGCTCGGATTGAACATCCTGACGGGCTATGCCGGCCAGCTGTCCCTCGGCACCGCGGCCTTCATGGCCGTGGGCGCGGTGGCGGCCTACAACTTCCAGCTGCGCGTGCCCGGCATTCCCGTGTTGCTGTCCTTCGTCCTCGGTGGTGCCAGCGCTGCCGTGGTGGGGGCGCTGTTCGGGCTGCCGAGCCTGCGCATCAAGGGTTTCTACCTGGCCGTCGCCACCCTGGCGGCGCAGTTCTTCATTCCCTGGCTGCTCGTGAAGGTGGGCTGGTTCTCCAACTACAGCGCGTCCGGCGTCATCACCGCCCAGCCCATCGAGATCCTGGGTGTGACCATCGATACGCCAGTGGGCAAATACCTCGTTGTGCTCGCCATCGTCTCCGTCATGGCGCTGGCAGCCAAGAATCTGGTGCGCAGCAGCATCGGCAGGGCGTGGATGGCGGTGCGCGACATGGACGTGGCCGCCGAGGTCATCGGCATCCGCATCATGCGCACCAAACTGGTGGCCTTCGCCGTCAGCTCCTTCTACTGCGGTGTGGCGGGCGCGCTCTACGCGTTTGCCTACCTCGGCAGTGTGGAGGCCGACGGCTTCAATCTCGACCTGTCCTTCCGCATCCTGTTCATGGTCATCATCGGCGGGGTGGGAAGCATCCTGGGTTCCTTCCTCGGGGCGGCCTTCATCACTTTCATGCCGATCCTGCTCGACGTGGCCATGGTGGACGGTGCAGCGTTTCTCGGTCTCAACCTCGCGCCCGGCATCACCTCCATGGCGCAACTGGTCGTGTTCGGCGCGCTCATCATCTTTTTCCTCATCGTGGAGCCCCACGGACTGGCGCGGCTGTGGCAGATCGCCAAGGAGAAGCTGAGACTGTGGCCGTTTCCGCATTGAGGCCGGCGGTCGCGCGTCAACCGCGACCGGGCGGATGGGCGTTTATGACAGCCTGGGTACCGGGACGGATGCCCGGGGAAATTCCACAAGGAGGATGAGCATGAAGGCTTGGAAGAAGACCCTCTCGGGCATCGTCGCCGGGCTGGCCTGCGTCGGCGCGGCGCTCCCTGCTGTCGCCGCCGAACAGTTCATCGGCATCACCGGCTACCGCGTCGGTCCCTACGGGGCCAACGGCGCCGCGTTCTTCGGTGGTTTCATCGACTACCTGCAGCTGGTCAACGAGCGCGATGGTGGCGTGAACGGGGTGAAGCTGTCCTGGGAGGAATGCGAGACTGAGTACAACAATGCCAAGGGGGTGGAGTGCTATGAGCGGCTGAAGACCAAGACGGCGACCGGGCCGACGGCGATCCACCCCATGTCCACCGGGATCACCTACGCCCTGATCGACAAGGCGCCGACGGACAAGATCCCGCTCATCACCTTCGGCTACGGCCGCACCGATGCGACCGACGGGCGCGTCTTTCCGTGGGTGTTCCCCCTGATGTCCAACTACTGGGATGCCGCCACCGGGATCGTGCGATTCATCTCCGACAAGGAAGGCGGCGGTCTCAAGGGCAAGAAGATCGTCCTGCTCTATCACGATTCGGCCTACGGCAAGGAGCCGCACTCAGTGCTGGAGGCGGAGGCCAGGAAGCTTGGTTTCGAGCTCAAGATGATTCCCGTGCCGCACCCGGGCAACGAGCAGCAGTCGCAGTGGCTGCAGATCCGCCAGTACCGGCCCGACTGGGTCATCCTCTGGGGCTGGGGCGTGATGAGTGCGACGTCCCTGCAGACCGCCCAGAAAGTCGGCTTCCCGCGCGACAAGATGGTCGGCAACTGGTGGGCAGGTTCCGAGATCGACACCGAGGCGGCCGGCCCGGCGGCAACGGGCTACTACGCCGCCAGCCTGAATCTCGGCGGCAAGGGCTTCCCTGTGGTGCAGGACATCGACAAACTCGTCTATGGCAAGGGCAAGGGAAATGGCAGCCCGAAGCTGGTCGGTACGGTCTTGTGGAACCGCGGCGTGGCAGCCGGCATGTTCACGGTGGAGGCGATCCGCAAGGCCCAGGAGAAGTACGGCAAGAAGGTCATGAGCGGGGAACAGGTGCGCTGGGGTATCGAGAACCTCGACCTGAACGCGGGCCGTCTCAAGGCGCTCGGCTTCAACACCATGCTGCCCCCGGTCAAGGTCAGCTGCGAGGACCACGGAGGCTCCGGGCAGGTGCGATTCCAGCAATGGACCGGGAGCGAGTGGAAGACCGCGTCCGACTGGCTGCGCGGTGATGCGGCGCTGGTACGCAAGATGATCGAGGACTCGGCGGCCAAGTACGCAGCCGAGAAAGGGATCAAGCCGGCCTGCATGTGACGCTGCCGAGGGAGGGGGGCTTCGGCCACCCCCCCCCCGATGCCTCAGGCCATCCGGGACGCTCTCCATCATGCTCGCCATCAACAACATCGAGGTCATTTACGACCACGTCATCCTGGTGCTCAAGGGGGTTTCGCTGACCGTACCCGAGGGCAGGATCGTGGCTCTGCTGGGAGCCAATGGCGCCGGCAAGACCACCACGCTAAAGGCGATCTCGAACCTGCTGCGTTCCGAACGCGGGGATGTCACCAAGGGCTCGATCGAGTATCGCGGCGACCGCATCGACCGGCTGAACCCCTCCGAGCTGGTCAAACGGGGCGTTGTGCAGGTCATGGAGGGCCGCCATTGCTTCCAGCACCTGACGGTCGAGGAGAATCTGCTCACGGGCGCCTTCACCCGATCAGCCTCCCGGAGCGAGATTGCGGGTGACCTCGAGAAGGTATATGCCTACTTTCCCCGCCTCAAGGTGAGGCGCAAGAGCCAGTCAGGCTATACCTCCGGTGGCGAGCAGCAGATGACGGCCGTGGGTCGGGCGCTGATGGCGCGGCCGAGCATGATCCTGCTCGACGAGCCCTCCATGGGGCTGGCACCCCAGGTCGTCGAGGAGATCTTCGGGATCGTGAAGGACCTCAATACCAAGGAGAACGTGAGTTTCCTGCTGGCGGAGCAGAACACCATGGTGGCGCTGCGCTTCGCCGATTATGGCTACATCCTGGAAAACGGACGGGTGGTGATGGAAGGCGATGCCGAGGACCTGCGCACCAACGAGGATGTCAAGGAGTTCTACCTTGGCCTGTCATCATCGGGGCGCAAGAGCTTCCGCGATGCCAAGCACTACCGCAGGCGCAAGCGTTGGCTCGCCTGAGCTGGCCGCGCGCGTGGTCAATGTTCAGGTGACCGGATGCACCAGACTGTTTCCAATCCCTTTCCTCCCCGCCGCCGCGGGGATCTGCCGATATGAGCGACCCCCGATACCTGGACGAATTGGAAACGCGCCCACCTGAGGTGCGTGAGCGCACGCTTTTCTCGCAACTTCGCGATCAGGTGGAGAATGCGAAAAAGAATAGCCCGTACTTCGGTCGGTTGCTTGCCGATGTACCGGCTCACGCGGTGCCCGACCGTGCCGCCCTGGCCGCATTGCCGGTGACCCGCAAGTCCGATCTCATGGGCTTGCAGAAGGTCCAGCCGCCTTTCGGTGGCCTGACTGCCGTCCGGGTCGGGCAGCTTGGCCGCGTGTTTGCCTCGCCTGGTCCGATCTACGATCCGCAGGGGGACAAGAAAGACTACTGGGGTTTCGCGCGTGCCCTTTACGCGGCTGGCTTCCGCCAGGGAGAACTGGTGCACAACACCTTCTCCTACCATTTCACGCCGGCAGGTTTCATGATGGACCTTGCCGCCCAGGCGATTGGCTGCCCGGTGTTTCCCGCGGGCATCGGCCAGACCGAACTCCAGGTCCAGGCGATCGTTGACCTGAAGCCGGTGTGCTACGCCGGCACCCCTTCGTTCCTGAAGATCATCCTGGAGAAGGCGGACGAGCTGAAGGCCGATGTGTCGAGCCTCAGGCGTGCCGCGGTGAGTGGAGAGGCTTTCCTGCCACCGGTGCGCCAGATGCTGGCCGACCGCGGCATCGAGGGCTATCAGAGCTACGGCACCGCCGATCTCGGGCTGGTGGCCTACGAGACTCCTGCGCGCGAGGGTCTGGTGATCGACGAGGGTGTGATCGTGGAGATCGTGCGTCCCGGCACCGGCGACCCGGTGGCGCCCGGGGAGGTAGGGGAGGTGGTGGTCTCCAGTCTGGCGTCCGAGTATCCGCTGATCCGGTTCGCCACCGGAGACCTGTCCGCCCTGCTGCCCGGCCAGAGCCCCTGCGGCCGCACCAACATGCGCATCAAGGGCTGGATGGGGCGGGCTGACCAGACCACCAAGGTCAAGGGCATGTTCGTGCATCCTTCCCAGATTGCCGAGGTGGTGAGGCGCCATCCGGACATCCTTCGCGCACGCCTGTCCGTGGCCCACGATTCCGATCGCAACGACGTCATGACCCTCGCCTGCGAGACGACCACCCCGACCGACGGCCTTGCCGCGGCATTGGGGGCCAGCATCCGCGAGGTCTGCAAGCTGCGGGGCGAGGTGTCACTGCTGGCACCGGGCAGCCTGCCCAACGACGGAAAGGTGATCGAGGACTTGCGCCGATACGACTGATTTCGCCGGGCTGCGCTTGCAATGCCTCGTCATCCGGGCACACTGCGTCCCTGCCCGGTGACCTGCCGCATCCCGCGACCGGACTGGGCCATGCCGAGGAAGCGACGATGATCCATGTGGTTGCCACCATCGAACTCCAGCCAGGAACGCGGGACGCCTTCCTGGGCCAATTCCGGCGCCTGGTGCCCGAGGTGCAGGCGGAAGCCGGCTGCATCGAATACGGCGCGGCCGTCGACGTCGCCAGCGGGCTGGGCCCGCAGACGGCGCTGCGTCCCGACGTCGTCGTGGTTATCGAGAAGTGGTCCGACCTGGAGGCTCTCCGAGCGCACGCCGGGGCGGCGCACATGGCGGCCTACAGGGCGCGGGTCAAGGACTGGGTGGCGCGGACCACCCTGCAGGTGCTGGAGCCCGCATGAACGCGCCTGCATCCTGCCGCCGGGCCACTCTGGTCCTCGCCATGCTGACCCTCACACCCCTGGCCCTGTCCGCGGGCAATGATTTCCCCAAGTTAAAGCAAGGGGAGTGGGAATTCACCCGTCAGGGCTTCAACGGCCCAGCCAATGCGCAGAATCTCTCCGTTAGGGAATGCCTCGACCCTGCCCAGTCCATGCGCGACCAGAACGCCATGCTCGCCCAGGCCGGCTGCCGCTTCGACCCCGTCCAGGCGGCGGGCAACGTCTACACCTATGCGGCCCAGTGCGACATCCCGAATGTCGGCAGGACCCGGTCGGTCAGCGTGCTCACCCGCCAGAGCGACTTCGCCTACACCGTCAAGGTCGAATCGGAGGGGGAGATCAACGGCAAGCCCATGAAGACCTCGGAACTGCTCACCGCAAAACGGGTGGGCAACTGCAAGGTACCAAAGACGCGTTAGCGGCAATCGGTCGGCGGTGTACCGGTCCCGGCGCCAGTCCGCTGCGACACGGGGCCCGGCCGTCAGTGGGCCTGTTCCCAGTTGTCGCCGACGCCAACATCCACCACCAGCGGCACCTGCAACCCGGCCACGCCCGACATCAGCCGGGGCAGGTGGTCGCGCACCTGATCCAGCTCATGCCCGGGAACCTCGAGCACCAGTTCGTCGTGCACCTGCATGACCATGCGAGAGGCCAGCGAGGCTGATTCCAGCCAGCCCTGGACCGCGATCATCGCGAGCTTGATGAGGTCGGCCGCCGTGCCCTGCATGGGGGCGTTGATGGCAGCACGTTCCGCCGCCTGCCGTCGCCCCTGGTTCTGCGCCCGGATGTCCGGCAGATGCAGGCGGCGGCCGAACACGGTCTGCACGAAACCGTCTTCGCGCGCTGCCTGGCGGGTGCGCCGCATGTATTCCGCCACTCCCGTATAGCGCGCGAAGTAGCGGTCCATGTACTGCTGCGCGGCACTGCGCTCGATGCCGAGCTGGGAGGCCAGCCCGAAGGCCGACATGCCGTAGATCAGGCCGAAGTTGATGACCTTGGCGTAACGTCGTTGCTCGGCAGCGACCTCGGCCGGAGCGATGCCGAAGATCTCGGCCGCAGTCGCGCGGTGCACATCCTCGCCCGCCTGGAAGGCCTGCAGCAGTGATGCATCTCCCGACAGGTGGGCCATGATCCGCAGCTCTATCTGCGAGTAGTCGGCCGAGACGATGCGGCTGCCCGGCGGGGCGATGAAGGCCTCGCGGATGCGCCGCCCCTCGGCCGTGCGGACTGGGATGTTCTGCAGGTTGGGCTCGGTGCTGGACAGCCGGCCGGTGACCGCGGTGGCCTGACCGTAGTTGGTGTGTACCCGCCCGGTCGAAGGGTTGACCATGCGCGGCAGCTTGTCCGTGTAGGTGGACTTCAGCTTGGACATGGCCCGATATTCCAGGATGCGCTTGGGCAGGGGATGGTCCAGCGCCAGGGTCTCGAGCACCTCCTCATCCGTCGACGGGGTGCCGCCCGGGGTCTTCTTGACCACCGGCAGCTTGTGGCGCTCGAACAGGATCTCCTGCAGCTGCTTGGGCGAGTTGACGTTGAAGGGCTGGCCCGCCAGCTCGTGCGCCTGCTGCTCCAGCTCCAGCATGCGCGTGCCGAGCTGGCTGCTCTGGGCCTGCAGGCGCGCCGTGTCGATCAGCACGCCGGTGCGCTCCATCGCCAGCAGGACGGCCATGACTGGCATCTCGATGTCGCGGTAGACCCTGACGAGCGCGGACTCGGCCTCCAGCAGCGGCTGCATGGCCAGATGTAACTGAAGCGTGACATCGGCGTCCTCTGCCGAGTATTCGGTGGCGCGCTCGACGCTCACCTGCCCGAACCCGATCTGGGCCGCCCCCTTGCCCGCGACCTCCTCGTAGGTAATGGTCTTCACCCCCAGGTGGCGCATCGCCAGGCTGTCCATGTCGTGGGGCCGATGGCTCTCGAGCACATAGGACTGCAGCAGGGTGTCGTGCACGAAGCCACGGGCGGCGATGCCGTGGTTGAGCAGCACGTGCAGGTCGTACTTCGCGTTCTGGCCCAGCTTCGGACGCGCCGGGTTCTCAAGCCACGGCCGCAGCGCCTCGAGGGTCACCTGCAACGGCAGCTGGTCGGGTGCACCCGCGTAGTCGTGGCAGAGCGGGATGTAGGCCGCCTCGTGCGGCGATACGCACAGCGAGATGCCGACGATCCTGGCGGCCAGCGGGTCGAGGCTGGTGGTCTCGGTGTCGATGCAGGTCAGGTCGGCGGCCTCGATGCGCGCGAGCCAGCGTTGCAGGTCTGCCCGGGTCGACACGGTCTCGTAGTGCCTGGGCGGACGCGGCGCCGCCGTCTCCTGCAGGCGCTCGCCGGACGGCTCCGCGCTGTCCGAGTCGCGCAGTTCACGCAGCCAGTTCCTGAACTCGAAGCGCTCGAACAGGCTGGCCAGTTCGCCGGAATCCACGGTCGCCGGCATCAGGGCCTCCACGCTGCAGGGCAGCGCGACATCGCAGCGGATGGTGAGCAGCCGCCTGGCCTGTGGCAGCCAGTCCAGCACCCGGCGCAGGTTGTCGCCAACCACGCCGCCGATCTCGGCGTTGCGGGCCAGGACCTCGTCGAGCGAGCCATATTGCTGCAGCCACTTGGCGGCGGTCTTGGGCCCCACCTTCTCCACGCCGGGCACGTTGTCCACGGCGTCGCCAACCAGGGTCAGGTAATCGACGATTCGCTCGGGTGCGACGCCGAATCTCGCTGCCACCCCGGTGCTGTCCAGGGTCTCGTCCGACATGGTGTTGACCAGGGACACGTGCTCGTTGACCAGCTGCGCCATGTCCTTGTCGCCGGTGGAGATCACGGTGCGCATGCCGGCAGCCGAAGCCTGGACCGCGAGGGTGCCTATCACGTCGTCTGCCTCGACCCCCTCGACCGACAGGAGCGGCCAGCCCAGGGCCCGCACGACGGCGTGGATGGGCTCGATCTGTGCGCCGAGCTCGTCGGGCATGGGCGGCCGGTGGGCCTTGTACTCCGGGAACCAGTCGTCGCGGAAGGTGCGGCCCTTCGCGTCGAACACGCAGGCGATATAATCCGACGGAACTTCCCGCCGCAGCCGCCTCAGCATGTTCACCACGCCGTAGATGGCACCCGTCGGCTCACCTGCGCGGTTGCGCAGGTCTGGCATGGCGTGGAAGGCCCGATACAGGTAGGACGAACCGTCCACGAGCAGCAGTGTCTTCATCGGTGATCCGGATTGAGGCGGGTCCGCTGCACGGCGGCGGCAGGCAACCCAGGGAACGACATGACGATCGGCAAGAAGCTCCCCGGGCAACACACGCCAGAGATGCGCGAGCAATCCTGGACCGCGCGCGAGTCGTGGCGGGTCTTCGGGATTATGGCAGAGTTCGTCGAGGCGACCGAACGGCTGAGCGCCATCCGGCCGGCGGTGAGCATCTTCGGCAGCGCCAGGACAGCGCCGGACCATCCGGACTATCGGCTCACCGAGCGCATCGCCCGCCTGTTGTCGGACGCCGGTTTCTCCGTTGTCTCCGGCGGTGGCCCGGGCGTGATGGAGGCGGCCAACAAGGGTGCCTTCTTCGGCAAGTCGTTGTCGGTGGGGCTGAACATCCAGTTACCGCACGAGCAGCGGGTCAATGCCTACCAGGACCTGACGCAGACGTTCCGCCACTTCTTCGTCCGCAAGGTGATGTTCGTCAAGTTCGCAGCGGCTTATGTGGTGATGCCGGGCGGGTTCGGCACGCTGGACGAGCTGATGGAGGCGCTCACGCTGGTCCAGACCCGCAAATATCGGCTCATGCCCATCATCCTCGTCGGCAGCGATTTCTGGGGCGGGCTGGTGGACTGGATGCGCACCACCCTGGTGGGTGCCGGCATGATCAGCCCGTCGGACCTGGACCTCATCCGCATCATCGACGAGCCGGAGCGTGTAGTGGAAGCCATATTCGCGCACTACGAGCATCGCGGTTTCGAGTTGTCCGAGGCGGAACTCGAAGCGGTGCTGAACCTGTGACGGGCGCGAGTATCCCCATGCAGATGCCTGCCGTGCCGTGCCGCGTCGCCTGAGGGCTGTCCGCCAGGAGTTGCCATGTCCGTCTTCACCACGGTATCCGACGACGAACTGCGCCAGTGGCTGACCGGCTATTCGGTGGGTCATCTGCAGGACAGCCAGGGCATCCTGGCCGGCATCGAGAACACCAACTACTTCGTCACCACCTCCCAGGGCCGCTTCGTGCTGACGCTGTTCGAGAAGCTGACCGCAGAACAGCTTCCCTTCTATCTCGAACTCATGGCGCATCTGGCCAACCACGGCCTGCCGTGCCCGAGGCCGGTGTCCAATCTGGACAATGGCTTCCTGGGTCAGCTCAACGACCGGCCGGCCTCGCTCGTGACCCGGCTGCCTGGCCGGCCGGTCATGACGCCGGACGAGCAGCACTGCGCGCGCGTCGGCGAGGTGCTGGCGGATCTGCATCTGGCCGGTCGTTCCTACCCTGGGCATCTGGACAACCTGCGGGGCACCTTCTGGTGGGAGGAGACCGTCCCATTGCTGCTACCTTTTCTGGACGACGACAATCGCCGCCTGTTGCTGGAGGAGGTTGCCTTTCAGGCCTCGCTGCTGCGCGCACGGCTGCCCCGCGGCGTGGTGCACGCGGACCTGTTCCGCGACAACGTGCTGTTCGACGGTGATGTCATCGGTGGCGTCATTGACTTCTACTTCGCCTGTGTCGATGACCTGCTCTACGACGTCGCCATCACGGTCAACGACTGGTGCATGACGGAGCGGCAGGTCCTGGATCCCGTTCGCTGCCGGGCCCTGCTGAAGGCCTACCATGCCACCCGCCCGTTCAACGGTGAGGAGCGGGAACTCTGGCCGGCCATGCTGCGTGCGGGGGCGCTGCGCTTCTGGGTTTCGCGCCTGCACGACTATCATCTGCCCCGGCCCGGGGAACTAACCCATGCCCATGATCCCGGGCAGTTCGAGCGCATACTGCGCAACCATGTTGCCGCTTATGGCAGACCCGATGCCTCAACACAGCTTCCCTGACGCGTGACGACTTCCCTCCTACCCCGGCGTGTGCCCGCCAGCCATGGCTGGCAATGGGTGCGGGACGGCTGGCGGCTGGTGCTGCGCAAGCCGATCACCTGGATCGCCTTCAGCGCGATCACCTGGCTCATCATCGGCGTCTCCTCGCTGCATCCTCTGCTCATGGCCGCGGTCGCGGTGCTCCTGCCGGTGATCCTGGCCGGGTGGGCTCTCGCATGCCGCGAGGCGGAGGCCGGGCGTCCGATCCCCGTCACCATGCTGTTCGAGGGATTCCGCAGCCGTGTCGGGGATCTCGCCTCCATCGGCGGTCTGAACCTGATGGGCAACATGATGTTGATGCTGGTGGTGCTGGCCATCGGCGGGGAGGCGTTCACCGAGGCGATCACCCGCCCGGGCTCGCTGTCGCCCGAAGCCGCGGGCGCCCTGCAGAGCCGGATGAGCCTGGCTCTTGTGGTGATCCTGGCCATCGGCATCCCGCTCGCCATGGCGGTCTGGTTTGCGCCCCTCGCGGTTACTCTCGACGGTCTGCGCGCCCCCGGCGCACTGGCCGCCTCGCTCAGGGCGATCCTGCGCAACGGCCTGCCCTTCGTGCTCTACAGCGCCGTGCTGGGAGGGGTCGGCGCGGTGACCTTCGTGGCGCTGTCCGTCACCGGCATGGCACCGCCGGTGGCCATGGAAGCCGCCTTCTGGATCCTGATGCCCCTGCTGGTGGCGAGCGTGTACGTCAGCTACCGCGATATCTTCGGCGCCGCGGAACAGGCTTGATCCGCGCGGGTGTCCGGACGGTCAGGCCGGCGTAAGGCGGGCATACTCGAGAGCGAGCCACTTCATGCCGGCATCGCGGAAGTTGACCTGTACGCGCGCATCGGCGCCCCGGCCTTCGGCGGCGATGATCACGCCATGGCCGAACTTGGGGTGCATCACGCCCTGACCGACACGCCAGCCGCCCCCGCCCACTGGTTCGGCGACCAGGGTCGACACCCTGGCCGGGATGCCGAAGGCTCCTCCGGCGAAGCCCCTGGCCAACGGAGCGTTTACGCGTTTGAGCAGGGCTGGTGGAATCTCGCCCAGGAAGCGCGACGCGACGTTGTAGCGGGTCTGGCCGTGCAGCATCCGGGATTGCGCGAAGGTCAGGTAGAGCTGGCGCCGGGCGCGTGTGAGCGCGACGTACATCAGCCTGCGTTCCTCCTCCAGGCCCTCGTCCTCGGTGGCGCTGTTCTCGTGGGGAAAAAGCCCTTCCTCCAGCCCGCTGACGAACACCGCGTGGAACTCCAGGCCCTTGGCGGCGTGCACGGTCATGAGCTGCAGGGCGTCCTCCCCGACACCCGCCTGGTGCTCGCCCGCCTCGAGCGCGGCATGCGCGAGGAAGGCATTCAGGGCGGCCGCAGGGTCGGCGGGGTCGGTCAGTCCGCCGCCGGGTGCGTTCGGGTCGTACACCTCCTCGGCGTTGAAGGCAGCCGCGGCGTTGACCAGCTCGTCGAGGTTCTCGATGCGATCCGCCCCTTCCTTCTCCGACTGGTAGAGGTCCTTCAACCCGCTGGCATCCACCACGGCCTGGACCGTCTCCGCGAGTGGCAGGCCGGCCACCGACGCCCGCAGGCCCTCGATGAGGCGGATGAAGGTCGCCACCGAAGCGCCGGCCTTTCCGGACGGCGCGTGGGCGCAACCGGCCTGCCACAGGCTGATGCCTCGTGTCTGGGCGGTTTCCTGAAGTGACTCCACCGAGCGGGCGCCGACGCCGCGCGCCGGCACGTTGACCACCCGCAGGAAGGCGCCGTCATCCTCCGGATTGGCTACCAGGCGCAGGTAGGCCAGCGCGTGCTTGATCTCCTGCCGCTCGAAGAATCGCAGCCCGCCGTAGACGCGGTAGGCGAGCCCGGCGTTGAAGAGTGCGTGCTCGAGCACGCGCGACTGCGCGTTGGATCGGTAGAGCACCGCCATCGCGTCGCTGCGCACGCCCTCGGCGCGCATGGCGCGGATTTCGTCGACAATGAAGCGCGCCTCGTCGAGGTCTGAAGGGGCTTCATAAACGCGCAGCGGCTCACCGCCGCCTTCAGAGGTCCAGAGGTTCTTGCCCAGCCGGCCGCGGTTATGGGCGATGAGGGCGTTGGCGGCGTCGAGGATGTTGCCGTGGGACCGGTAGTTCTGCTCCAGCCGGATGACCCGTCCACCGGCGAAATCGCGCTCGAAGTGGCGCATGTTGCCAGGCTCCGCACCGCGGAAGCGATACACGGACTGGTCGTCGTCGCCGACGGAGAACACCGCGTTGTCGCGCCCGGCGAGCAGCTTGAGCCACGCATACTGGAGTCGGTTAGTGTCCTGGAATTCGTCCACCAGGATGTGCCGGAACCGGGCGCGATAGTGCTCCTGCAGCACCTCGTTCCGGCTCAGTAGTTCGTACGCCCGGAGCAGCAGTTCGGCGAAGTCGACCACCCCCTCCTGCTGGCATTGGCGGTCATAGGCCTCGTAGACATCCCGCAGGCGGCGCGAGAAGTCATCCGGCGTTTCGACCCGGGAGGCGCGCAGCCCGGCGTCCTTCGCGCCATTGATGAACCACTGGGCCTGACGGGCCGGATAGCGCTCCTCGTCGACGCCGAGGCTGCGCATGACGCGCTTCACCAGCGAAAGCTGGTCCTGGGAGTCCAGGATCTGGAAGCTCTGCGGCAGGGCCGCGTCGCGGTGGTGCGCGCGCAGCATGCGGTTGCACAGGCCGTGGAAGGTGCCCACCCACATGCCGCGCGTGTTGATGGGCAGCATGGCGGAGATGCGCGTGAGCATCTCCCGCGCCGCCTTGTTCGTGAAGGTCACCGCGATCAATCCGCTGGGGCTGGCGTGGCCAGTCTGGATGAGCCAGGCGATGCGGGTGGTGAGTACGCGCGTCTTGCCGCTGCCCGCCCCCGCGAGGATCAGGGCCGAGACGTCGGGCAGGGTCACCGCTTCGAGCTGCTGGGGGTTGAGGCCTTCGAGCAGAAAGGAATTCATCGTTGTTCCGGCCTGGTGGGACATCCAGGGCACCGGATGGATTATCGCGGAAAGGCGTGGGTTGCGTCCGACCGCCATTGCTCCCTCCCGGGGCTTGCGGTATGGTCCCCGCCACCTCATTCCGCCGCAGGTTCCATCGAGCATGTTCCGCCACACCCTGAGCCCGAAATGTGCCCGTGTCCGCGGGCGCGTGCTGCGTCTGCTGTCGCTGGTGTCGACCCTCGTACCCTTGCAGGCCGGGGCGGTCGTCGCCGACGTCGTCTGGACCGACGCGAAGTGCGATTTCATACTCACCCGCAACGAGGACGGGCATGGCATCGTCTACAAGGCCACACCGGTCGTTCTCAAGGCCGGTGACAAGCTCGATGGCGCGCTCGACCACGTGGGCTACTTTCGCAAGATCGCGGTGGTGGGAACGAACGAGGCCCACATGATGCGCGGCATGAAATACGGCGTGCGCCGGCAGCTTGCCCTCGACCTGATCGCTGAATGGTCGAGTTACTGCGACCCACCCGAGAGCTGACCGGCCGGGGCGGCAACCAGGCTGCGGGCTGTGGTGGCGTGCTGCTCGAACCGCTTCATCAGTTCTGCACCCTCGGTCACCAGGTAATGCAGGAAAGCCTGCGCGACGATCGACAGGCGCCGGTTTCCGGGATGCACTGCGAACCACGCGCCCGGGATCGGAAGGGTCTCCACGTCGAGCATCGCCAGCTGTCCGGTCATCGGGTCCATCAGTATCGCGTGCAACGGCATCAGCGTCACGCCGAGACCTGCGATCACTGCCTGCTTGATGGCCTCGGTCGATCCGATCTCCATTTTCGGCATGAACTCCACCCCATGCTCGCGGAAGTGCCGCTCGATCGCCATGCGGCTGCCGGATCCGCGTTCCCGAGACAGGATGCGCTGAGCCCCCAGTTGGGCGAGGGTGATTGGCGCATGACCGACCATGGGATGACTGGCGGGCGCCACCGCCACCATGGGGTTGTCCAGAAAGGGGTGGCAGGCGATGTCGAGATGTTGCGGTGGCACGCTCATGACGTACAGATCATCGTCATTGCGGGCGAGGCGCTCGACGATGCCATCACGGTTGCAGATCTCCAGGCGTATGTCGATGCCCGGGTGTCGCTCGCAGAAGGGCCCCAGGAGACGGGGCACGAAGTACTTGGCGGTGGTCACGCACGACAGGCGCAGGCAGCCTTTGCGAAGGCCGCGCATATTGTCGGCGTGCATCTCGAAGCGCTCCCAAAGGCCGAACATGTCGCGTGCGGTGCGGTAGAGCTCCTGCCCCAGTTCGGTGAGTTGCACCCGCCGGCCGGCCGTAACGAGCAACGGCTGGTCGACGGCCTCGGTGAGTTGCTTGACCTGCATCGACACCGTGGGTTGCGACAGGTGGAGTTCTTCAGCCGCACGGGTGAAACTCCCTTGTCGGGCGACGGTTTCGAATACCCGCAACTGGCGCAGCGTCGCGTGGATGCCTCGCTTTCTCTTGAGTGGGGGGTTCATCGTATTCTCTCTATGGTTTTCATTAAAATTACTCATTTCACTAATTCGACGCGGGAGACTATCTTTAGTTCGTCGGGGGATGTCTGCTCACGCAGGCGTTGCCCGATCGACGTAGCGTTTCTCCCTGGCAAACGCGATTTCAGGCGACCTCTGGTCGCCTTTTTTTTGTGTCTGTCGCCGGTGCATCCCCTTGGCGTGCGGATCGACCGGGCGCGGCATCGCGTCGCGCTGGCGGACACCTGACGCGTGTTGCCATCTCTCGATGCCGTCCAATTCGCCCTGGGTGGCCTGTTCGCCTCCAGTTTCGTGTCGGCAACCCTGTTGCCCGGCGGCTCGGAGGTGGTGCTGTGGTCGGTGGTGCACACCTGGCCTGAGCACGGCCTTGCAGCCCTGGCGGTGGCCACCTTGGGGAACACCCTCGGCGGCATGACGTCCTACGCTATGGGGCGGTTCGTACCCCGGCGCCACCTGCCACGATCCCTGGCGTGGCTGCACCGATGGGGAGTGATCGCCCTGCTCGGCAGCTGGCTTCCGGTGGTGGGTGATGCCTTGTGCGTGGGGGCCGGGTGGTTGCGCCTGAACCCGTGGAGCAGTCTCGCCCTCATGGGCATTGGCAAACTGGCCCGCTACTGGGTGGTGGTCGCCATGGCCTGAGTGCAGACGAGGCGCCCAGGCGCGCGCTCCGGCGTGGAATCACGCATGTGGCGGCGCAACATGCTCCGCTACAATCCTTCGATAAACAACCGGCGGTCCGACCTGTGAATCCACTCGATCTTGCTCCCCAGACAGCATCGCGACTGCGGGAGATTCCCTACAACTACACCTCGTTTTCCGATCGCGAGATCGTCATCCGTCTGCTCGGGGAGCGTGCGTGGATGCTGCTCGAGCACCTGCGTGGTGAGCGCCGCACCGGCCGCTCGGCGCGAATGCTGTTCGAGGTTCTCGGGGACATCTGGGTGGTCAGCCGCAATCCCTACCTCGAGGACGATCTGCTGGCGAACCGGCGCCGCCGGGCGGCTCTGGTCGAGGCCTTGCACCACAGATTGAGGGAGATCGCCCGGCGCCGCGCCGCCGAGGATGGGCGCGTCACCGAGTTGCTGGACCTGTCGCACCAGGCGGTAGCGCGCTTCGAGCGCGAGTTCGAGCAGACCACCGCGTTGCGACAGAAGGTCTCGAAGCGCATGGCCCGGGTGACGCGCAAGGACAACGTCGCTTTCGATGGCCTCGCACGCGTGTCCCATGTGACCGATGCCACCGACTGGCGCGTCGAGTACCCCTTCGTGGTTCTGTATCCGGACACCGAGGAAGAGGTCACGGAAATGGTGCGCGCGCTCATCGAACTCGGGCTGACCATCATTCCCCGCGGCGGTGGCACTGGCTACACCGGTGGCGCGGTGCCGCTGACGCGACGCTCCGCCGTGATCAACACGGAGAAACTCGACCGTCTCGGTGAGGTGGTGACCACCGCGCTCCCCGACGTCGACCGGCCGGTGTCCACGATCGCCTGCGGCGCTGGTGTGGTCACGAGGCGGGTGATGGAGGCCGCCGAGGCCGCGGGTCTGGTGTTTGCGGTCGACCCCACCTCGGCAGACGCCTCCTGCATCGGTGGCAATGTGGCGATGAATGCGGGCGGCAAGAAGGCCGTCCTGTGGGGTACCGCGCTCGACAACCTGGCCTCCTGGCGGATGGTCGACCCGCAGGGCCGGCTCATGGAGGTGGTGCGACTGGACCACAATCTGGGGCGCATCCACGACGCGGAGGTAGCGCGGTTCGCAATCAGCCGCTTCCGGCAGGATGGCCGTACGCCCGAGGGCGACGCCGAGGTGCTGGAGATTCCCGGGGCGCGCTTCCGCAAGGCTGGCCTGGGCAAGGACGTCACCGACAAGTTCCTCTCCGGTCTGCCCGGCATCCAGAAGGAGGGCTGCGACGGCATCATCACCTCGGCGACCTTCATCCTGCACCGCATGCCGACGCACGTGCGCACGGTATGCCTGGAATTCTTCGGTCAGGTGCGTGACGCCGTGCCTTCCATCGTGGAGATCAAGCGTCACATGGACGCGCGTCCGGGCGGGGCCGTACTGGCCGGCCTCGAGCATCTGGACGAGCGCTACGTCAAGGCGGTGGGCTATGCCACCAAGGCGAGACGCGGTGTCAAGCCCAAGATGGTTCTGCTGGCCGACATCGCCGCCGATGACGACATCGCCGCCGGCGCAGCCGCCTCTCAGATCGTGCGCATCGCAAACGCCCGCGGCGCCGAGGGTTTCATTGCAGTGTCCGCCGAGGCGCGCAAGAAGTTCTGGCTCGACCGTGCCCGCACGGCCGCCATCGCGAAGCACACCAACGCCTTCAAGATCAACGAGGACGTCGTCATCCCGCTGGAGCGGCTGGGCGAGTACTCGGACGGCATCGAGCGCATCAACATCGAACTGTCGCTGCGCAACAAGATCGTGCTCATGGCGGCACTCGAGGCCTGGCTTGTCGGCCCGTTGCCGGTGAACCAGGATGGAGAGGGCGTCGCGGCCGCTGACCTCCTGGACAGCATTCCGGAGACCGCCCGTGCCCTCTGCCGGGATGCCCGTGAGCGCTGGCAGTGGTTGTTGCACAATCTGGACGAGCCGGTGGACGCCTGGGTGCGCTTCCTTGGCGACGCGGCCGGGGAGGCGGCGGCGCTCTCGGGTCGGCAGGACAGTGTGTTCCGTGCCCTGCAGGACCACAGTCTGATGGTGTCCTGGAAGCGCGAAGTCCGCGAGCCCCTGATGCAGGTGTTCGACGGCCGGGCCTTCGATGCAATCCGCGACGAGATCGACGCGATCCACCTCCGGGTCCTGAAGAGCCGCGTGTTCGTCGCCCTGCACATGCACGCCGGCGATGGCAACGTGCACACCAACATTCCTGTCAACTCCGACGACTACGCCATGCTGCAGGAGGCGAACGCGGCCGTGGCGCGCATCATGGCGCTGGCCAAGGCCCTGGGTGGTGTCATCTCCGGAGAGCACGGCATCGGCATCACCAAGCTCGACTTCCTCGAGTCCGGCGAGATCGAGGCCTTCCGGGCCTATAAGCAGCGGGTCGACCCCGAAGGCCGGTTCAATGCCGGAAAGCTGCTGCCCGGAGCGAATCTGGACAAGGCCTACACCCCGTCGTTCAAGCTCCTGGAGCTTGAGAGCCTGATCCTCGAGCAGAGCGCCATCGGCCAGATCTCCGACTCCATCAAGGATTGTCTGCGTTGCGGCAAGTGCAAGCCGGTTTGCGCAACCCACGTCCCCCGGGCAAACCTGCTGTACTCGCCGCGCAACAAGATCCTTGCCACCTCACTTCTGATCGAGGCGTTTCTGTATGAGGAGCAGACGCGGCGCGGCGTGTCGTTGATGCATTTCGACGAATTCTCGGACGTCGCCGACCACTGCACCGTGTGCCACAAGTGCGCCAACCCCTGCCCGGTCGACATCGACTTCGGCAACGTGTCCATGGCGATGCGCGGCTTCCTGCGCGCCCAGGGCCGGAAGAAGTTCAATCCCGGCACCGCGGCGGCGATGTTCTTCCTCAACGCCACGGACCCGGCGACCATCAAGCTCGCCCGCACCGCCATGATCCAATGGGGCTACCGGGCGCAGCGTTTCGCCCACGGCTGGGCGCGACGTCTCGGTCTGGCGCAGCGCCAGACGCGGCAACCGCCGGCGACCCTGGGCAAGCCTGCGGTCAAG
>JBILUV010000286.1:0-4384 GCA_044370825.1 Burkholderiales bacterium | reverse complement strand
CCGCGCCTGGGGTGCACCATCGGCATCCACGCTGGCCAGCACCGGCGTGCGCCATTCATGATGACGGTCGGCGCTTGCGCGGACCAGTTCGGTCCAGAGGCGGGTTTCAAGCTCGTCGAGAGCGGGCACTTCCTGCATGAAGGTTTCCTTGGGGAGGCGATCAGGAGCCGGATCGGCACGCCGGACAGAGGGCATCGGCACGGGACAGATCATGCCCGTTCCGAAACCCCATTCCGCTGGGGTGGTCATGTACCCATGCTCGCGGAACAGGGCGGCGGAAGTTGGCGTGACAGGGCCTTCATGGAGGAGCGAACGGGAGACCGGAGCCGATGGTGCAAGGGGTGGGCCTGGCATGACTGCACGGCGCCGTCGGGCGCAGCGACGCTACACTCGCGCCTCCGAGTTCCGGACCTGCCGTCATGAATCTAGCCCAGCTGCTGCTGCGCACCGCTCGCCTGCATCCGGCCACCGACGCCGTATTCGTCGGCACGCGACCACACGCCACCTACGGCGAACTGGCGCGCCGCGCCGGGGCCATCGCTGGCCATCTGGCGCGGCAAGGCCTCCTGCCCGGCGACCGGCTGGCGCTGTTCATGACCAATTGCCCGGCCTTCCTGGAGGTGCTGTTCGGGGCCTGGAGCGCCGGTCTGGCGGTGGTCCCGGTCAACTGCAAGCTCCATCCGCGCGAGGTGCGCTTCATCCTCGAGAACAGCGGGGCACGGGCGCTGTTCCTGTCGCGTGACGTCGGCGATGCCTTGTCGCCGCAACTCGCGGGGCTGGCAGACCTGTCCCTGGTGGTGGACGTCGAAGGCGCCGACTACCGTGTCATGCTGGCGGGCGACGGCGCACCGGCCGTGCACCGCGCCCCGGACGATCTCGCCTGGCTGTTCTACACCTCGGGCACCACCGGCCAGCCCAAGGGCGTGATGCAGACCCATCGCAACCTGCTGGCCATGACCCTGGCCTACTTCACGGACGTCGACACCGCGACGGCCGCGGATGCCATCCTCTACGCCGCCCCGATGTCGCACGGCGCCGGCATGTACGCCTTTCCTCTCGTGCTGGTCGGTGCACGCCACGTGGTGCCGGAGAGCCGCGGCTTCGAGCCGGCGGAGATCCTGGCGCTGTCGGCGCTGCACCGGAACGTGTCGATGTTCGCCGCGCCCACCATGGTCAAGCGCCTCGTGGACCACACCGCCGCCACCGGCGCCGACCCCTCGGGCATCAAGACCATCGTCTACGGCGGCGGACCGATGTACGCCGCGGACATCGAGCGCGCCATGGCGGTGATGGGGCCGCGCTTCGTGCAGATCTACGGCCAGGGCGAGAGCCCGATGACCATCACCGCGCTGTCGCGCGCCCACCTGCTGGATCGCGCGCACCCGCGCCACGCCGCCCGCATCGCCTCGGTCGGCGTCGCGCACAGTTGCGTCGAGGTGCGGGTCGCCGACCACGAGGCACGCCCCGTGCCCGCTGGCACCCCGGGCGAGGTGCTGGTCCGCGGCGAGACCGTGATGGCAGGCTACTGGCGCAACCCCGAGGCGACGGCACGCACGCTGCGCGCGGGCTGGCTGTTCACCGGCGACGTCGGCGCCCTGGACGAGGACGGTTTCCTGACGCTGCTCGACCGCTCGAAGGATCTCATCATCAGCGGCGGCTCCAACATCTATCCGCGCGAGGTCGAGGAAGTCCTGCTCACCCACCCGGCCGTGGCCGAGGTCTCGGTGGTGGGTGCGCCCAACGCCGACTGGGGTGAGGAGGTGGTGGCGTTCGTCGTGCTGCGCCCCGGCGCCCAGGCTGACGAAGCCGCCCTGGATCGCACCTGCCTCGAGGCCATCGCCCGCTTCAAGCGGCCAAAGCGCTATCTCTTCGTCGAGTCATTGCCCAAGAACAACTACGGCAAGGTACTGAAGACCGCGCTGCGGGAAAGGCTGGCAACAAAGCACCCGCCCGCTCCCGCCGCCCCAGGGACATAGCGCCCAAGGCTTGCGCCCGGCCGCAATCGCCGAGCCACCATGGGCTATTGCCCAATGCCCATCCCCCATCGCCTGCCGCCTATTTCATCTCCCCATACCGGCCCTCGTACTCCGCCATCAGCTTCTGCAGCAGGTCGGTGAGCCGCTTGGCGGCGAAGGGGCTGAGGATGATGCGATGCGCCAGTTCGATCTCGACCTCGCTGGCCATGCGGTCCCAGTTCTGGTTCACGCCGAAGTTCAGCACCACCTCCTCGCGCGTGCTGGTGGCGTTGACGAAGTTGCAGTAGCTGCTCTTCAACGCCGAGGTGTCCCACTTCACTTTCGGGGCGGCGGCGGGGTCGGCGGTCTTCGCGGGTGCCTGGGATGCTTCGGCCATGACTTGCTCTCCTGGACGGACCGGGCGCGCCGGCCCGGCAGATGGTTGATGAACGCGGTGGCCTGGAGCTTGAGGCACCCCGGGGCACGTCACGCCGGTCCGTCATCGCGGGGACGACCGTCCGGCCATGCTGCAGGTAACGGCAACCGCTGCCGATGCTTGCGGGCTGCGGCGGTAGTTTCCCTGCGGCGGCCGGCACACCTCGTGAACGGGATCACCCGGACCGCCGCCAGCATCGGGCTTGCGCGCCTTCACCCGCGACCCGCTGCCCCATCGGCGCCGATGCAGCGGAAGAACGGGTGTTCCTTGTGTTCGCACACGCCGGACGCAACAATCCAGCCTCGTCGCGTCGATCAGCGGGCGAATCAGGCGGGCAACTTGCGCGACCCGGTGCCGCGCGGCCGCGGGTCGCCGCACGCTCCCTCGTGAACGCGCCGCCACGCCCACCCTGGAGATCGCAGGCCGTGTCCCCGCAGCCCGAAACCGACGTCGTCGCACCCGTCCGCCCGCCATCCGATGGGCCCTCCCGGAGTGCTGACCCGCTGGCGGCGCGCGTCCAGGCACACATCGCGCGGCTGCTCCAGGACCAGGATTTCCCCGGCATAGTCACCAACTACGGCGCCCTGGCGCTGGTCGTCTGGATCCACTGGAGCACGGTGGCTCGCCCCACCCTGCTCTCCTGGACCAGCCTCTGGTTCGGGACGAACACCGCTTTCCTGGTGTTCGCCCTGGTGGTGCGCCGATTCGGGCCGGCGCCGGACCGGGTGTCCCCCGCGCTGCACGGGTTGCGCATTCTCATCGCCGATGTGCTCTCCACGGCCCCCGCGGGTCTGGTGCCCTGGCTCCTGTCACCCACGCCGGAACTGCTCTACCTCAACACCACCCTGCTGGTGATCTACTGCGCCGGCATCTATGCGACGCTCGCGACCATCTCGCCGCTCGCCTTTGCGCTTTCCGGGGCGGCACTGGTGACACCGGCTGCCGTGGTGCACCTGAGCTCCGGTCACACCGCCGGCATCGGCATCGGTGCCGGCCTGATCCTGTTCTATCTCTTCCTGCTACCCTTCTCCGTCGTCCAGGCCCGTGGCCTGCGCCAGGCCGTGCGCACCGCCTTCGAGAACGAGGAACTTGCCCGACGCCTCGCCGTCGAGACCGAGGCCGCACGCGCCGCCCACCTCCAGGCCGAGGAGGCCAACCGCGCCAAGGCGCGCTTCCTCGCCGCCGCCACCCACGACCTGCGGCAGCCGCTGCACGCCATCTCCCTCACCCTCGAGGCCCTGCGACGACCAGGCCGCGAGGACACCGAGTCGCCACACCTCGAGCGCATGCGCGAGTGCACCCGGCAACTGTCCTCCATGTTCAACGCCCTGCTCGACCGCGCCCATCTCGACGCAGGCACCCGCGTGCTCTCCCCCTCGCCCGTGCCCCTGGCCGCGCTCTTCGCCCAGATCGAGGACCAGTTCCAGCCCCAGGCCCAGGCCCGCGGCCTGTGGCTGCGCTGCCGACCCACCTCCGCCGTCCTGCTCGCCGACCGCCTCGCCCTGTGGCAGGTCACCTCCAATCTGGTCACCAACGCCCTCGAGGCCACCGCCTCAGGCGGCGTCCTGGTCGCCTGGCGCGCCCGCTCCCTCACCCTCGAGGTGCGCGACAGCGGCTGCGGCATCGCCCCCGAGCATCACAAGACGGTGTTCCAGGAGTTCCAACGGCTGCCGCAGCCCGACACCGGGCGCGACCGCGGCCTCGGTCTCGGTCTGGCCACCGTGCGCGGCCTCACCGGCCTCATGGGTGCCACCGTGTCGCTGCGCTCCGCACCCGGCCGGGGCAGCGTGTTCGCCCTGCACTTCACGCCTGAGGCCGTATCCGCCCTGCCGGCGGCCACCGCCACCACGCCCGAATCGACCGCGTCCGCCCCCGCCGTGCCCCTGGCCGGGGCACGGGTGCTGGCCGTCGACGACGATCCCGCGGTCCTGTCCGCCCTGGGAGACCTGCTGCGTCAATGGGGGCTGGAGGTGCGCACCGCCGACAGCGTCGC
>JBILUV010000213.1:0-6361 GCA_044370825.1 Burkholderiales bacterium | reverse complement strand
GAGCTGTCGTGGGTCACCGTTTACGAAACCGCGAGCTGCGGCGCCCACTACGACGGCAGCCACTACCGCATCTGGAAGGAACTCACCCTGGACAGCGCCGTGCGCCTGCGCCACGCGCCCGAGGGCGACCGGCGACGCCGCATCCACGGCCACACCTTCACCCTGCGCCTGCACCTGCACGCGCCGCTGGATCAGGTCATGGGCTGGACCATCGACTTTGGCGACGTGAAGACCCTGTTCGACCCGATCTTCCGCCGACTCGATCATCACCCCCTGCACGAACTTGCCGGCGCCGCCGACAGTGACACCGCCAGCCTGGCGCGGTGGATCCGCGCCGAGGCCGCGCCCCTGCTGCCCGCGCTGGATCGCGTCGATCTCTACCAGACCCGCGGCTGCGGCACCCTCCTCGGCTGGGCCGAAGAAGGTCCCGCCCTGCCCATCTGACCGGCCCTCCCGGGCAGCCCACGCCATGGCATACAGCGTCAAGGAGATCTATTACACCCTGCAGGGGGAAGGCGCCCAGGCCGGCCGCCCAGCCGTGTTCTGCCGCTTCAGCGGCTGCAACCTCTGGTCCGGCGAGGAGCGCCACCGCGCAAGCGCCGTATGCCGCTTTTGCGACACAGACTTCGTCGGTACCGATGGCCCGGGAGGCGGCCGCTTCGCCGACGCAAAGAGCCTCGCCGACGCCATCGCCACCCATTGGCGCGGCGACCCCTCAGACGGCCGCCGGCTCGTGGTCTGCACCGGTGGCGAACCCCTGCTCCAGCTCGACACGGCAGCCGTCGACGCCCTGCACGCCCGCGGCTTCGCCGTCGCCGTCGAGACCAACGGCACGCAGGCGGCCCCGCCCGGACTGGACTGGATCTGCGTCAGCCCCAAGGCCGGCGCCCACCTGGTGCTCACCAGCGGCAACGAACTCAAGCTCGTCCACCCCCAGCCCGACGCCGCCCCCGAAGCCTTCGCCCACCTGTCCTTCGAACACTTCCTCCTTCAGCCCATGGACGGCCCCGCACGCGACGCCAACACCCGCCTCGCCATCGACTACTGCCTCGCCCACCCCCGCTGGCGCCTCAGCGTGCAGACCCACAAAACCCTGAACATCCCCTGATTGGGGTCGGACCAAGGTAAGTGTCTGAACAATGGCACTTTACCCCTCAAAAACAGGCCTTTTTTGAGCTTAAAGCCCTGTTTTCGACCCCAAAAACACCTGCCCGCTGCCTGTGCCTTGAATTCCACTGTCGCTGCCTCGGCGCCAGAGCAGGCCGACGCCACGCCCACCACCCCGGGTCGCGAATGCAACCATCGACGCCGGCCTCGGAACCCCCCTCACGCCGAGCGGTCCGAGCTACAGTGATGAGACTGTTCCGCTTCACATCCGTCGCCGTTCTCGCCGTTGCACTCACCGCGGCGGGTTGCACGCGCATCCAGTTCGGCTACGGTCAGGCGGAGCGTGTGGTCGCCTGGACGCTGGAGAGCTACCTGCCCCTGGACCGACGCCAGTCCGACGCGCTCGCGAGTCAGGTCTCCGAGTTCAAGCAGTGGCACTGCCGGACCCAGGTCGCCGGCTACGCCGCCTGGCTGCGCCAGGTGGGCGCCGAACTGCGCGATGGCGTGACGCCGGAACAGGTGGCATCGCGCTTTGCCAACGTGCGGCATTTCGGGCGTGTGATGGCCGGGGAAGCCGGCCCGCGGTTCGCTGGCCTGGCGCACAGCCTCACCGAACGTCAGCTCGACGAACTCGCCCAGGCGATGGACAAGAGCAACCGGAAGTACCGACGCGATTTCGTCGATGTCGCCTACCCGGACGTCGTGGCGAAGCGCGCCAGCCGAACCCGCGAGCGCCTGGAGTTCTGGGCCGGGCCGCTGACGCCGCAACAGCGTCAGGTGGTGGACCGCTGGAGCGCGAGCCTCGAGCCCACCCAGGCGGAGATGCTGACGAGCCGCGAACGCTGGCAGAAGCGGCTGCGCAGCGCACTGGCCCGCCGCGACGACTCTGAACGGCTGGGCACCCGGCTCACCGCGCTGATGTCGGACCCCGAGCGCTGGTATACCCCCGAGCTGGTCGAGATGCTCGATGGCAACCGCGCGCGCACCTTCGCGATGGTCTCCGAGGTCTCTGCCCTCATGACCGAGCAGCAGCGCCGCAAGGTACTGGAGAGGACCGAGAGCATGGCGAAGGACTTCGAGGCCGTCGCCTGCCTGCCACCGGTGCGCAACGCCGGTGCGGAGCCCTCCGAGGTCGGTCAGGTGCTCCCGACGGGCAGGTAGCACGGCACATCCCCAAACGCGGCGACCATCCGCTTCAGTACCGGTTCAGCGTCCCACCCAAGTCAGCGCTGCCCCGCCCTCATCCCTTCGGCCGCGCCAGCGCCGCGCCCGGCCAGCTGGAAGGACGGATCCTGTCGTAAGGCGGCGGCAGATCGAACGGAGCACCCAGCGCCTGGGCTGCGTGCCAGCCCCAGCGCGGATCGTCGATGAAGCCACGAGCGATCGCCACCTGGTCCGCCTGACCCGACGCGACGATCTCCTCCGCCTGCTGCGGCTGTACGATGAGCCCAACCGCCCGCGTCACGATCCCTGCGCCCTGCCTCACCCGCTGCGCCAGCGGCACCTGATAGCCCGGGCCGACGGGGATGGAAATGCCCAGCGCGATGCCGCCGCTCGTTACACACACGTAATCGCAGCCCAGGCGGCGCAATTCTCCGGCAAACACCACCGCGTCCTCCACGCCGAGCCCCTCGGGCGTCCAGTCGGTGCCCGTGATGCGCGCCCCCAGAGCCACGCCTTCAGGGACCACCCGCCGCACCGCCTCGAACACCTCCAGCGGGAAGCGCAGCCGGTTCTCCAGGCTGCCGCCGTAGCGATCCGTCCGCCGGTTCGACAACGGCGAGGTGAACTGATGCAACAGATAGCCATGCGCCGCATGCAGTTCGATCACCTCCAGGCCAAGGGTCACCGCGCACCGCGCAGCGGACACGAAGGCATCCCGCACCCTCGCCAGACCGGCATCGTCCAGTGCCTGCGGCGTGGGCCACGTTGCGTCGAACGCCACGGCCGACGGCGCCACCGCAGGCCAGGGATCATCCTCCGGACCGAGCGCCCGCCCGCCTTCCCAGGGTCGCTGCGCCGAGGCCTTGCGACCGGAATGCGCGAGCTGGATCCCGAAGCGCGTGCCGGGCAGCGCCACGCGCCGCGCCGCCGCGAGCATGCGGGCCAGACTGGCCTGGGTGTCGTCCGACCACAGCCCGAGGCACCCGTGGGTGATGCGCCCGCGTCTCTCGACCGCCGTGGCCTCGATCATCACCAGCCCGGCGCCGGACATGGCGAGATTCATCAGGTTCTGCGGATGCCAGTCCGCATCGATGCAGCCGTCGTGACCGCTGTACTGGCACATCGGTGCCACCGCGATACGGTTTGGCACCGTGACCGGACCGATGGCCAGCGGGGTGAAGAGCGTCGGATTCATGCAAGCCTCCGGAAATCGTCCTGCATCAGTCTGGAATGCCGGCCCGCGCCGCATCCATGCGCGCCAGCGACTCGTCGCGCCCGAGCAACTCCAGCACAGCGTCGATGGCCGGCGTCTGCGTCTCGCCCGTTACCACCAGCCGCAGCGGCATGGCCACGCGCGGCATCTTCCAGCCCCGCTCCGTGGCGGTGAGCTTGATGGCCTCGCCGATGGTGGCCCGCGTCCACTCCACGGCAACCAGACGCGCGCGCAAAGCATCCAAAGCCTCGCCGACGCCGGGCCCGTAGTGCTGCGCAGTAGCCTCGGGGCGCGCCTCCAGCCGTCGGTAGAAGTACACCGCAGCATCCGCCAGTTCCTTCACGGTGCTGACCCGCTCCTTGAGCAGCGCCGCCACCTTGGCCAGCTCCGGCCCCTGCGACGGATCACAACCGTCCTTCGCCAGGAATGGCGCCGCCAGCGACGCCAGCCGTGCGTCGTCGGCCTGCTTGAGGTAGTGCGCGTTGAGCCAGAGCAGCTTCTCGGGACCAAACTTGGCCGGGCTGCGACTGATGTGGCCGAGGTCGAACCATTCCACCAGTTGCTCGAGGCTGAACACCTCGTCGTCACCGTGCGACCACCCCAGACGCGCGAGATAGTTGTTCAGCGCCTCGGGCAGATAGCCGTCGTCGAAATACTGCATCACGCTCACCGCACCGTGGCGCTTGGACAGGCGCTCGCCGTCCTCGCCAAGGATCATCGGCACATGGCCGAAGTGCGGCACCGGTGCGCCGAGGGCGCGGTAGATGTTGATCTGACGCGGCGTGTTGTTGACGTGGTCGTCCCCGCGGATGACGTGGGTGATGTTCATGTCCCAGTCGTCGATGACAACGCCGAAGTTGTAGGTCGGCACACCGTCGGCGCGCATGATGACCAGATCGTCCAGCTCCTCGTTGGCAAAGCCGATATGGCCCTTGACCAGATCGTCCCAGCCCACCACCCCGGCATCGGGATTGCGGAAGCGGATCACCGGAGCCACGCCCGCAGGGGGCGTACGCCCAGCGGCGTTCTCCGGCCGCCAGCGTCCGTCGTAGCGGGGCTTGAGCCCGGCCGTACGCTGCCGCTCGCGCATCTCGTCCAGTTCCTCCCGGGAGGCGTAGCAACGGTAGGCCTTGCCCTCGGCAAGAAGCTGGTCCACCACCTCGCGATACCGCTCCAGCCGCTGCATCTGGTAGAACGGGCCTTCGTCGTACTCCAGCCCGAGCCAGTCCATCGCATCCAGGATTGCCTGGGTGGATGCCGCGGTGGACCGCTCGGTGTCGGTATCCTCGATGCGGAGCACGAACTGCCCGCCGTGACGCCGGGCATAGGCCCAGGAGAACAGGGCCGTACGGGCCCCTCCGATGTGCAGGTAGCCGGTGGGGCTGGGCGCGAAACGGGTGCGGATCATGGGAGGCAGGATGTCCGGAGAAAACCCCGGATTCTACGTGAGCAGCCTTTCGCCGCCCGCAGTGCCGGCCGGCTGATGGTCAGCAGACCTGTCGGCAAGCCCGGGCCGGTGTCCAGACGACAAGCGAGACCCGGTCAGCCCCCGTGAGTCCGGGAGCGCTACCGCTACAGGGTCCGCCAATCCTCGGCCTGCTCGAAGGCGTAGGCAGCCCGGTAGATCGTCGACTCCTCGTACTGGCGGCCGACGAACATCAGGCCGATGGGAAGACCATCGCTCAGTCCGCAGGGAATCGTCATCGCCGGATGCGGCGTGATGTCGAACGCCGCAGTGTTGGGGAACATCTCGTGGGCCCGCTGCACGACCAACTTGCGCGGAGCGTCTGCCGGCGGAATGGGCGTGGCCTTCAGCGGCAGAGTCGGCATCAGCAGGAGGTCGACACTCTCGAGCGTGGCGTCGTAGGCGGCCGTCAGCTTGCGCGACAGGTTCATCGCCTTGGCGTACATGCGGCCCTGGTGGGTATTGATCATGTGCTGCCCAAGCAGGATCACGTACTTCAGAGACTCGGAAAGCTCGTGGGCCCGGTGGCGCCACTGCGAGTGCGCGCTGGCCAGGCTGTTGACGTACAAGCCACGCCAGCCCGTGCCGAAGCCGTTCCCGTGCATCATGAACTGGGAGGTCCCTTCGACCCCGATCGGCGTCCAGATCTGCACACTCAGCTTGTGCATGGGAATCGACACCTCCACCACCTCGGCACCGAGCTTGCGCAGCAATTCGGCTCCCTGCCGCACCTTGGCGTCGACATCGGGCTCCGAGTTGGGATGTCCGAAGCCCTCCTTGAGGACTCCGATCCGCAGCCCCTTCACCTCGCCTGTCAGCGCCTGCGTGTACTCGGCGACACGCGGTGCGTTCTGCCGTGGATCGAGGCCATCGGCACCTGCAATCACCTCGAGCAGCAGGGCGTTGTCCGCAACCGTCTGCGTCATCGGACCCGCGTGATCTATGGCAGGCTCTATGGCCATGATCCCCGTATATGGCACGAGGCCGTAGCTGGGTTTCATCCCGCAGATGCCGGAGTAGGACGCCGGTATGCGGATCGAACCCGCCTGATCGCAACCGATGGACATCGGCACCTCGCCTGCTGCCACCACGGCGGCCGATCCGGAGGAAGACCCGCCCGTGCTGTAGCCCGGCTTCCACGGATTCTCCACCGGCCGCCCCGTCGCCACCGTGTGGCTCCCCCCCGAGAAACAGTAGTACTCGCAGTGCACCTTGCCTGCGATCTCGCCGCCGGCATCGAGAATGCGCGAAACGATGGTGGCATCGACGTCCGGCGTGTAGCCCTGAAGGATCGAGGCGCCATTCATCATCGGTATGCCCGCCACGCAGACATTGTCCTTGATCGCAACCCTCTTGCCCGCGAGCTTCCCCGTCGCCGCACCCGTGATGCTCGCCTTGTAGTACCAGGCGTT